>JBBSBS010000088.1:0-18744 GCA_038251045.1 Aggregatilineales bacterium | reverse complement strand
TGAATAGTGATGGTATGTTTCTTGTCTTATTGTTTGATTGCCATAATATCCTTAGTCGTTATATGTATTCGGTTGTGAACCTAAACCGCATTGAGCGGAAAATCGGCTGTCTGAAAAATAGCACCACTCTTTTCGATAACCAGCGCCTCGACATTTGCAAGTTGGTTGACCAATGCCAGCCCGCGCTGCGACCCCATAACTACCAGTGAGGTTGCGAGCGCATCGGCATCACATGCGGTAGCTGCAACCACACTGGCACTCGCTACTTCAAGTGGTGAAACGCCGCTTTTGGGGTCAATGATGTGATGTAGACGATGGTCAGCAGTGAAGGTGTTCAGATAATCTCCTGAAGTTGCCAAAGCAACGCCAGTTAGATGTGCTACAAGTTGTTGTTGAAGTTCGAGATTTGCGTTAGGCCGTTGAATCGCAATTTGCCACGGACGCTCGACCGGTTGCCCATGAGTAGCCATGTCGCCGCCCAATTCCACCAGAACATTATCGAAACCATGTTCACGTAGCACAGATGCACCTTGATCAAGAATGTAGCCTTTGCCGATTCCGTCCAATGTTGCAGCCATACCTAGCTTTTCAAAACGAACGCTGTTTTTGCTAATATCTATTGCCTGATAATTAACGCGCTGTCGTGCTACTTCAACCTCATCGTTAGTAGGAAGTTCACCGCGCTTTGCATAATCCCGATAAAGTCGGTGCACAGGCTCAATCGTCACATCAAAAGCGCCTTCAGTCAGATACCCATATTCAACTGCCCGTGTGAGTACCTCAATCAGTGCGTGATGGGGGTCCATCACGGAACCAGTTGTATTGAGTTGGCTCAATTGACTATCTTCGCGAAAATGACTGAGAACATTTTCTAGCGATTGCATATGATCAAAAGTGGCGCTGATTGCTGTGTGTGCAAGCTCCGGGTTATCGCTGATGACAGTCAAGTTGGCGACACTGCCCATCAATAAGCGTGTTTCCTTGAAAGCTTCGAATGCCTTCACTTTTCGCGTATCACTCGCCAAACCGAAACCTCCCGCAATCAACAAGCCCGCTGAGGCTGTAATGCTAAGGAATTGACGACGCGATAGAGTTGTTGATGGTGATTTCAAGTTTCCTGCTCCAAATAAAGGATCAATGTTCAGGGCTTGCCGTCGCATTGACACCGGGAACGGTGCTGATTACAAAATTTTCTTTTTGGCCCGGATTCTCATCTTGATTGACTGAACCTTCTGCCCGTTGTGTCAGAATATAAGGTGACAGTGTACGAGTACTCATTGACGTCGCTTGAGAAATCTGACCAGTATTATTCGATTCGCCGAAGGCGATTGCAACTGTAAACACAACCGCCATCACGCAAATACCAACATACACGATTAAGATAGGTTGTCGGATGTCGGCGCCGCTGCGCCGCTTCTTTGATGCCATATACTCTTCCCAAACCGGCGAACTTCACCGATGTAATCAACTACTGGATCTAACGGGCAGATGTAGTTGCAGAATGGACGATAAACAATCAACGATCCAAACAGGATCAATGCCAACAGTAACCACTGAGGCCATGAGCCTTTCAGGTCAAACAGGGTTCCGAATGGCTCAAAGCTGGCAGCCCCCGGCTGACGCAGTGCCAATCCCAAGACAATTGCTGAAAACGAAAGTACACGTTGCAACCAGCGTAGTTTGTTATAAATGTTGCGCGGTTGGTAGATCTTTGCACCCGAAAGGGATCCGAGTAACTCTTGGGCAGCGCCAAAAGGACAAAACCATGAGCAATACGGATTCTTACCTTGAATAATGGTGACCGTAAAAATGCCACCGAGCAAAATGAACCAATACAGGTTGTTGTGCCAATCCGGCCAATAGCCCGACAATAATGTGATGACATTGGCAAGAGTAAATGGCTTATTCAAGACAAAGCCGAGTACAACAAGCCCCGTCAGCAACATTATCCAGCGCCCATACTTCTTGATCCGCGGCTGATGTTTGAGGCGGTGTAGGAAAAAGCTCACAATGAATAGGGCTAGCAACGTCACTTCTGGAACGCCAAACTTGATGCCTTGTTGAAGGGGTGGAATGACAGCTTTCGGGATCGCATTCGCTGCAATATCCCTGACAGCGGCACGAATGCTCTGAGCTACAGCCTCAGACGATAATGTGGCTCCGCTGACACCGTCAATATCGCTGCCGAGATTGAATTGGCTGGTGTAGTCGTCGCCACTGAATTGGTCGTAATAATTGTGGATTTCTAATTGGTGGAAAAAGTTCGGTGTTTCGCGATTATTGATAACTTTCACACCGATGATGCTGCCGGCAGGATCAGTGCCAACCATCAAGGTCAGTGGGCCACCATAGCCTGTAGCACTACCCGACATGGCATAACCTACGATAACCTCTTGGCCCACCGTGTCTGCTGCATAGCCGACAAACAGACCTCTATCACGACTTTCTACGCGCTCTACTTTTGGCAGGACATCACGCACAAAATCTGCATAATCACTGCTTCCTACATTAAAGTGTCCAATTAACCAGGCCACCACGAGAATGAGGAAAGCCGCAAATGTTACCCTATATTGGTTGCGACGCTGGCGAGCTTGGCGCTGTTGAAAGGGAGTTAACTTAGAATTTATAGTCATCGGTTTCACAACTAATAATTTTAGTGAGAGAGAGTGAGTTCTCTCTCACTAATTATGATTTCTTCTATGATTTTCCAGCAGAAACGGTGGTTCCCTGCTGTGTCTGTTTGCGCCAGACTCGTATCCCTGCGATTGCTACCAAGATCAATCCCGGAATACCGAAGGAAGCCAGCAAGAATCCAGCTGCACGAGGCTCAAGTTCTTCCATGGAACCTGTGTAGTTAGCGATTGCTAGTACAAAGAACACCATTGCAACCGCTACCAGAGTCCAGTCCAGCCAGCCTAATTTGATATGACGATTATTCGCCATGAACACAAGCAATGCCCCGATTAAAATGCCTATAATCAATAATGTCATCGTCTAGTACTCCTTTTCGGTTTCCACCGTGTTATGCGTCGCCGTGCCCTTGTGTTGAATCGGTACCATACTCTGAATAATCCAATTTCCACCATTCCTCAGTGGATTTCTGGGGTTGATCCTTCGTGCCGGGTGAGTAAACCGTCCGGCTCATTTCAGCCAGTGCGCTGTTAAATATGGTTGTCGTCCCGATGGTACCCTTCACCATTTTGTGGATGAATGCGCGATCTTTGACCCCGAATGGGCATACCGCAAAGCAGATACCACAGTTCGTCCCGACTTCCGCCCAGTAGTTACGGCAGGAAAGTGAATTTTCGTAATAGGTCTTGACGCCGCCTCGATTCCAGCCACCCTGCGTGGTGTAGGATGGTTCCGGCGATGTACTGAGGGCACCGGATGGGCAATAGGTTGCACAGGTCATGCAGCTCTTGCAGAAGTTGAAGATGCCTGCGTCAATAGGCTGTGTAGGTGCTAATGGTAAATTGGTGAGCATCTTGAAGACACGTACCATCGGACCGTATTCGGGGGTGATAAGACGGTTGAGGCGCGAAAGTTCGCCCAATCCGGCCAGTACGCCAAATGCGGGAGCGATGCCAAGCGAATTTGTTTCCGCTTCGCCCAAGCCATAGTAGCCTATTCCGCGCAGGAAGCCTTGTAGACGGCTTTGTGTCGCGCGTCCGCGTGCATAGGCCATAGCAGTAGTGGCTGCACCTAATGGAGTTGGGCTGCGAGACATACCCTCTCCAGACATTTGGATGGTCCAAACAATGGCCCAACGTGCCTTCTTTGGAATAATCCGTTGGGTGTCAGTCTCTTCTGGCACATCTTTATCTTCACTGATAACGAGCTCTTTGCCGTCAGGGTCAATCGCATAAATCAACTTTTCAGAGTTCTCATCAAGCTCTACGAAACCGACCGTAGCCGCACCGAACGCTCTGAGTGCTGCCCGAATCATTTCTGAGTTCTCTTCAGGTGTTCCCTCCCACTTGGCAAGCCCTGTTTCATCGGGTGTCTTTATAGTTGTGGGACCTAAGAATGATTGAGTAGATCCAATACCGGACGAACTGTAGAGTGCGATATCGCGTACAGAATAACCTGCGCGTTTTTCTCGCGAGAGATCGTACATCGCTTGTTTGGTGCTGAGCTGCTTAAATGTATCTTCATCAAGATATTTACTCCAGCCTTTTCGAACGGTATTTCGTTCATCAAAGCGGTAGATGGCGCTCCAATCAATCTCTACCGTGGGCTTCTCCACTTGGTGAACCCAGAACGGGCGCGGCGCAATGCCGGCTTTGTCGCTCCAATTTTCACCTAACGCCTCAATGGGTCCGAGCATGCCTACAGTGGCAGCACCGGCTCCAAGCAAACCGAGGTCCTTCAAAAACTCTCTTCTATTTAAACTGGTTGGCATTTTTATGACTCCTCATGTCACTGTTTAAAGGCGACTAATGAAATTTATCGAGGGCGACAACTGGCACAACCTGTACCAACCGCGCCACATCCTGCACATGAAGATGCTCCGGCTATGGTACGCCGAACACCGTGACTTGATGAAAAGAACGAGACATTGCTTATAAGGCGATTCGTCTGAGAAGACCCACATTCCGGACATGTGACCGTAGTATCGATCTCAGACATCGGCTTACGAACTTGAAAGCTCTCTTTACACTCATTGCATCTGTACTGGTAAGTAGGCATTTTCCGCTCCTTGACTTCAGGTACTCGACCCACTTTGACGTCAAAACAAAAAAGTCAGACAATCCAGTGGATTGTTCGACTCCTTGAGACGCGCAAAGGATGACAGTCGGTAGGGTATTCTGGCTTCATAGGCTGCTCGCCTATGTTACAGTTGCGGCCCAGCACCGGTATTTCACCGGTTTCCCCTTTGATACTGATTCCAGTACAGAGATACGTACTGAAACCATGCTTTAAGTATGTGCCATCGGGGATAAATTGTCTGTCGGGAAAACTACTAGATTACAGCGAGCGCTGTAGGGGTTTTCCTGACATGATGGGAGCAGTTATACCTGATTAACCCTTGTGAGTATCAATGCCGAATTCCGGTAAATCAAGCGTCCACCAGTCTTCAGGTTTCTTTTGAACCCCATAGCCAAACGCATCGTCAAAATTGCGGGTAATACTATCGAACTCAGGTACTGTAGAAATCTGCATCCGTACTAAATCATGCATAAAGCTGGCATTACGTTTTGAGAAGGGACAAACGGAAAAACAGATCCCGCAATTTGTCCCTAGCTCTTCCTGCCAATAACGTTTGCAGCGCACCGAATCTTCAAACCACGCTTGGTGTCCCCTGTTGTTCCATTCGCCAACAGGTACCCATCCCGGCTCGGTATCAAAGCTGAGAGCACTTGGTGGGCAAGCTTCTGCACATTTTTTGCAAGTACGACAAAAGCGGGCAATGCCAGCATCAATTGGCACATCAGGTTCCAAAGGTAAGTCCGTGATCAGTTTGAAGATGCGAACCATCGGTCCAAATTCCGGAGTGATAACGCGATTAAGCCGGGATAGTTCACCAAGTCCAGCTAAAACAGCGAACGCAGGCGCAATGCCGAGTCCATTTAGCGTTGCTTCTCCCAAACCTTGGTATCCCAGTCCACGCAAGAATTCCTGAACATTATTTTGGATCATTAAACCGCGCTGGTAGGTTTCGCTGGTCGTGATTTGCGCGATTTTAGTTGGAGCGCGTTTAAGCCCGATATCAGACATCTGGACTGTATAAACAACAACCCATTGTGCACGATTCGGGATAGCGCGTTTGTGTTCATCTTCATATGCTTGATCAACATCTTCAAACTCAAGCCGTTTTCCATCCGTATCGACGCTGTAAATGAGCTTCCGTGTATTTTCATCGAGACGCACAATACCAATAGTGGCTGCCCCCATTTGCTGCATAGCAACTTTGAGCGTGGCGGCATTTTCCTCGGGTGTTTCTTCCCAAGGCGCAAGGCCTTCATCTTGTGGGCGTGAAACACGCTGAGGCCCTAAAAAACTGCGAGGCATAACATCATGTGTTATTTGAAATGCGTTTTGCAGAGCGTTGTCCCGCAGCGTATAACCCGGCTCACCGTTGATAATTCGCTGACGTTCATTGTCTTGTTGTAATTGAATTAATCGATCATTTTCTTCGGGTGTCGCAAATCGTCCGAGTCCCGGCCCTAATAAGGTATTTGTTGAAGCATCAAAACGGTTCATACGCTTCCAATCGATTCCTGTAGTAGGTTCTGCAACTTGTCGAATCCACCAGGGTCGTCTGTATATCCCACCAGACATGGGAGCACCTAGAGCCTCACCCGCTGCCGTAGCGCCGACTATTCCAGCCATACCTACAGTTGCCCCTCCAATGGCAAGTGTTTTTAAGAAATCACGTCGGCTGGGTTTTGTATTACTCATAATAAGCACTTTCTCAAAATCTACGGTTCTGGATCATTATCGAGTTCCACTGATGACGATGTATTGTGATACTTGTTGTTCAGATCTACGGTTTTCATAACCTCAATGATGATCTTTGCAAGCAATAAACCAAATGCAATTACGCCTGCTACTACCCCTGCCTGCCGCTCATCTTCCGCAAAACTGGTGATGGCATACTCTAACAAAATACCAAGGGCCATCAACCAGATAATCCATCCACACCACTCGGCAAAAGTATAGCGCCGCAGTCGAAAGATATGATGCGACCTTCTAGATATTACTAATTGCTCTGAATCAGGATGCACTTGTGGCTGTTTGCTCATTTGGCTTCTAGGAGGCCTTTTTTCAGCGCATATTGAACCAGATCAGCACGGCTTTCTAGTCCCAGCTTTTCCATTAATCGCTGTCGATAGGTATCGACCGACTTTGGGCTGATAAATAACATCTCCCCGATTTCACGACTGCTGTATCCAAGCGCCGTCATAACGAGCACTTCTGATTCGCGTTCGCTAAGTTTTTCCCGTTCGTCGACTTTATGCTGCGCATCATCCTGATGACGATAATCCTCTAGTAAGACATTTGCAGCCTCAGGTGCTAGGTAAGACCTCCCTTTGGCGACCTCGCGAATAGCAGTAATGAGTTCAGTATCCGCACTGCTCTTGGTAACATAACCAGCACATCCCGCTTTGAGGACATGCCGTACATACTGAGTATCAGCATGCATTGTCAAAACCAGTACCCGCACATGGGGGTAGGATTCTGAAAGTTTTTCAATGATGTCCAGCCCTTTGACCTTGGGCATCATGAGATCTAGCACGAGCACATCCGGCGTAAGTAAGTCAACCTGCTGGAGAGCCTCTTCACCATCACCCGCCTCTCCGACAACCATCAAATCGGACTCACTATTGAGCAATGCCCGTAGACCAGCTCTTAAGACTGCGTGATCATCAGCCAAAACAATACGGATTTTTTCGTCAGTCATATATTCACTTACATTTTATTATTATTTGGCAGCGCAAGTTCAACTCTAATTTGTGTGCCTATACCCGGAGTTGAGGTAAGCTTGAACTGTCCACCAAGCAGTTCAATACGTTCTCGCATCCCCAGAATTCCTAAACTGCGGTTTTCTGTATTAAGAACCTCACTAGTGTTGAATCCCTTCCCATCGTCGCAAATCTCAATGATGATCTGCCCATTATCATGTGTGAAATCAACCTCAACATGGTTAGCCTCCGCATGTCGCGCAGCGTTAGTTAATGACTCTTGGATCACGCGGTACAGCAGAATCTCAACCTCATGTGATAATTGAATAGCTTCGACATTGTGTGACTTGAAGTCGACCACAATTGTAGTTTTGCGGGAGAACTCATAAATATAGCCTTCTAGCGCCGATATGAGTCCCAGATCATCCAAAGCCGCCGGACGAAGGTCGGCTGCCAAACGACGGATTTCTTGTAAGGTCTGGGCTGTTCGTTGGCGCATATCTTCGACATGAATTTTGACATCTTGCAGGTTATCGCTTTTCTCCAATATTTTGAGTTGTATCAGTAAGGAGGTGAGCGCTTGTCCTGTCTCATCATGCAACTCACGGCTGATACGCCGTCGCTCTTCTTCCTGTGCAGACACGACTTTGTTAAGGAGCTGGGCACGAAGCTGTTCTTTATAGCGGAGTTCTTCCCATAACTGGCTGTTTTGTAATGCGATACCCAATTGGTTACAGATACCGCCCACTAGCTGGAGCTGCTGCGGTATAAGGGTAGTGTTTTCTAAGTAAAACATAACCAGTGTGCCGAGCAGCTTCTGTTTGACACGTATCGGCATCATAACGACAGTCCTAAAGTCGAATTGTTGACACGCTCCAATGAAGCTCTTCGATAGGTCATTACTCTCTTGAAGATTCGAAATGGTAATAGCATCCTCTAAATTGAGTAGGCTTTTATTCTTGTCTATGAACTCTGGAAGATAGGAAGTGATTGTATCCAGAAAAGCCTCGGACAGATTGTTGTGTGAAGCAGCAACCACAGGTTCGTGGTCAGCAACAATCAATAGCGTTCCGGCGGATGCGGATGTGTTCTCCAGAGTCATTTTCAATCCATATTCACTGACTTGCTGTTGAGAATAGGACTGATTTGCCATATCAGACAGTTTGTAAAGCATTTCCAACTCGTAGTTGCGATGCTGTAAATCCTTATTAAAGGATTCGAGTTCTTGTCGAGATGTATCCAAACCAACGATCATGTCATTAAATGCACGCCCCAATTCACCTATTTCGTCATTTGCCCAAACCGGTGCGCGAACGAAAAGGTCGCCATTCTTTACACGCTTTGCTACTGAAGTCATATCCAGAATGGGTCGTGTCAGAAACCATGTCAAGAATGAGGCAATACCTAGCCCCAAAATGGCAGCCAGTACCGTGATGATGAAGACGCCTCGCATACCAATGGACATCGCTTGTGCTACACGTTCTTCAGTGAGTAAATAGGAGAGCCAACCGCTTAATTGGTTGCTCACCCACCAAGCGATGGTTAAACCTAGAATCAACAGTGGCGCCACTGTGATTCCGATAATCTTTTGGCGCAACGGGACTTTGCCAGCCCATGCCCAAAAAACGCTCCAGATAGTAGGCTGATGAAAGGTGTTCATTGCTCAAAACAGTAATCGGGCGCGCAAAGTGCTATATTTCGAATGCATGAAACATATCGTACGTTTAACTCCTCGATCATTATGCCCACCATCTAGATTGTGCTTCGGAATAGCAGTGTAATGAAAAGCATCTACTTCTTACGAAGACAAAGATTTCATCTCGTAAACTTACTGTAGCAGATATAGTTTCTGCTGAAAGTGACATATGTCAGCATATTGCGTCCTAATATCGTCCTATTATTTGTGCCCCAGCCGAGATGTCAGGGTTTATAGAATGCCATCCCTAATGAATTCGAAATTGGGGGCTTGACTTTGACGCGGCGTCAAAGTTGTAGACTGTAACCGTTAGCGAAAAAGGATGAGTAAAAATGTTCAGGATTGGCGAGTTTTCGAAGATTGCACAGGTGTCAGGGCGTTTGCTGCGGTATTACGATGAACTGGGTTTGCTCAAGCCTGTACGAATTGACAAAGAAACGGGGTACCGCTACTACAGTGCTCAGCAGATTCCGCAGCTCAACCGCATCTTGGCTCTCAAAGAACTTGGGTTGACACTAGATCAAATCGCACGGCTGCTTGAAGGGAAGATTTCTACCGACGAGATTCGTGGGATGCTTATCATGCGAAAAGCACAGATTGAGCAAACTGTGCGAGAAGAACTGATGCGCTTTCGTTACATTGAGTCGCGTATTGAGCAAATTGACCGGGATGGTGCGCTGCGCGAATACGAAGTTGTCCTGAAATCAGTTCCCACCCAACGGTATATCGGATTACGTGAAAACTCCATTAGCTTGATGGCATGTCGTACCTCTGCCGTGGAAATGAACCGATTGCTTACAGCCAAAGTGAGTAGTAAAGCATTGGGAAGTTTTATCTTTGTCCTCCAATCGGAGATGTGGGACGCAGACAATTTTGACGTAGACATAGGCTTTATTCTGAACAATGAGACAAATGTTGCGCTCACCTTATCGAATGGCGAGATATTGTCTATACGTGAACTGCCTGCTGTTGAAACAATGGCAACCACCATGCGAATTGGCTGGGGGGAACTAGGACACGGAAGTTATTCTGCAATCGGTCTGTGGGCGGAATCGAACGGCTACCGATTTACTGGCCCGCCACGCGAAGTCTTTCTCCAATTAGCACAACCGGGACATGAAGACGAAACGATTGCTGAAATTCAAATCCCGGTGGAACGTTTAACATCCTCCCCTTCACTGACATTATTACCTAGTTAGAGGAAGGAATTTTATGCCCAGATAACTTCATTGGTCAGCAATTAGTCAAGAAAGGACAAATCACATGAACAAATGGATTGGCACCAAAGAAGTATTGATGACCTTTATCAACTCTGAAAATGGTCTAGTGGCGATGGAACACAACTCGAAATACGGGGACATTGATTTTCATAATCTGTGGAATCCTGCATCATTTGGATCTACCGAGTGCCTCCAGTCACCAATAAATGACCTAACTTGCGCGTTTGAGGATATGTATCGGGCAAATCACCACTTGTGGTCGTGTATTTCTGAACTCCATACAGAGCAATTGATGGTCGGTGTTGGGCATGAAGAGGCATCGATACACTCACTCCTGCTACAGATGATCACAAACGAAAATCTATGGATTAACTATCTTTGGCACGTTGAAGTCGAATACCTGCGGGAAACGGATTTCCCCACGCTCACAAAGATTCGTCTGGAATTGGATGCGCTGGAAGCTGAGATGCGAGATTACCTGTCGATACTTACACTAACAGATCTAGAGCAAAAAGTGAACCTCAGTTTCGTGGATGCCTCACCGCTTCGACTGGGTGCTATTCTCTGGCAAGTGATCGACGATGCTGCAAGCTACCGAACCCAAATTTTGGCCGGCATTCACCAATTGTGTGTTCATGTGATACCACACACCGAATAACCAACTAATGGCGTTTCACCAATTTAAGGAGATTGAATTCATGCGGAAGCTACAAGTCTGCTTCATTCTATTCGTCTTGTCTATTTTTACTGGAGTAACCACGATGACCCAAGCTCAAGATGCCACTGTTTCTCCCGCTGCCCCTGTCGTATATGATAGGTTGACGTTCCCTAACTTGCCGTATCTTTCTCGTTGGATTGAAGTCAACGGGGTCAAAATGCATTACATCGAAGGCGGTGATGCCAGTACTGATCCCATTTTGTTTCTTCATGGCATCCCTACGTGGTCATATATTTGGCGCGATATCATGCCAGTGGTCGAACCCGCAGGTCGGGTCATTGCGCTTGATTTCGTTGGATTCGGACGTTCGGATCGTCCCGACATCACCTACGATATAGCGACCCAGTTGACTTATCTGGAAGGGTTTGTAGAAGAACTGGGTTTGCGTCATATCACGTTAGTCATCCAAGATTTGGGATCGGCAGTCGGATTCGCTTACGCAGCAGCACATGAGGATAATGTCAAGGGAATCGCATTTATGGAAGCGGCCATTCCACCCATGTTCTCGCCCGATTTTGTGCCAACGGGCGCACTGGCCGACTTTATGGCAAATATCAAAACGATCCTGCAACCGGGCGTGGGTGAGGAGATGATGCTCAATCAAGATGCTTTCATTGAGCAGATTTTACCCTCGCAGGTGATTCGTCCACTTACTAAAGCCGAGATGAATGCTTACCGTATACCCTTCCCGACACCGGATAGCCGCCGTCCGATACTCGAAAATGGGCCACGTCAATTTGTCAATCCGGCAACGATGCAGCTCATTGCCCACTACTCCGAGTGGTTGATGAAAACTGATCTCCCAATATTGCATTTGTTTGTCACGCCGGGTCTGCTCAACCCTGCTGTCAGTGTGGAATGGAGCCGAACACACATTCACCATATCGAGCAGAAAGATATGGGTAAAGGAGGGCATTTCCTGCAAGAGGATCACCCCGCAGAAATCGGCGCTGCTATCGTCGATTGGATGAAGCGAGTCGTCATCATTAACTAAATTCAACGGTCAGTATATGATTAGCCGAGATGCAATGTGATCTCGGCTTTTGCGCTATCCTACTTGCTATTTGTTTCTCATTTTTCAAGGTTTGGCAGTAATTGGCAGTCTTTTGCATGGAGTTGGCATAGAGAAATGAGCTAACCTACAAATACTACTCGCGAGTTTCACAGGAGAGCAATCATGCAAAAATCGATAGCTATTTTCTGGTCGCGTTGGATTTTATTTTTGAGTCTATTCCTCATCATATACGGGCTGGCGATGGTGTTTGTACCTAAGACAATGAACCATACTTTCGTAGGGTCGCTTCTTTTTGGTAATAACGAATATCTTCTGAGCAAATTCGTATCAATAGACGAACCGGAGGCAACCTTCCATAATATTCTCAGTGGATTGCTCGGCACAGTGACCATCGGCTGGGCAATTCAAATGGCGTGGATTGCCTATCAACCGTTTCGCAATGGTGAAACGTGGGCATGGAATTCACTGACAATGAGTGTGTGTGCATGGGCAGTATTCGAATTCTACTTCAAGCTGACCGATGGTATCAGCGGCGTAGGGCTATTTGCTCATTTCGGCTTATTAGTTGCCTTTGCGATTCCGTTATCGGCAACTTACCGTCATTTTCATTCTAAGAACAACGTTACCGAACAGGATGCTGCTCATGAAATAAGTTCCCGTGCCTAAATACACCCGGCAATAACGCGCCTGGGCGAACAGGTTCAGCCTGCGATAATATTGCTACTATAATCCTCCCATATCAGTATTTGCATGCTATATCAGAAAACGCATGCTTTGCTGCTCAAGGTCATGTCTATGAGCAAGTCCGGATTGACCATCTCCGATAACGATTAGGGCAGGTTCGGATGCAGCTTTGGTCACATCACAATCTCCAGAAGGGGATTCACTTCAGGGTGCGCACAGCCCATACAACGCGTTGTCCGGCAGAAACCGCGGTGAGCGCACCCATAATCAAAAAGAGAACCCCAATTGCACTTGGAAATATAAAAAATAATACATAGAAGAATATCGTTTCGGCTCCCTCAACAAGACCCTTTGGCATAATGACACTGGTCTTTTTGTCGTGGACAGCAGCACCCTGTGCGCGGCGTTCGAGCAGGGCGGAAAGATATGACCATGAAATTGTATTCACATAAAACACACCGAAGAGAAAGATCAGAGCACTTATCGATAAGTGCTCTGGCCTACCCATCACTAGCCCGATAGGAATGGCAGCATAAACTATGAAATCGATCACGATGTCAATGTACGCACCAAGATCGGATTGATGATTGTGAACTCGAGCTACGGTGCCATCGAGACCATCGAGAAAACGGTTGATGATCCAAAATGTCAATCCCAAACCATAGAGTTGCCTAGCTGCTGACATGCCTGCACATATACCAAACACGCCAGACACCACTGTAATGATGGTTGGATGGATGTATTTTCCAGTTTGAATTGCCAATGGAAATAGCAACTTTTCCTTGACCTCGCGTAGTGCTCCGTCGATCATGGCAATAACCTCGTGTTAGTTTCAATGCGCTTTCCCGATGGGCACAGCCTGCCCACTCAAATCGTTCGCAGGGAAATGTCCGAATAGATGGGAACGTGGGAAACCCTTGGTTAAGTCCGCGCAAACTGATTATCTTCTTGACGATTAATCCAATCCCAAAGATCATTTCTCCAAAAGCAACGTAATGCATTGCGCCCATTATCAATAGATCTTCAGCCGGTTGGTTGTTCTCAAAGAAGATGTTTTGTAAGGAATTCAACGGGCTAATTGCAGCTTATTCTAAATCTGTCTGGAGTCCTAAGGACAAAAGGTTTGCCGAGCAAACACCGAAGATCTTCAGGTCATCGCTTGCAGAAATTAGCGAACTTGCACTTTGATATTTCTTCGGAGTTTCTTTGGTAACAAGTACCATGATTAGTCGGTATAGTAAGGATCGCTAATCCTAGTCGCTGGATTGCTAAGTGCAACCAGATTAATTCCGTTGGATAATTCTGTGTGCCTAAAATCTAATGACGATGTCGTCCCAAACAAGTTCAATGTTTTTGTGTCGGAAGGTGTCAATTGCTGACCTAATCAAGCAATTATCCAAGCAACCAAACGTCAGTGAAATGAAATTCTCGTTTGGGAACAGAAAGCGTAAACAGGAGTTCTACTATGTATGACATTGCGATTATCGGCTCTGGGATCGGTGGATCGACGCTCGCTGCAATTCTTGCGCGACAAGGATTATCAGTCATTCTTTTTGAAGGTGGCACCCATCCACGATTCACAATAGGCGAATCGATGATTCTAGAGACATCCGAGATGATGCGTACGCTGGCGGAATTTTATGATGTTCCTGAACTGGCCAATTACAGTTCGGAAAACTATTATGATGCGATTGGTACCTCACATGGCGTAAAACGCCATTTCAGTTTTGTGCATCATACAGTAGGCGAGAAGGTTGATCCGAGCAAAAGCCTTCAAGCTGTAATTCCACGAATGCCCTACGGACATGAAATCCATATCCAGCGGCAGGACTCGGATTATTTTCTGACCTCTGTGGCTATCTCCTACGGTGCCACTGTGCTAATGGGCACATTTATTCAGGACATCGATATTACGCCCAACGAGGTTACAATCCGCACTAATAAAGACCAAACTTATCAAGCTAATTATGTGATCGACGCTGGCGGCATGAAATCGCTACTTGCCAACAAATTCAATTGGCGACATCGCGACTGTATGACTAACTCGCGCACGATTTATACACATATGGTCGATGTTCCGTGCTTTAACGATACCTCATTAACAACCACTGAATATGGGCATCCATATCGGCTTTCAGAGGGGACGCTCCATCACATTTTCAAAGGTGGATGGTTGTGGGTGATTCCGTTCAATAATCATGCGCGATCCACTAATCCACTGTGCAGCGTAGGCTTACAGCTAGACACGCGTCTTTATCCGCAACGCGAAGATCTGACACCAAGTGAAGAATTTCAAGAATTCATTCAACGATTCCCTGATCTGTGTGCCCAGTTCAAAAATACGCACGCAGTCAGAGACTGGGTTCGAGTTGACCGTTTGCAGTACTCAGCACACCACATTGTCGGGGATCGCTGCGCACTTCTGGCTCACGCTGCCGGGTTTATCGACCCATTGTATTCCAAAGGTCTATACGTTACGCATGCGAGCATCTTCCTGATGGCAGATTTACTGCTTAAGGCTAAGCAAACAGGCGATTATTCCGCACAGGCATTCATGCCGTTGGAAACGATGACTTTGAATTATGTTACGATGCATGACCGACTGGTTGCGAGTTCTTATAAAGCGTGGAGTAACTATAAACTTTGGCGGGTCTACTCGGTGCTGTGGTTACTAGGAGCTTATCTTGAATATCTGCGCCTGATTATGAATCGATATCGCGCCACAAATCGGGATGAGTATCTCACATTGTTAAAGTCACACCGATTAGTAGGCGGTGGATTTGACCCGTTTTTTCAAATTCAAGAACAGATCGACGCGTTAATGGACAAAGTTAATCCTGATGACAATGCGGACGTGGATCGTACGGTTGCCGAGATTCTCGTGCTCTATTCTCAGTTTCCTTGGATGTCATCAGCGTTTAAGGATTTGCTCAAGGGTAAAAACCATTTGCCTAATAACAAACTGCGCCTCAATCTGTTCAATCGTGAAGTTGGATTTATGGGAAGTGGCGCTTATCGACAGCATTTCTTTGGTGATTTGTCGATACTTAAACTACTCGAAAAAGGTATTCGTGACCAGTTTTTCTATTCGGTGCCTGCAATTCGCTGGCAGCGGCGAAAATATTCCCGCTTATCGTGGCAAGGGATGCGCAAATAGCAAACTTACGCCTTTAAGAGACGCAATATTGGCTAGTCCGTAGCATGCGTTCTTACACCCTTAACAACGTACAATAATCCTCTGTTCTTGAGTAATTCTTGCGATTGTGAATTGAATCCAACTTAACTCATCACTTTTATATTTACGAACCACATTCAAGTAGAGATCTATATTGGTTGGTCTAGTGTCTTAGATCGCCTTCAAAGTTAGCGCATAACTAATCTAAAACTTTGCTGTTATCGCAATAGGACTCTTTTCATATTGTTACGATATGCATTACTGTGTATCTTTTACCATTATGAGCCTTCTTGTTTAAACAACTGTTTCTTCCGCTTTTCACAGTTCTATAATGTAGCAAATGAGTGATGTAATCCTATGATGCACAATGTGTTATGGATTGAGGAAAATCTGCTGTTGGTTTTCATTCGACTCCCTATAGAGACCGAAAAGTTAATAAATCATATTGATACCATATTCGCTAAAAAGCCACCAAAACGCACCGCTAATGCTGCTATTTTAGTAGATGCCAAAGAACTTCATCCACCACTTTATGAGACAGCCTTAGCCGATTTCCAAACGGTGCTCATCAAACTCGAATCGCGCGGATTGGTTGTCATTTATGGTCTCCCAAGCCTTGTTGAACAACTATTCAAAAGAATTCTTTTCAGCCATCCCTTTCCAAGATATCCCGTCTAATTTACCAATAATCATGATGAGGCGATTCCGCTTGTTCATGAGCAGCAGTCCATAACCACTACTAAACTATTCAATGTTTCTCCATCTGGCCAAAAGTCGCCAGAGGATGAAAAAGCAAAATTTCGTAACAGGCAAACAGAACAATTCTATCAAGCTTTCGTAAGCGATCCTGAGCGGTATCGTACTTGCGGTATGTGTCAAGGATATGATGCTGTTGGCGAAATGAAATGTAGAGGATTGTAGAGAAAACAGCCTATACTGTAAGGCAAAAACGAGCCGATAAGGATGATACCTATGCTCAAACCCAGTCCGATGTATAGCGAGATACCTGAAGAAACAGTGGAGATTGCACAAGCGGCATTCCCCAAAGGGACTGTGTTTATGCAAATGCGGGATCATCTGGGAACATTCTATCGGGATGAAGATTTTAAGGCGTTATTTCCCGGACGTGGACAGCCAGCGATGAGTCCGTGGCGACTGGCATTAATCACGATCATGCAATTTGCTGAAAACCTCACAGATCGTCAGGCGGCAGATGCGGTCAGAGGACGCATTGATTGGAAGTATGCCCTTGATTTAGAGATCAAGAACTCAGGATTTCATTACTCTATTTTAAGTGAGTTTCGTCAGCGTTTGCTTGAGAATCAGTCAGAGGAAATATTGCTCAATCGGATGTTAGAGACATTCTGTAATCAGGGTTTATTGAAAGCAAGAGGGAAGCAACGTACCGACTCCACACATGTTTTAGGCGCTATTCGCACGCTCAATCGCCTCGAATTAATTGGGGAAACGATGCGTCATGCACTTAATAGTCTGGCAGAGGTTGCTCCGACATGGTTGAAAGCTCATATTTTCCCGGATTGGGCTGAACGCTATCGGGATCGAGTTGAAAACTACCGCTTGCCCGCCCAGAAGAATGAGCGCAAACAGTTAGCGCAGACGATGGGTCTGGATGCAGCTCGTTTGATCTACGCACTCAATGATGCTTCCACACCTAAGCATCTACAGAATTTAGAAGCGGTTCAGATCTTGCAGGATGTCTGGCAACAGCAGTTTGTGTTCACGGATGGCGCAATTCGTTGGCGTGAAAGCAAGGACTTAAAACCTAGTCATGATCGCATTGCCTCGCCCTATGATCAAGAGGCGCGTTATAGTCGCAAACGGGAGACGGAATGGGTTGGTTATAAGGTGCATTTGACCGAAACCTGTTGCGATGACACACCGAATGTCATCCTCAATATTGAAACGACAGCCGCCACCCAACAGGATATTGATGCGGTTGAAACGATCCACACGAACCTGGCAGACAAAAATCTGCTACCGAGCCAGCATATCGTTGATATGGCTTATATGTCTAGCGATGTACTGGCATCAAGCCAGCATAACCATCAACTTGAATTGCTTGGTCCGGTGCGGACGGATGTCAGTTGGCAGGCGCGAACTCCGGATGCCTTTGATATAAGCTGTTTCACAATTGATTGGAATAGCAACACCGTTGTTTGTCCGATGGGACACAGCAGTCGTCATTGGCGACAGGGAATGGGTAAATTTAACAAATCGAACATCACTGTCGCGTTTTCTCCTGATGATTGCCAGAATTGTTCACAGCGATTTCGCTGTACAAAAAGCAACAAGCGCGGCTTGACCTTTCCCCAAGAAACGGCGTACAAAGCCTTACAAGCTGCACGCGAACGGCAAACAACCGAGGCTTTCAAGTTTGATTATCGTAAACGAGCTGGGATTGAAGGAACTATCTCTCAAGCTGTAAATGCTCTCCATGCCCGGCATACACGATATCGCGGACTAGACAAATCTCATCTCCAGTTTGTGGCGACTGCAGTAGCTATTAATGTGATACGAGGGGTCAATTGGTTAGCAGAAAAGCCCAAAGCGCAAACTAAATTATCTCAGTTTACTGCCTTAGTTGTTGGCTTCTGATTTCGCCAACAACATCAGGACTTTGAAACAACTTCACGAAAAAGATTAAGGAAGATTTTCCGCCGGTTTAGGGGGATTGATGTAGACCGCTGTTGGAGCACCTTTCACGCAGGGTAAGCCAGCTCGAAAGCGTTCTGAGCAGGTGTGAAATGCTGCCGACATAACGCTTTGCCGTTGCTGTTGAATAAGATTCGCTTGATGATAATGAACACAG
>JBBSBS010000087.1:0-18856 GCA_038251045.1 Aggregatilineales bacterium | reverse complement strand
GTTCCAGCTTGACGCGGAAGGTGGCATCCGGTCGAACGCCGATGTTCATCAACTGCCCCTGTGTGACGGCAATCGGATAACGGTCGAAATCTCCCTGTCGCTCGATGGCACCCAACACGGGTACATGATCCAGCAAGAGTTGACCGCTGACTGCCGGAAGGATGGGCGGGAGCAAAACTTCTTCGACCACGGGTGTGATGGTGGCGGTGGGTTGGAAAGAGGGCGTGACGAGAATGGGGTCGGTGCTGCTGGTCAAGCTGATGCGGTAGCCACCGGCGAAGCCATGCCCCCATGCTTGGATGCTGTAAAGGCCATCAACAGGCAGGCGCACATTACGCAGGAGGGCTGTCCGATTGCCACCGCTGTTATCGTCCGAAGCGACTTCTAAGGCATCGGGGCCAAAGAGGTGGATGATGGGATCGACCGTGCCAGCGACGCGCTCCATTTGTAGGCCGATGTATTGTCCGGCACGACCGTTGAAGGTGTAGACGTGCTCGACTTCCGGCGCGTCAAATTTGCCATCGCGGGACTGCCCACCGGCGAGCTCATCGATGAATGTGCCGAGGCGGGCATAATATGGTGGGGTGGCGCTGGGAGTGACGATGGCAGTGGGGTGCGGGGTTGCGGTGATGTCTGCCGGATTGGGACGGTCGGTATAGGCTAAGGTGAGGGTGTAATCCCCGGCGGCGGCTTGGAGCAGCAGCGTATAGATGCCGGTATCGGATAATGTGGCCTCCAAGGGGTTGGCGTTTTGGGCGACAACCGTTCCATCAGGTGCTTGTAGTGTCAACTGGATAGTGCCACTGGCGACAACACGGACGCGGATGGCATCACTGGCTTGGGCGACAAACTGAAACGGTTGGATTTCATCCGCTGTGGTCAGGCTACCGTCAGCCGTTTCCCAGAAGGCTATCAAGCGATTGGGGAGGGTAGCGGTGTTCGCGTTTTGGCTGATTGCCTGACAGCCAGAAAGGAGAATCAGTAAGATGAAAAACCGTCGCAAGAGTGGCGCTCCAAAGGGTTGCTGGCGGATAACAGGCACATCTTAACATATTTGCCCATTTCGGAACTGATTACACAACGTTCGCCCTCCGTCTTTTTGCTAGAAGTGACCAACCTGTGGTTGAATGAATATCACTTACACAGTGGTGAATTATTTGAACGACTCTCGCCTGTGTAATTTTAACGAGGAAAGGTTATCTTATGAATCTTCCAGTTGATCCGACAACGCTTGCTGCCATCTTACAGGTGGGTGGGCAATACATTTTGCCGATTGCTGCATTGTTACGCGCGCTGTATTCGGGGATGCGGGGTAAAACACCGGAAGGCGCAGTCCAGATTGTGACGGCTGCTCTTATTGCGGGTGTGAGTGCCGGTGTAAGCGGGGAACAGCCTAACTTTCAACAGATCATCAGTGACATTTTGAGTAACACGGTGTTTACCGCCGGATTATTGGCGTTCATTTTCATTTACCTGTTACGGGCGGTCAACCGTGGTTGGATTGTGGATGTGATTGTGGGCGGCTTGATTGGCGGCGTGTTATGGGTTTTTACCAACTACGTGCTGGGGGTGGATTGGCCGGTTTGGTTACTGGTCTTGATTATTCCGGCGTGCGCGGCGGGGATGGTGGCGCTGCGATTCGCGCTGCGGCAGATCATCAAGGTGGTACGGATTGCGACGGTGCTGATTATTATCGGGCTGGTGCTGGCGCTGGGCGCGGGTGGTTTCCTGCTGCTGCAAACGGTGTTGAGCGGTGTGGCACGGGCGTAAGTTTGGGGTGGGAAACGGTAGGCTTGCCAGCGGCAAGCCCCTACCGGAAAAGACAATAAACGGTGTGAGAGTACGCGACTCAGGCTGAAGGGCGCTTTTTGTCGCGGAAGGGGCGATAGGCGGCAACCCATTCTTGATCGTAATCGCGGATGTACTGTTCGGCTTTTTCGACGAGATCGCGGTTGCCGACGATGAGTGGTACACGCTGATGGAGTGAATGGGGCTGAATGTCGAGCAGATTGCCGATGCCATCCGAACCGTAACCGCCCGCTTGCTCTGCCAGAAAAGCGATGGCCTGCGCCTCGAACATCAGACGCATTTTGCCGTTGGGCTGCTGGCGATCTTGCAAGTCACCGGGGTAAAAGAATACGCCGCCGCGCATAAGATTGCGGTGGAAGTCGGCAACGAGTGAGCCGATATAACGATGTCCTAGCGGTTTACGACCTGCACCTTCAATGCCCTGCAACCATTTGGCATAGCGGCGCACACCGGGTGTCCAGAATTTCTCGTTACCCTGATTGGCGCTGTAGTAGACGGCTGTTTCAGGGATGCGAATATCTTCGTGGCTCAACAAAAATTCACCGACACTGGGATCCAACGTAAAGCCGTGAACGCCCTGTCCGGTGCTATAGACCATCATGGTGCTGGAGCCGTAGGTCACGTATCCGGCAGCGGCTAGACTGCGCCCCGGTTGCAGTAAATCCTCCATTGTTCCGCGGTCACCCTGCGAGATTTTGCGATGGACGGCAAAAATCGTCCCGACGGAGACATTGACATCAATATTGGATGAACCGTCCAGTGGGTCATACAGGAGGACATACTTGCCGCTGTCGAAATGGGGCGGGATGTGGATGATGTCCTCGTGTTCTTCGGAGGCCATTGCACACAATTGTCCGGTGTGGTCATTCATGGTGAAGATGGTCTGGTCAGCGAAAATATCCAGCTTTTGCTGCTGTTCGCCGTAGACGTTGTGATCGTCGGAAGCACCGAGGATGCCGACTAATCCAGCGCGGGTGGTTTCGCGGGCGATGATTTTGGCAGAGAGTGCCATGTCATACAGCAAACGGGTGAATGCTCCGGTGGCGTTGGGAAACTGTTTCTGCTGTTCAAGAATATGCCGTTCGATGGTCACAATGGGAGCCATAACAACCTCATTTCACAAAAGAAAAATATTTAGATCAAGCAAAGCCCCTGCACCTTAACTATAGTTGATTATTGATGCAGGGGCTTACGTTCACCTAACAGTTTGCTATGTTTGATTGTCGGGCTGACTCTCGATGTTTGCATTTGATGACGGGTTATGCAAAGAGCCAGCGTGTTGCGCCATAAGGTGGTTCGGAGCTACCCAGCGCGTAGGCTCTGGTGAGATGAATTTGATATAACTCATAGGGTGATTTACCAGCGGCGGGGGCAGCGTAGGGTGCGGTATAGGCCTGATTGCTGACGGTGATGGGCCAATCATATTTGGATGCATAAACTTCCGCTACCTGTTTAAGCGTATCTTCGTCGGTGATTTTTTGGGCTGTACCTTCAATAACAAGATCAAGGGTTGTGCCAGCGGTGGTAATCACAACATGCGGGTTATGGGTGAGGTCGCGGGCTTTGCGAGTGGATGGGTTTGCCGTGAAATATAAAGACCCATCCAGCCAGACGCTAAAAATAGGCATGACATGAGGGTGTCCATCAGCATTGACGGTTGCCAGCCAAAACTTTTGAGCTTGTTCAAGTTGTTCAAGGGCTTTGCCCCAAGGTATCACATCCATGACTCCGTTGGTTGCAATCGATTGTTCGGCAATAGGGTGTTTGCTACTTTCAGCAGTCTGTTTTGACACGGTGACATCTCCTTTTTGTGATTATGGTCGTGGTCATCATTCAGCTTGTTTGATGAGGGTATAGCGAATGTGGGTGGCCTGAGGGGTTTGGATGACGCGGTTACTTTGCAGTTCGATTTGTTGGGTGCCGATATGCTCGAACAAGGGCGTACCCGCAGCGAATAAGACAGGCGCGATGCTGATCTGCAATTCGTCCAGCAGATGGGCTTTGATGAATTGTTGGATGACAGCCGCGCCACCCATCACCCATACATTTTTATCACCCGCGACGGCGGTGGCCTGCGCGAGCGCACTTTCAATACCCGCGGTGACGAAGGTGAAACCAGCCGCCACGCGCTGAGGAACTGTGTTCGCCAGTACGAACGCGGGTGCTTTAAAAGGCGTGACCCCTTCCCACGCATCATCAATGGCATCGGCGTACGTTCGCCTGCCCAGAATGACTGCCCCTGTTGTATCGGTAATTTCATCCAAAATCAGCGCGTCGGCAGCGGTTTTTGCGTCAAACATCCAGTTGTGCAGCCGGATACCGCCCTCGCCTAACGGGTTTTGCAGGCTGATGTTGGGTCCTGCAATAAATCCGTCGAGCGACATGGTGATATTTACAAAAACTTTCCCCATTGTCTTTTTTCACTCCTTGAACATCCAACATTTAAGAGCTGTGCGGGTGGTGAAGCAGGTTGGTATGCGATAAAGTAGCGCCATGAACTGTTCCTTGAATTGGCGATTCAGCAGGCTACAAGCGCATGTGGAAATATCCGTTTTGGGAAGTTCACTAGACGAAGCCCCGTAGTTATTCACACACTTCGCACATAGATGCCGTATGCCTCGTTCGGTTAGTTGATGGTATTCGTCTCAAAATAATATTCCCCGACACTTCTATTTTTAAAGGAGGTTCTTATGTTCCGTTGGATAACCCGACTGATGCTGATTGTGTATTTCGTACTGCCGATTGCGGCTATCGTGCTGGTGGTGACTACGATTCAACAGGTTCAAGCGGATGTTGAGCCGGTCATCACGAACGCGGCAACGACGATTAACACGGCAACAGCGGCACTGGACACCGAGATCCGCAACATGAGTGCTAACTTTCAGCCGATTGTGAGCGCAGTTAATGCCCTCCGAAACGGATTACGGGCTGTTAACTCGTTTATCAGCGGGGCCATTAACGTGATGGTGGATGCCGTCAATAAATTGACCTTCAATACGTTAGACATCCCCCGTTTTCGAGGGATCAGCATCCCGCCGCTGGTCGATCTCGGTTTTATTAGTCGCATCTCACAAAATCTCACGAACATCAGCGGACAAGTGACGACTGTTGCCACGACGGTGACCACTACTGTTACAGCACGTTTGCAAATCTTGCTGCTGGCAATTGTGCTGCTGGTGGTGTGGATGGTACTCGGTTTTGTGCTGATGTGGCTGACAATGTTCCTTACGTTATGGCGCGGCGCTAAAGCGCAATAAGCACATAAGCAGCCTAGTCGATCAAGGCACCGGCTGAGATATTGACATCGGTAGCGGTCAAAGTACGGGCAAAGTCCGAGGCCACAAAAGCGGCGATGTTGCCGACATCCGCAAGTGTGGCTGCACGATTGAGCAGGGTTTCCTTCTCGATTGCAGCCGTGATTTCATAACGTTCGGGTATGTCCGCAGGCATAGTCTCTGGTATGCCGCCGGTTTTCAAGGTGACGACGCGGATACCCTGTGTACCGAGTTCGACTGACCACTGGCGACGGAGACTTTCGAGCGCGTCGAGGGCGATTTTGAAACCGCCCAAACCGGCGAGTGTTTGTGGGCCACCGCCACCAAAAGCCAGAATGACACCTGATCCGCGTCTTGTCATGTGGCGGGCGGCGGCGCGGGTCGTTATGAACTGCGAGCGCATGGCAATGGTGATTGGTTGCAGGAACTCATCCAGTGATATTTCGGTTAGTAATTTCTGAACGTCGCCATAGCTGATGAGGTTGAATGAAATATCAATGGAGCCGGCCTGCTTGACGACGGCATCTACATAGGTATCAACTGCTTGTTCGTCGAGGGCATCTACTACGGCGGTATTAGCAGTACCCCGATTGGCGCGGATGTCGCGTGCAACATCTTCCAGCTTCTTCATGGTACGACCGGCAAGAAAAACACGCGCTCCCTCACGGGCGAACGATCTGGCGACTGCGCCGCCAATTGACCCACCTGCGCCGTAGATCACAGCGACCTTGTTTTCCAACCACATGGCGACACCTTTCTATTCCAGTGATAAAAATGCGTGTTTCAAGGGGACTGCACAGGGTGCATCAGACCTCCAGGACAGACAAGAAATTTCCGGCAGGGTCTTTGAACCACGCGATGTTCGGACCTCGACCTCTGGAAATGCCTTTTGCATCGGTATTCTCGTATTGCTCGAACTGCACGCCGCGTTTGGTCAGTTCAGCTACAGTTTCTTCAACATCATCTACCGGAAGGTTAAGGATGGTGAAGGTTGCCGCAGCATGGTTGGGCTTGGGATACACCAATACCGTTCCATCCTTGCCGATATGCAAGCGTAACATGCCGTTTTCTTCTGATACTTCCAGCCCAAGTACCTGACTGTAGAATGCTTTGGCTGCGGGGATGTCATCAACTGAGAAACCGCTAAATATTTGATCGATCTTAATCATGGGGATGCCTCCTTAAAAGGAATGTTACTTGCGATTTGCAAGTATCAAGAGGATAATAGGAGTCGAATGAAAAGTCAAGAACATTTTTTCTATTTGCCGTTGATGACCGGAAATTTACCACAAAGCGCTGCCCGATGAAGAAGACACAACAACGCCGTTCCGACTGCCCGATCAACTTTTCACTGGAAACATTCGGTGATATGTGGTCGCTGTTGATTATCCGTGACATTGTTTACTTCGGTAAGAAGACTTACGGTGCGTTTTTAGAGTCGGATGAACACATCGCGACGAATATCCTTGCCAGCCGCCTTGTTCAGTTAGAGGCGAATGGCATCCTTACCAAACAGCCGCATAAGACGGATAAGCGTAAAGAGGTTTATTTGCTGACGGACAAGGGGTTGGATCTGATCCCCATTTTGCTGGAACTGGCGAACTTCGGCGCGCGGCATGATGCGCAAACGGGTGCGCCAGAGATGTGGATTGAGATGGTCAAGGCCGACCGCGAGCACATCATTGAGCGTATTCGCGAGGCAGTGCTAGACGGACGCTCCATTTTTGTGGGCGCAGACAGCCTCATCAGCCAATTGGTTGGCGATGGAAGCGCCTAAATTCGGGCGCGTTAATCGACCTGTGCTGCCAGATCCGCCACGGTGGTTTCAATCAAACTGACTAACCTGCCCATTGTTGCTTGATCGAAGGCGAAGGTTGCGCCGGCGGTGGTGAATATATCGGGCAGGGTGCGGGTGCTGCCGAGCGCCAGCGCATTCCGATATTGACGTACAGCAAGTGCTTGGTCGCGGAGGGCATTCTCCCAGACCTGCAACGCGCCGACCTGTGCCAAGCCGTAATCAATGTAGTAAAACGGATCTTGAAAGATGTGCGACTGCCGCCGCCAGCGTACCAGCAGGGCGTTTTCGAAGCCGGTGTAATCAATCCCCGGCATGAAGCGTGCCCAGAGGGCGCACCACTGTTCATCACAATTTTCGGGATCAAGCGCCGCGTCGATGTGGGTATATACCCAGTGTTGGAAGGCATCAACCACAGCAATATAGGGCCACATGGTGATAATTTCTTCGAGATGTTCGATGCGGGCGCGGGCAGCTTGCGCCGGTGTGTAGAACCCGCCGTTATCCAGCGTCAGGTAAGGAGCAGCGAGCAACTCCATCGCCATAGAGGCCAGTTCGGCAACTTCCATCGAAATTTCAAGCTGCTGGCTGTATGGCAGGTCGGCACTTTCAAAGCAATGGAAGGCATGACCGCCTTCGTGAAGCAAGGTTTGCAGATCTTCGTTGGTGGATATGGCATTCATAAAAATGAAGGGGCGTTTGACCAGCCGCAAATCGATCTGGTAGCCGCTGGGTGCTTTGTTGTTGCGGTTGCCTAGATCGAGCAAGCCTTCGCGGCGCATGGTGGCAAAGTATGCGCCCAGATCAGGATCGACCTGTTGGAAGATGGCTTCCGTCCCACTTTCCAGTTCGGCGACGGTTTCGAATGGTCGGAGGGCGGTGCGCCCCAAAGGATCGACCAGCATGTCCCACGGGCGCAGGGTATCCACAGCAAGCTGCTGACGGCGGCGTTCGTAAATGCGGGAGGCGGCTGGAACCACAACGGCTTCGACCGAGTTGTGGAAGATGGTGCAGTCTTCGGGGGTGTAATCAAAGCGTTTGCGTGCCTGCCACATATAACTGCGGTAATCAGGATGTCCAGCATTCAGGGCGATTTGACGACGCAGCTCCAGCATCTGCCGCCAGAGGGTATTGATGGCGGGTGTATCGGTAGCGCGGCGCTCGATTTCCAAGCGCCATGCTTTTTCGCGCAGGGGACGATCCGTATTCTGGTAGACCGTTCGCAGTTTGAGCAGGGTGATTTCCTTGCCTTCCCATTGGACGGTTTGCGAACCCAAAATCTGGTCGTAGTCGGTGTTCAGTTTACTTTCCTGAGTCAGCAGGGGGACATTTTCGGCATGGAAGAGAGCGGCTTCGGCACGCATATCCCGGAGTGAAATCTCCATGCCTGCTACGGTGAGACCGCTTGCCAAGAATTTTTCGCGGAGGCGCTGTTCGGCAGGTTCAACTTGCTCCATGATATTTTCCAGATAGGTGTGAAAGCGCTGAGCGCCTTCGGTATCGGCAGTGTTGGTGGTGGTGGCAATCCATAAGCGGGTGCGGGTTTCGTGGATGAGGTTATCGAGCCGTGTCCAATCTGCCAGCCAGTCTTTTATGGTGGTGTCATCCAGCATCCGATCAGCGAGATTGCGATAATAGGGTTCAATTTGTGACCAGTTCCAGTCCATAAATAGGGTGGTGGTGGTTGGCAAAGCAGCAAACATACGTTGTAACCTCTTTCATCCATGCAGCGGAAGGGTGAATCAAGCGTCTATAAAAATGCGGTGTATGCGGTATCTGTGCCCAAATGTGCCATAAAGCGGGCGGCGGGTCAAACTGTTGGGGTTGGAATTGGTAGAATCGGGACCATAAAAAACCTCTTCTCGCGGTGAGAAAGGGTTTTGTAATCAGCTTCAAGCTGCGAGCGGGTCAGGCTCGACCGGGTGAGTGGACTTGACCGGAGGGGACGCTGGCCTCATTGACTTCTTCGGCCTTGTGACCGCGCCACGGTGTACCCAGGTAGCGCAGCAGGAAGTAATCTGCACCGTAGTAACCAGCGACCTTCCAAGCCAAGACTAGGACGATTGCGCCGACGAGCAGCAGACCGTTGCTGCTGGCAGAACCTGCCATAATGAAGTTCCAGTTCATGAGAGCGGCGAAGAAGGCAGCGATACCTACGAAAGCACCGACAATCAATCCCACACCGATTAACAGTTCACCTACGGCGATTAGTTTGGCGAACCAGACGTATGAGCCGTTATCTACCATACCTTGCAGGAAGGTACGATACCAGTCAAAGGCGATTTTGGAATTTCCGCCCTCAGGAATGGCGAGTGCGCCCATCCAGAAGCCCCTCAACGCCTCGCCAGTATGCATCCATTGCTTCCGAGGCTGTAGTGAGTAATGTCAGGTCTTGTCATGTGCATTTGTCACACATGCTTCTGAAAGGGAAGTAATGGGGCATAAAACCCAAAAGAAAAGACCCCTCTGCTGCGGTGAGGGGTCTTTCCATGAATTATAGTTCTAATAAATTTAAAGTTTGATTGCAGCCGTTTTAAAGTGTTTTCTAATTCTATATTCGCACTTTTTACACATTCGAGCATGTGACAATTGACACGGGTTAAGCAACCTGAAGATCACGGCTTTGGATCATCTGAGGAGGCTGTGCCGGTAGAGGGATAGAGGGCGATTAAAAGGCCGTAGGGTTGTTCGCTATCCACCGTGCTGTCTTCGGTGTCGGTATATTCGCGCACCAAAGCCTTCAAGCGGTGATAGAAATCCTCGGCAACATCGGGCGGCAGATGAAATGTGTTGCGAGAAATGAGCAGCGAACGGTTTAGCGGTTTGTCATCGTCGTCATCGGGCGATACATCCAGTACATCGGCTTCGGCACTGTTGCGGATGTCTTCACGGGTATCATCGAATAACCCGGCGAGCATGACATTGAGACCTTCTTTACCGGCCTGCGAAGTTAACGAGAAAAGCTCACGATCAACACGATAATTGAAGGCCGCTGCTTGATACTGTTTTTCGACAATCCCTGAAACGATGCGGGTATCCACAACCCGTATGAGCGAGCGTTCCTCTAACTGCTTGATGTGATAGTAAAGTTTGGTGGGCGGGAGGTTGAGGACGGAGGCGACCTGCTTGACGGTGCGGGGAGCCTGTGTGCAGAGTTCAACGATATTTAGGCGTAGAGGATCTGCCAGAACCTTCAGTGTTTCCAGATCATTGATGTTAAATTCGGCTTCCGGTTTATAGGGTTGTTGATCCGGATTGGGTTTCGCATCAGACATAATAGCTTGCATTATTTTGGTAACTACTTATGACTATGGACGATCAAATACCATGCCATTATATAACGCCTTTGCCAATATACCATTAGAAATTAAAAGGGCAGCAGGTGGCTTCACCTACTACCCTTTTAACTCGATGCTTCAGCCGATTTTGGAAGCCCGTCCATCGTCAACGGTTCTCCTTTTTAGCGCGTTTCACCAGCAGTTTTTTGCGGGCGATTTGGATCATCTGGCGACCCAGCCGTTGGTGGCGAGCCATTCGCAGATGATCGGACTGGATAGCCTGTGCCAGCATAAAGTTGGCATTGAACATAGCCTACCCTCCTGTTAAGTTTGTAATACATTGAAATGAATGATTTGATTTCAACATTTAAATCAATTTCAATGTTCAATATAAATCATATTACGAGTCTGGCTTCAGTGTCAATGGATTTCGCCAATATTTAATTCAATTTTTATATTGCGTTACCCAGTCGTTGTTCAGCAGATGGGCGGGGGTTATCGCGGCGAGAAACCTTATTTCATAACACTTTGAAAAATTGTTAAGATTAGCCTACGTCCATCATGCGTTATTAAAACTTAGGCTACAATATTGGTATGAAAGTACGTCGACTCCCGATGAAACGCACCTGGATACCCAACAGCGTCACCGCGTTGAGTGTGTTTCTGGGTTACCTCTCCATCATGTATACCTTTCAAGGGTATTTTGTGACGGCTGCGTGGTTGATCGTGCTGGCGGGCATCCTCGACTCGATGGATGGCAAGCTGGCGCGGAAGCTGGGCGGATGCAGCAAATTTGGTGGTTACTTCGATTCATTGGCAGATGCTATTAACTATGGTGTTGCACCAGCGTTGTTGTTTCAGCGGGCTTACTTTACCGATTGGACGATTCTGGGCAGCATTGTTACTTTCCTGCCGATTGTGTGCAGCGCGATTCGCCTAGCACGATTTAATGTCATCAGCGAAGAAGAAGAGCAAGATGGCTTCTTCGTGGGATTGCCAACAACGGTCGCGGCGGGATTATTGGCGAGCTTCGTGATCTTCATGAATGAACTGATGAAAGATTATGGCTCACCGACACTGGCGGCAGTCTTGATGGCAGGTTCATCCCTGCTGATGGTGAGTGCCGTCCCTTATGAACACAACAGCGTCATCACGCGGCGCGGTTGGAAGGGGCTGCTGCTCTTGCTGGCGATTGTGACGCTGCTGCTGTTTCAAGGGCGGGCGTTGTTCGCGTGGGTAGCACTGTATGTGTCGTACGGATTGATCCGCAGTATTTTGAAGACCCTTCGCAATATCGAACAGAGGATAACTATTTGAAGCGACAATTTTGGTTAGGGCTTTTGGGCGGGCTGGCGTTGGCTTCAGTGCTGCGACAGACGAGCAAAAATGCCCTGACACAATCGCGTCTGGATGCTTATTACAAGCGGCGGGCGCAGGATTATAACGATACCGATATGCAGGTTCAGATTTTTGGACGCTGGCCCCGCATCGAAATGCGCGAGGCTATCATCCGGCTGGCGGACATCAAAGCCGGTGATAAGGTGCTGGATTTTGCCTGCGGAGCCGGAGCTAACTTTACGTATCTGATGGAGCGCATCGGCCCGAATGGTAAGCTGGTGGCGGTTGATTACAGCCCGGAGATGCTGGCGGCAGCGCAGCGGGTGATTGACCAGCACGGCTGGACGAATGTCGAACTGATTCAATCAGACGCGGCGACCATGCAGCCCGGAAATGATTTTGACGTGGTATTTTGTACGCTGGGATTAATCGTCATTCCCCGACATGAACAGGCGATGCAGCAGGCGTGGGATGCCCTCAAAGCGGGCGGGACATATGCCGTTGCCGACATCTGCGAAAGTGATTTGTGGTATGCGCGGCCCATCGGCTGGCTGATGAATATCCTCGACCTGTTTATCATTACCGACAGTACCCGCCGTCCGTGGGAATGGCTGGAAGCAAAGCTAGAGCACTATCAACGAGAAACCGTGTTCTTCGGCTTTTTCTATGCGGCGGTGGGCAAGAAGCCAGCAGCAGAGTAAGGTTGCGGCTCATTTGCCGAGGTGTTCGCGAACCGCGCCGATGACCTGTTCGAGGGCGGATTCCTGCATGATTTCTTGCATGCCTTCGTCGTAATCGGCACGCATATCCATCCACTGGATTCCAGCGAGGCCGAAGGGGATGGCATTGCTTTCGTCACCGCGCGCCAATACGGTGAACACGCGGCATTTTTGGATGCGGGCATATCCCAATTCTTCGCTGACCCATTCCGAGTCTTTGGCATCCGGTGACAGGATGGCTACGACACATCCCGCGCCTTCGATGGCCTGCTGCACATCGGATTTCCAACTGGGGCTGCCGGGTTCTAAACTCTCATCACTCCAAACTGTGAACTGTGCTTTTTCAAGGGCGCTGCGTATGAGGCGCATGGTGTCGCGGTCGCGGCGGCTGTAGCTGATGAACACGTCATGCCGTAAGGGAGCGGTTCCGCGTACGATGGCATTCATGGGTTGGCGGATGGTATCTTTGGGTTCTGAAAGCGGTTCGATGCGCAGGCGGTCGGTGGGTGCGTCGTAGGTGGTGCGGAAGCGCAAAACCGCGCCCTGCTTGTCGATCATACCCAACTCAATGAGATCCCCATCATTTAGCGAATGTCCTTTATGGGGCACGATGCTGCGACCGGCAACTTTTGTGCCGGATGACGATCCTTCATCGGTGATGAGGAAACATTTCAAGGTTTTGTGAAATTCTAAGGTGCAGTGCAGGCGGCTGACGCTGCTGGTTTCATCCACATTGTAAAGCTGGATACTGGCCTGCTTGGGATTGCGCCCTAGTGTGACACGCTTTTCGCGGATTTCGATGTGGCGACCGACGTTTGCGCCACCGATAAAGGCATCCGGCCCATCTTCAATATCCAGCATCGCCAACACACCGGGCGAAACTTCCGACACAGGCAGCGGAAGGGCCTCGGTGGCATCCAAATGGGGTTGAGGTACGGTAAGCCCGGCAGGCGCTTTTTTTTGAGCGACTGTAGGCATTTCACCGGATACGGGAGCGGATGCGCCGCGCCGCCACAACAGAAAAGCTGCCGCAGCAACTAACAGCACGATAGCGATCACCAGAACCATTGAGGCGGTGTCCATGATATGCCTCATTATATTGAACGACAATTGATGGTTATTGTACCGCAGATCAGATATTCGCGTGGGATTATACGCGTATAAGGTCTCACCAACCATTCACTTTATTAAACGGGCTGATCGGTAAAAACTGTGGGGAAGATGACCACTTTCATTTTTCCAACCCTGAGAACGGACACCCCCACATTGTGGGGGATTAATTGGTGATAGAGCATCCTAAAATGAACAGGTTGACTGCGTATGTTTTTGATTACGGAGTGTTGTATCCATCATGCTAAATCCAAATCCGTATATGGTTCTTTCGGGTGTGCTCGGTTTTTCGGCGGCTGATTTGACGGCGAACCGATTGGGTGTGCTGACGGCTAATCAACGACAGGCGCTGGCACAGCAGCGTTTACGCACATTGGGATTATTGGCAAGTCTGATACTGGTGGTGGTCGTGGGTGGTCATCTTTTGCAGGTGGGGTTGGTGGTGATTGCCTTTTGTGCTGCCTGTTTGATTTCGATTCTTCTGGCGACATTAGAACGCTTTAATGAGGATTTTGAGGGGCGAGTTGAAGCCATCGCGGGGAATTGGGCGCTGCGCCGTCTGCCACTGGGACGTTATGGAGCAGATGTGGGCGGGCAACTTTTTAATCTGCCCAAGCCTGTGAAAACGGCTTTTAACGAACAGGCGCGTTACCGCGTGTATTATACGCCGGGTACGCGCAGGATTTTATCCGCCGAGATGATTAGTTGACACCGAGGGGAATCCACCAGCCCGCGTTTGTATCGGGGATAACGGTTACGGCGAAAAGGCTGCTATCCGGCAATTCGAGATAGGTGGTGTAGGAAACGCGTCCGGCGGGTTGAACTGTCAGGCTGATCTGGCTTTCAGGCGCGGTTGCCCAACCGAGTATGCCTTTTTCGGCATCCAGTGCCGTCCATATTTTACCGAAGCCACGCTTGGGCACGAAAAAGGTATTAGGCGGCGTGGCTTTTGGATCAGGTTCACCTTCGATGTAGGTATCCTCAAACACCTGCATATCGGTGGTGGTGTTGACAATGACGTAGATCTGTTGGGTATCGGCACGCCAGATCATCATTCCGTTCTGGAAAAGCTGCTGTGCGCCCTGAATGCCGTGTGCGGCATTAACGCAATTGCTGTTATCGCTAACCAGTTGGGTGCAGGTCGACGTGGTTTTTGGGGTGGGTGGCAGCCATACGACTGAACCGACTGGCAGGGCGGAGGGGTCATCAATGCAGTTTAGGGCGGCGGCCTGTGTCACGCTAAGTTGGGTGATGCCGCGCATCAGGTTGGATAGCGTATCCCCGGCCTGTACTTCATGGCGTTCCCATCCGGTTTGGTAGGGAGCGGAACAGATGGTAGGGCGCGGGTCTGCTGCTTTGGGTGGGCGGGGTGTAGGCGTGGTGGCGTTGACGGCACCAAGAACAACGGGTGTAGGCGTGGGTGAGGCGGGCTGCATCAAGGCTGCGCCGCTGACGGTCAGTAATAGAAGGCCGGTGATGATGAATTTTCGCACTATAGCATGACCTACTGTTTGGTAAAGGTAGCGGTACGGGTTAAGCCAGCCGAGATCCAGCCTTCGCCGCCTTCAAAGCGGACGTAGAACCACTGACCGTCGGCGCTGCGGTCGATCACTTCTAGTTGGGTGCCGTTAGGCAGCTTGATCACGATGCTGTCGTTGGTACTCGGCCCGGAACGGATGTTGACCACGCCGCCATTGGTCGCCACAAAGCGGATTTCACCGCTAACCTGTGCGCTCGGCTGTTGTGGGGTTACGGTTGTCTGCCCTGCACACTGCGGCTGTTCGGCAAGCCACGCACTGGCGGCTTGTATCAGCGGATCGTTATCGGTTCCGTATAAGGTGTAGTTGGTGGGGATGACTACATCCGGCTCGATGTATTTCGGCAGCGGTTTACCATCTGGCGTGATGCTCACATCACTGACTACATCCATAATCGTGCCGTCGAACAAGGGGATAATTTTCAGGCCGTCGCTGAGATAGCCGCCGGTTGCTTCGCCAAATATGCGGGTCGTGGCATCTTTGCGACTCTGGAAGATATAGGCGGTCATTTCGCCCATGCTGGCGGTATAGGGACTCACCAATACAGCGATGGGCGGGTCTTGTGCCTGCACGACATAGGGATTTTGAATTTTGAACTGGTCGGTAATATCGGGGAAGCTATCGAACTGGTAGGAATACCATGTCACATCACCGATGATGTTCTTTAGGCCGAACCAGCGACCGTCCCCACGAAGGGGCGCTAATGCCAGACTCATGGTGAGTGCCTGCCCACCCGGATTGCGGCGCACATCCACAATCCAGCCGCATGTGCCCTGCTGATCCAATTTGCGGATAAGCTGCTGGGCATCATCGGGGTAACTGGAATCTCGGTTACCAATGCCCGCCGTATAGGTTTCGATATAGCTGATTTGATCCTTGAGGTGGCGACCGATGACGGGAAGTGACGTGCTATAAAAGCCGGGGACGATACGGAAGCGAAACAAACGCGAGTCACCGGGGCGCTCTACTTCGAGGCGCATGACTGTTTGCCCATCGAGTTCGGGGGCATCCACAGCCGATAGCCCGTTGATGGTTTGTATCCTATCGCCCACTTTCAACCCGACAATCGTCGCAGGTGAATTGGGATAGATGAGCGTGATTGTACGGAAAAGATCACCTGCTAATATGGCCTGCTCGAAACCATACCCGCGACTGGACGCTATATCATCGGGCGAGAAAATATCGGCATTGTGGGCGCTCACATCATTGAGCGCATTAAAGACATCTTTGAGGGCCAAACGGGCATCATCCAACGAACTAAATTGATCAACCGAGGCCATCGCCTTCTGGTAAAGCGCATCCCAGTTGACATCATGCACATAGACGAAATTCGCCCGCACGAGGCGCAGCGCTTCATCCAGATAACGCACAGCCGAGACTTGATCTTCAAAGCTGATGCTTTCGGTCAGCCGCAGCAGCTCGGCGGCGGGCGCGGATACGAGGAGGTAGTCGTAGTTCTGACCATTGGCCGTTTTGCGGCTTTGGGGTGGGATGATGCTGGTGAATCCGGTTCGATCCATGCGGCTGGTATAGAGGCAAATACTGCGTTTGCCACCGTTGACGATTTCATAATCATAGCCGGGTGTTTCACTGGCAAGACGATTGCAGGCTTCATCCAACGCACGGCGGTGAATGCGGCGGTTTGGTTCCGCCTGAAAATAGATGGTGGATTTGCCATCGCTGTACGTGAAAACGCTGGAGGGGGTTAAGTCATACCCTTTTGGCAGTTGAAAGCTGATGCCCAAGGTATGGTTGAAGCGGGTTTCCCATTCGATATCCGCAGCCTGTGCCTGTACGAGACTGATGGAAAGTGTCAGCATCAAAGTCAGCGTAAGCAATCTGTTCCGCCATGTGTTCAAGAGCATTAGCTCTATCTCCTATCCACGCTCGACCTGTCTGTGTAGTGTCATAGTAGGATGAACGACTATGCTTCATTGTATGCCGAAGTGTAAATGCGAAAGGTGAGAATATTGTGAACCTGCTCATGTTGACCGAGCAGCGGCTCAAAACATAAATTCAATGCGCTAGGAATGAAAAAATTAGTAGGTAAGATAGCGCTCACGACGATCCTCTAATTGATACAATGTATCATAACGGAGGTCTGTATGGTAGATGTTTTGATTGTTGGGGGTGGTGTTGCGGGGTTGAGTGCGGCGATGTATCTGGGGCGCTTCAGGCATAAGGTGATGGTTGTGGACAGCCAGAAACCCGCCAACCGTTTTACCCACGCAGCACACAATTTCTTTTCGCGGGATGGGATTGCACCGAGCGAACTGCTCACTATCGGCAGAGAGCAGTTACGCCCTTATGAAACTGTCCAAATCCACAGCGGAGACGTGCGGCAGATTGTGCCAGACGATGGACAATTCGCAGTCACGTTGAATGATGGTAGTCATTTTATGACGCAGAAGGTGCTGCTTGCCAGCGGTATGAAAGATACACTGCCACCAGTAGCAGGGATCGAGCCCTTCTGGGGACGCAGTGTTTTCCACTGCCCGTACTGTGACGGATGGGAACAGCGCGACCAACCGGTAGCGATTTATGCCAACGGCGATGGGGCGGTTCATCTTGCCAAATTGCTGCGGGTGCTAACAGCGGATGTGGTTATCTGTACAGACGGCGCGGCAACGTTTGATGCAGAGGTGGCTGATTCTTTGCGGGCGCATGGCATCCAGATCATTGAAACGCCCGTCGCGCGCTTTGAAGGACAAGAGACTCAGGTTGAGCGTATTGTATTTGCGGATGGCACAACACTGCCCCGGAAAGCCATTTTCGTGCGTCCGATTACGTCCCAACACTCCGATTTTGCGGCTCAGTTGGGATGTGAGATGACCGAAAATGGATTGGTCAAGATTGATATGCTAGGACGGACGACGACTAAGGGTGTGTATGCGGCGGGTGATATGGCGAGCCCAGTGCGGCAGTTGATTGTCGCCGCGATGCAGGGGGGAATGGCGGGGGTCGGCATCAATGTGGATTTGGTCGAGGAAATGTATGATTAGCCGCCTTTGACAGAACGCCTGTTTTGGACTATTCTATGAAAACGAACATAAATTCTGAGAGGGGTGTGGGAATGGCTAGCGATACAGCGTTGATGGTTATTGATGTTCAAATTGGCCTGATAGAAGAAGGTGCTTTTGAACCTGACCGGTTGATTAACAATGTCAAAGCACTGATAGACAAGGCGCGGAGCAGCGACATACCCGTCATTTTCGTTCAGCATAGTGCTGATTGGATCGAGGATTCTCTGCACCCTAGCAAACCCACTTTTGCGATTCATCCAGCGATTGCGCCACAAGCAGGGGATACAGTCGTGCAAAAGCACAATCCGGATGCCTTTCAGGATACCAATTTGCAGGCGGTTTTAGCCGAAATGGGCATCAAGAAACTTGTGGTGGCGGGTATGCAAACCGAAATGTGTGTGGATACTTCCTGCCGCGCGGCGTTTTCGCGCGGGTATGAGGTGACGCTGGCGGGCGATGCCCACACTACGTTTGACAGCGGTGTATTGAAAGCTACTGACATCATCAAGCATCATAATAATGTGATGAATGACTCGTTTGCGAAGGTTAAACCGACGGCTGAAATCGAATTCGCGTAATCAAAAGGGGTTTGCACACGGCAAACCCCTTTTTAGTCTCTAATGGCGCTTAAGTCTGTTTAGACCTTGAGCTTTTCCATGTAGTACTTGCGGAACTTGGCAACCTTGGGGGCGACCACAAACTGGCAATACGACTGGTTAGGATTGTTGGCGAAGTATTCCTGATGATAATCTTCAGCAATGTAGAAAGTTGAGGCGGGTGTCACTTCGGTCACAATCGGGCTGTTCCAGCGGTGTTCCGCGTCCAAGGCAGCAATCGTCTCTTCGGCGATGGCCTTCTGTTCCGGCGTATGATAATAAATGGCCGAGCGGTATTGCGTACCGACATCGTTACCCTGACGGTTGAGCGAGGTCGGGTCATGAATGACGAAGAACACATCCAGCAAGTCCTGG
>JBBSBS010000086.1:0-18950 GCA_038251045.1 Aggregatilineales bacterium | reverse complement strand
CCCCCCCCCACGCCGCCAGCGTGCGCCATTCGCCCAGACAGTTCATCGGGCCAAAGTTGCTGAATACACCGTCAAGTTTCTGGAAATGGCCGCTATTGGTGTTGAGTGCGCGTAAATCCAGCTTTTCGACCTGTACCAACGGGTTGGATGCACATTTTGCACGTGCTACCGTGAGCATCGCGTCGCTGACATCGGTGGCTGTGATTTGCACGCCGTGTTCTGCTAACCGGAGCGCATCCTCACCTGTGCCGCAGCCCATTTCCAGCACATGATGGCCTGCATGGAAATGCTGTGTCAGCCGTAAGTGTACAATCCCACGCAAATACTGCCCGATAGAGGTATGGGTGAAGGTGTTGTCGTAGGTCGAAGCCAGCGGATCAAATGCTTGGGGCTGGCTCATGGATACGCTGCCCGTGATTTTCTTTCTCGCTTTGTGTCAGCAGCATCCCCAGCCGCCCGAATTTGGCATTCGCCAGCATTTTGAGCCGCCGCTTCAAGGGTACATTGCCTTTGATTTTGGCACGATTGAGCGCCACTTCGTTTACCATCCAGCGGGTGGCGTAACTATAAAAACGTCGTGAATAGCGCCCTGCCACCGTCAAATCGCGGTCGCTGCGTTCGTCCCAGCTTTTGTCGGCGAGTACGCGGCTTTCGACTTCGGTGTAATACTTCGTGCCTTTGATGGGATAGGCGACGGTGGTCAGGAATAAGTCGGGGTTCGAAATCTTGAGGTGCTCAACTGTTTCTTCTAAATTCTGGATGGTTTCGCCTTCGTAGCCGAGCATGATGAACATGCCGGTTTCGATGCCGTAACGCTGTAAGAGGTGGGTTTTCTCCTGCACATCTTTGACTTTTACTTTGCGATCCATCGCATCCAGCACTTGCTGTGAACCGCTTTCCGATCCGTTCCACAGGCGGAAGCAGCCCATATCCGCCAGTGTCTTGACGACCTCTTCGTTGAGTCGATCTGCGCGTGAGATGCCTTCAAAGGGGATTTTCACGCCACGGTCTTTCAAGGCAGCGGCATATTGAAAGAACCATTTGTAGTTGATGGTGAAAACATCATCGGCATACCAGATGAGGTCGGGGTTATAGCGCTCTTTAATCCAGAGGACTTCATCGGCTGCGTCTTCGGGGGTGCGGCGGCGATGGGAGTTGCCGTAGACGGAATGGCTGCACCAGTGACAAGTGAAAGGACAGCCACGCGCTTGAATGACAGAAACTGAACTTGTACCGTGATTGTCTTTCCAGACCTTCATATATTGGGGAATGTCAATGGCCTCGCGGTCAGGCCACGGGTTGGCGCTGAGATCAGCAATGAAGGCGCGGGGCAAGGTTTCCACCAGTTTGCCGTCACTGTTTAAGAAGGCGATGCCATTGATGAAATCTAGCTGCTGCAATCCGTGTTGGGCGAGATGCGGCAGAAGTTCTTCAAGCGTTAGTTCACCTTCACCTTTGATGATGATGTCCGCACCATGCGTAAGATACTGTTCGGCGTAATAGGGAGGCTCCGGGCCACCGAGTACCACAATAGCTCCTGCCGCTTTGCAGGCGCGGGTCATCTCTAGCACGTTGCGTTTGGTCATCATATTGGTGTAGATGCCGACTACCGACGGGCGTTCGGTCGCCACCTGCGTTTTAAAACTTGCCATGCTGTTAAAGGTTGAGTCGAACACGCCGACATCAAAGCCCTGTTTCTTAAGGTAGGAAGAGATATACAGTATCCCTAACGGCGGATACGGTTTCATCACTTTCAGTTCGTGGGGATCCTCGTATAGAAAGTAACCGTGTGCGAGGAGTATGTCCATTGGTAAAGTTACTCCGCAAAATTAGTCAACATAGACATCACCCTGATGCCCAATTGCTTCGATTATAATCAGATGCTCGCTATGTTCGATTCGATAGATGACGCGATAGTCACCGACTCTAAAACAAAAATAGCCTGCCCATTGTCCTGTTAATTCCTCGTGGTGAATACTTTCAACATTGCGGGCGACCCATAATAGTTTATCTAGAATACGTTCGATCACAGAACGATCTAAACGCTTGAGATCGGCTGCGGCTGCATGACGGAATCCTATGGAGTGCGAATTACTCATTCAATCCAATTTCTTTTGCAACGGTATCGAATGAGATGAGCGATTCTTCCTCATGAAGTGCTTGTCGCAATTTATCAGCGAATTGAGGGCACAATTCCTTTCCCGCATCCGGGTCTGGTAATTCTTGCTCAAGTTCAAATACGGCTTTTTGAACCGCGTCCTCGACAATAGCACGTACAACCGTTTTGAATTCACCGAGCGTTAAATCACCAAGTTTTGTCGAATCGGGCACTTTTATTGTCATTGCTCAATCTCCCAGCAAACGTGCGTTAACCCTATTGTACTTGTGCTGAAGGTCAGCCGCTAATTACCACATTGCTGACTCGCGTGGGTTCGTGAGGCAGTTGTGCCAGTGAGTCGAGTTTGGCGACTGCGCTAGGCAGGGTCAGGCGATGGTAGATCATGGCGGCTGATTGCTTAAGCAGAGCAGGGCGTAAGTTAACGGGATTGCGGACGAGCGCTTTAAGCTCACCCCATGTTTTGCGCGAACGGTAATCTTTATGCACAACCGTGTGCAGTTGGCGGTAAAACTCGGTGGCGAACGGGCCTTTGTAGAGCATGGCTAAGTCTGCGCTATCCATCCAATTGACGCGTTCGCCAAGTTCGTGCTTAACGCTCTCATAGAAGGGAGTCCCCGGCAGCGGGTAACTTACGCTGATGCCGATGTCATCCGGCATGAGGTCGCGCACCATTTTCAAGGTCAGTTCAATGTCTTCACGGGTTTCACCGGGATAGCCGAATTGCAGGAAGAAGGCGACTTTTACACCGTGTGCGTGGAGCTTGCGTGTGGCTTCATATATTTGAGTGACCTGCGTGCCCTTGTCCATCGCATCAAGGATCTTCTGTGAACCGCTTTCCGCGCCGACCCAGACGATCTTCGCACCTGCTCGCGCTAATGCGGGGATGGTGTTGCCACGTAAGAGCAAATCGACACGGTTGAGGCTCTTAAACGGAATTTGTAGATTGCGGGCTTCGAGCAGATCAGCGAATTCTTCGATCCAGCGATCTTGAATACCCATGATGTCATCCATAAACCAGATGTGGTCAGGATTGAAGTTGGCTTTCAGCCAAGCCATTTCGTCGACCACGTTGGCGGCGCTGCGAACGTTATATTTCTGCCCCCAGATGGGCTTGGCGCACCAATTGCAGTGGAAGGGACAACCGCGCGTCGTTACCAGATTCATCGAGTAGTAACCGTGATTCTGCATCCAAACGCTGCGGTATTTTTCACGGTCAACGAGATCCCACGCAGGAAAGGGTAGGGCATTCAAATCGCGGATGACGGGACGCGCTGGGGTCTTCACCATGCGTCCATCGTGCAGATATGCCAACCCCTGTATCTGGTAGAGTTCGGTTTCGTCTATCTGCTGGGTTTGAGTGAGATAATCGATTAACACGCCTAATGTTTCATCGCCTTCACCCATAAGTACATAATCGGCATTGTGACGCAAATATTGCTCGGCGTGATCGGTCATGTCCGCGCCGGTGACGATAACCGTGCAGCCCTGCGCCTTCGCCATAGCGATCATCTCGAAGGCCGCATCACGCATCCGCAGCAGACTCATCTTGCTCAGGTAATTGAAGTTGTCCTCGAACAGCACCGCATATTTGGGCTGATACTGCTTGAGCGCGGCTGCCCATTCGTATGTGCCTTCGGCAAGCATCGCGTCGAAGAGTGCTACCGCATATCCTTTTTGACGCATGTAGGCTGCGGCATACAGCGTTCCCTGTGGCGGATAAGGCTGCATGGCATCCCATAACTTTGGGTCAAAGCGCAGGTAGTAAGATTGTCCGAAAAGAACGTCAGTCATGGTTTGTTGGTTTCCTGTTTTCTTTGCGGGTCAATTAAATTGGAACAGTTTGGGCTTGGGTATGACATCCACTTCCAAGCCTGACTCTTTCAGACTGTTGGCATGGATACGCTTCGCTAGTTCGATATGGATTGATTTGGGCTTGCCATCCAATGCTGCGTCTACCGTTTTTATGTCGTCGAACTTTGCCATCAGTTCAGGGTCGCCAATTTGTGGCACGCCGCCTTTGACGATGAGTGAGAGATTTGGACGGTAAAGGGGCGGCGCTGGATGTTGATATTCAGTTACCCACCGCGAGCCATAAATAAAAAAATCACTGAATGTATCTGGCGCTAAAGTGCCGATATCATGATTCCCTAATACCAGCGCACTGTCTTTTGTAACAATGCTGATAAAGTCTTGGGTTGTCCATTGATGCACGATATAGGGATTTGCTCGAGCACAACTGATCTCGGCCAGAAAATCGGCATCTGATGTCAAACGAGAGTCATTTCCCAATCCAATATGTACGCCGAGTTCTTTCCAAAGTTTGATGTTCGCATGTGCTTCAAGTAAAAACACGTTTGTAGAAGGACACCACACAAAACCTTGAATATTTTGGAGTGATGCATCGGTTATGTCTTCCTCACTCATGCCTACGCCATGAACAATTACTGTGTTTACTCCGACGCAGCCCAGTGACTTTAGCCTCTGATATTCGCCTGCTGCCACATCATCTGTGCCTTCCGCAAGGTGGATGAACCAAGGCCAGTCTTTGGGTGTGCTTTGGTAGGAACGGACGATTTCTTCGTCGGTGCTGAAGTGGAGAGAGTGTGCCCAGCCGTACTGCTTGAGGACACGTACGGGGAAGTCTTTACGCCAGAGTTCCTTATGGGGAGGGTTATGGTGGGCTACGGTTGTCGCGCCGCAAAGCAGGTTTTTCAAGCCACCGATGAACAGTTTGTCCCACAGAGGATAGGCACGCAGGGATTTATACGGCTCGTCATTTATACGTATGTTCATATCCTCGCCCCATTGGTGGGCGTTGTCGTATTTTTCTCGGAACTTGCTGCGGGGGTAATGATTCAGTTCGAGATGGTCGTGGGCATTAATTAAACCGGGGAAGATGGTATAGCCGTCAAGATCAATCACCTGTGCGCCGGACACAGGGGCAGACACAATCCGGTCGCCATCCGTAAACAGGTCGCGTACAGTTGTCTTGCTGCCGTCCCATATGTGTGCTCCGCGAATGTGCAGCGGTCGAACCATCGTCATCCTCGCTTATCCCAACGGTACGACGATTATAGACTGCCGTTGACATCCGCACCAACGGCTATAAGTACTCCTACGCTTTTACGTGACTACTACCGAGGTGGATAATAGGTCTTTGCTATGAATTGACCTTCAACTGCGACCTCGTTTTCGGGATGAGTATAATTACGCTCGACCAACGCAGTGACGGCTACTACGCCCTTTGCCAATGAGTCGTCCGTCAACCGCCATGTTTGAGACCAGATGCGGTTGGCAAGCTGCGATATGAACAGTGCAGGGCTGCGCCCATAGGTGAAGTTGAATGTTTGTGCTTGACCTGCACGCCAGCCTATATCTTCCAAAGCTCCTTCGTTGTTGTTCCAACGCAGGCCAACGTCTGCGGCTTCTTGAGCGGGGATGGCGGAACGCCAAGCGTCCCACAACAATTTGAATACGTCGTCATTTTGTGACCAGCAGTGGATGACAGGTGCATCCGGTTTTAGGACGCGGGTTAATTCGGCGATGACAGCCTGCCAGTTAGGAATTAGATGGAACACATGGACGGCGACTACCGCGTCAAAGCTGTGGTCAGGGTAGGGCAGGTGCGTCGCATCACCCTGTACTAAGTAGACGGCCTCATCTGTCTGCTTTTCGCGCAAGCGGAGCATCATGGGACGTGAGAGGTCAAGCCCGTAGACTTCACCGACTCGTTTCGCAAGCGGTAGCGCGATCCGCCCTGTGCCAACACCAACTTCAAGTAGGCGGCTCGTCGCCGCGAGATTACCCGCGCGAACAATGGTTGCGGCTGCGTCATGCTCTACACCCGGCGGAAAGCCACGGGTATCATCATAAAAGGTGGCTGCCCGGTCAAAGGCGATTGAGTTCATGGTTTATTCTGAACCGCCGAGTGTCGGGGCATTTTTTCGGACGAAATCCTCACCAAGTTTATCAACCAATTGTTTACGCAATTTTGGGGTTTCTTCGGCCCACTTATCTTTGAGCTGTTCTTTGCTGGCACCGCGACTGTCACCCGCATTTGCCAACACACCACGCGCGATTGAAGGCACAGTGGTAATCAGGCGCTTGACTGAAGCATTTCCACAATTGGGACAAACGGGGATGGGATCATTAAACCCATGTTGGGCTTCAAAAGGCTTTTCACAGGCTTCGCAGCGATAATCATAGAGTGGCATTTCGATTTGCCTCCGTCTAACCATAAACAACGTTTCATCTTCATTATATCCCTGTGATGCTGTGTGTCATGAAATATTCATGTTAACACTAACAGCTTACTCCAGTCGTACACGCGGGTTGAGAATGGCATAGAGAATATCGGCAGCAAGGTTGGCTACGGCGAAGAAGAAAATTGTCACCATTGTGATGGCCTGCAACAAGAATAAGTTTTTCTGTTTCACGGCATCGACGAGCAGTGCGCCTAAACCGGGATAGTTATAGACGTTTTCAATCACCACGAGGCCGCCGATGAGCCAGCCGAAGCTGATAGCGATCACCGTTATGGTAGGCAGCAGGGCATTACGCAAGACATGCTTGAAGATGATGGTGCGTTGGGGCAGCCCCTTGAGTGTGGCTGTTCGCACATAAGGTTTTTTAAGTTCGTCCAACACGCCCGCCCGTGTTAAGCGGGATACGTATCCGAGGAGTACGAATGTGGCAGTGATAGACGGTAATATAAGTTCGTGTATCCAATCACCAATTGTGTTATCCGGCACAGAAGATGTGGCTGGTAAGCCGAGGGCATTTACCCCAAGCGCCAAGCCGTTTATTAATACCAATCCAGTTACGAATTCAGGCAAGCCGACGACTGAAAGAGTCAGTACCGAGATTGCACTATCGATCCACGTATTCTCATTCAAAGCGGCGAGTACGCCTAGCAATATCGAAAGAGGAATGCTGATTAACATCGTCATGAGTGCCAGCCGCATTGAGTTCCCTAAGCGCTCGATAACTAAGGGGCGCACTTCTTGATTTGCTCCTGTAAATGAACGACCCCAATCGCCAGTTAAGAATCCACCTAGCCAATGAACATACTGTTCTGGCGGCGACGCGTTTAATCCGAATTCATCGCGCAGCGCCTGTAAGGCTTCTGGAGAAGCATCTCGCCCCAAAATCAGCCTCGCTACATCGCCGGGCACTAGCTGAGTCAGTCCAAAAATAATAACCGAGGTAATCAGCATAGTTACCCCTAACAGCGCCACACGCCGCACCAAAAATCTCAGCATATGGGTTACCTTGCCTTTTCTTCTGTGGTCGGTTGCGATTGCAGACTTATGAGGTCTTCAATTGGAATGTGACAGCGGATGAGGTGGCCTTCGCCAGCATCGCGCCACGGGGGTTCTTCCTGCTCGCAAATCGCGCCAATTTTACGGGGGCAGCGGGTATGAAATCGGCAGCCCGTAGGCAAATTGGCCGCACTGGGTATATTGCCATCCAACCGAATATGGCCTTGCTTTACATTTGGATCCGGTACGGGTATAGCCGAAACAAGAGCCTCGGTATAGGGGTGCGACGGGAAATTATAGACGTGGTCGGTTGTGCCTTCTTCAACGATTTGCCCCAAGTACATGACGATCAACCAGTCTGCCAGATAGGTGACTGCCCGCAAGTCATGGGAGATGAAGAGGTATGATGCGCCTTCCTGCGCGCGTAAATCTTTCAATAAGTTAAGGACGACGGCTTGCACGGATACATCCAATGATGATGTTGGTTCATCGGCCACGACCAGCGCCGGATTCGCGGCAAATGCACGGGCGATGGCGACGCGCTGCTTCTCGCCGCCACTCAGTTCAGCCGGATAGCGGTTGGCATAGTCGGCTGGCAAGCGTACGACTGCTAACAAACTGGTCACTTTGGCTTGCAATTGCTCGCGAGTTAATGAGTCGCTGTTTAGCAATTGTATTGTTCGTTCCAGTGCACTGCCTACAGTTTGGTAAGGGTTCAATGTATCACTCGGATTTTGAAAGACCATCTGCAAATCACGCTTGACGGTTTGGGGACGCTCGGTCAAATGCCGCGAGATGGGAACATCAATTAAGATCATGTCGCCGGAATTTGCACTTTCTAGGCCGACAATACAGCGTGCCAATGTGGTTTTCCCGCTGCCACTTTCGCCCACTAGACCCAATGTTGCTCGTGCTCGAACTGTTATCGAAACATCATCTACCGCGTGGACGAAGCGCCCTTCGCTCCCTGTGAGGCGATCCAAAATAGATTGTGACCCATATTGTTTGGAGACGTTTGTTGCTTTAAAAACATATTCGTTGGCAATTGGTAGTAATCCACCGGTTACTGGCATCGGATGATGGTTATTTACAGTGACTTCGCCACTGATAATCTCGTGCCAGCGGTGGCACTTTATGGTGCGCCCATCTTCGATGACTTCTAGCGGTGGTTTTTGTTCATGGCAGATCGTTAGTGCGATAGGGCAGCGGGGCGCAAATACACATCCTTGAGGGCGATCCGACAGCGATGGCGCGATGCCTTCCATAGTGGGCAGGCGTGTTTCAACTCCCTCAATTGCCCGTGGGATGCTTGCCAGCAAACCGATGGTGTATGGGTGAACGGGATTGGCGAAAATGTCGTTAACTGTGGTACTTGCCATGATTTCGCCGCCATATAGAACCGTCACCCGATCACACATTTGCGCGATTACGCCCAGATTATGGGATACGTAGAGAGCTGCTGCTCCGTTATCACGAATAAGATCACGGAATAAATCAAGGATGGTGGCCTCGGTGGTGACATCAAGTGCGGTGGTCGGCTCGTCTAGCACGAGCAGGCGCGGACGCGTGCTCAATGCCATAGCGATGGTGACCCGCTGCTGCATTCCGCCACTGAGCTGGTGCGGATATTTCTTCGCAACACTTTCAGGGTCGGCAATTCGGACTTTTTCGAGCATCTCGACTGCTTTGTGCCATGCTTGCTTTTGGGTTAGTTTATCGTGCAGTATGGTTATTTCAGCAATCTGGTTGCCGACGGTATAGGATGGATTTAGCGCTGCCAATGGATCTTGGGGCACAAGGCAAATGTCGCGCCCCCATATGCGGCGCATATCGTTGTCGCTTTGCTTTAACAAACTTTGTCCATCGAGTAAAATGTCGCCAGAGGAGATGCGCGCATTCTTCGCCATATAGCGCATAAGTGCCAGTGCCAAGGTGGATTTCCCGCTGCCGCTTTCACCGACGAGCCCATGAATTTCAAATGCTTTGATCTCTAACGAGACATCGCGGACAACATTCACCCACTGTTTACCCAGTTGATAATCGATGTGCAGATGCTGTGCTTCAATTACTGATGGCTGTGTCATTAAATCATGGCTTCCATTAAGGTAAAGTAAATTAGGGAAAAATTAATACTTTTTGCTTGACACTGAAGTGAGATTGCATTAACGTTATTCATAGGGAAATGACATAATCACTTTATCATCTGTCATCCCAATTATCGTATTAATAGGAGAACTCATAATGTTGTACATGCCCCGTGAAGAAGGACAAGGTTTGGTAGAATACGCTCTGATTTTGGTTCTGGTCGCTGTTGTTGTCATTGTCATTTTGGCACTGCTTGGCCCGGCTATTGGTAACATTTTCTCGAATCTCGTCAAGAACCTGTAATTTCGACCACAACATTCTAGGGGTAATCAGTATGTTATATATGCCCCGCGAAGAAGGTCAGGGTCTTGTCGAGTATGCGTTGATTTTGGTGCTGGTGGCAATTGCCGTTATTGTAATTCTGGCGACTTTCGGATCATCAGTCGGTAATATGTTTTCCAACGTCATTCGCAACATTTAGTCGGCAATTAGCCTTCTCAACTTAAGGGCGACTTTCACAAGTCGCTCTTTTTATTTCTGTTAACTTCCTTCATAGCGGAAGATACGCCGCAAGCCATCCGCTAACAAATTTACCCCGATAACGAGTGTAGCAATTGCTCCTGCCGGAAACCACAATGCCCAAGGTGTACGGTCGTAGCTTTCCCGTGCTTCATTGACCATGCGCCCCCAATCAGGAGATGGCGGTTGTACGCCTAAACCCAGAAAACCGAGAGACGCTGTCAAAAAGATGGCATAAGAAAATCGAAGGGCTGTTTCCACCGTTAAGGCAGGTAATACACTCGGCAAAATCTCGCGGAATAGGATATACCAGTTTGCTTCGCCACGTAGGCGTGCGGCTTCGATAAACCCACTATTCCGAACGTTAAGAGTCGCACTGCGTATGACCCGCGCTACTATCGGCACATACAGCAGGACAATGACGATGACGATACCGATTGGTGACGGCCCAATTACTCCTAACATGACCAGAGCGAGTAACATCGCTGGTATTGAGAGTAAACTATCCAACAAGCGCGAAACGACTTCGTCTATCCAGCCACCATAATAAGCAGTCGCCATGCCAATTACCGCGCCAATCGTCACTGCAATGCTGGTTGCAACACCCGGTATGATGATGACTTCCCGTGCGCCCCATAGAACCCGACTGAAAACATCACGCCCTAATTTGTCCGTCCCAAAAAAGTATGACGAGGATGGTGATAGACGTGCTGCGCCTTTAATGATCTCGTCAAATTTATGAGGCGCAATTGCTGGCCCAAATAATGCCATCAATATGAATATCACGACGACGATTAATCCGAGCATGGATAATGGGCGTGAAGCCAAACGGAAGATGATGCTCAGTAACGGGGCAGTCCAGCGCTTTAGGCGCGAAGCACCCGATTTTGGGACGACACTTGGAGCCATACTTTCCATAACGTTTTGATAGTACCAATAGAATGAAATACCCCCTTCGTGTGTTGCGAAGGGGGTACCATAAGGATAATTATTTCTAGCCGACTGACACGCCTCGTAGATCGGTCAAGCCGGGGAAGGGGGCTACAGCCACACCGGTAACGTTCTCGCGCGTTGCCGAGAACACAGGTGCGAACCACGGAATGATAATTGGGCCGCTCTCGTTGAAAATTTCCGAGATTTTATGATAGATGGCAACACGAGCTGTTTCGTCCGATGTGACACTGGCTTCTTGAATCAGAGCATCAAGTTCAGGGTCTGACCAATGGGTTTCGTTGTAGCTTGCACCAGTGGCATACGCTTGTGCAAAATAGCCCTGCGGAACAGGACGGTCGCCCCAACCGGTAATGCCCAAATCAGCCTTTAACCAGTTGTCGGGGTTGCTGTCATCATAATAGAAGCCTTCTTCATTTACTTGAATTTCAGCCGTAATCCCGGCGTTTGCCCACTGCTGTTGCAGCACAGTTGCTAAAGTGTCGTAACCGAGTACGTTTATCGTTTGCAGTTTGATGGTCAAGCCATCAGGATAGCCTGCTTCAGCCAGTAGTGCCTTTGCCTTTTCAGGATCATATGGCTGCGTTTCGATGTCAGCATCGTAGAAAGCCGCGTATCCGGGACCAATCGGATCGTTATTTCCCACGGTGCCTCGTCCTTCGAGCACCAGATCATTCAGTTCGGCACGATCGGTGGCATATTTGAATGCCTGACGTACTTTCACGTCCTGACCGGGGCCTTGATCCGTGCGTAGACGGATTACAGGGTGCTGGTTGGTGGTTGTCTGGATGAGGGTAATGCCACTTTCGTTTTCGAGGCCTGCAACTTGGTCGGGGCTTATCTTGAAGATGAAATCGACATCGCCGCTTTTAAGCGCGTTGACCTGTGTAACCGGATCATTGATGAACTTGAATTCAACACTATCCAATAAAGGCTGACCAGCTTTCCAGTAGTCAGCATTCTTGGTCAGGGTTGCGCTTTCCCCATCCTTGTAGGAGGTGAGTACAAAGGGGCCAGTGCCATTGAAATTGGCATACGGATTATCACCGGTTGCCAATTCATTGGGTGTTTCAGAACCATTTTTCAAAATGAGCGACAATTGGTTGCCGATGCCATAGAGGAAGTCAGCATTTGGCGCGGTTAAGGTAAACACTGCCGTGTTTGCATCCGGCGCGCTCACTTCAAACTCGCCAAGCAGGTTCAACGCGGGCGACTGAACTGCTACCAAGCGCTGGAAGGTGAACACCACATCCGCTGAACTAAAGGCGGAACCATCGTGGAATTTCACACCTTCTTCGAGCGCGAAGGTATAGGTCAGTCCATCTTCGCTAATCGTCCACGATTTTGCCAGGTTCGGTGCCAAGTTGCGATCTGGCAGGACATCTACGAGATAATCATAAATACTGCGATTAAAAAGGATTTCGGGGTCATTTGAACCGAGCGCCGGATCAAGCACCTTGGGCGCAACTGCGCCGATGCGTAAAGTGCCACCCGCAGCTCGTGTACTCAATACGCTGCCGGTCATAAGCAGCACGACAACTAATAAGGCGACGATGCGCCCTGAGCGAATATTCAATCTCTTCATATTGCCTCCCAATGATTTGGAGTTAGAAAAAAGGTACTACGCTAGATTAGACTAAGCATGTTGCGGAGATGTTACAGTGATGGTCAAAATCGGAGAATTTTTGACCCCTATCAGTGGTAATTTGCGTATTTGAAGGAACTTGATTTCTCCGAAAATTATAATACACCAGAACGGAAGTTCTTGGCAAGCCGAGCGCTACGTTTTAGTGGAAAGTTTCTATTTTGTAATTGGCTAAAGTTAAGTTGATCGTGTCTAGCTTTGAGTTGTGTTTCGACATTCAAAATCGCGATATTGTATTCACATGGATTAATGGTCAATTATTTTTGCTGTGCCCATTTGGGCGCGCGCTTTTCCACAAATGCTCGCATTCCTTCTTGCCCATCCACACTATGTCGTAGTTCAGTCAATAAATTTGCCCGGTAGTCGACGGTTTGGTTGGTTGGCACGTCCTTCACTGCGAATATCAACCGTTTGCAGGCTGCCAATGCGTTCGGGCTACATTTATTAATCTCATCCAGAATGACTGTAATCCGTGCGTCCAATTCATTTGGGACGATGGCTTCATGCACAACCCCATAATCTTGTGCTTTTAGCCCATCAAATCGCCGTCCGGTCAACATTAATTCACGAGCTCGCATGAGTCCTACGCGATCAATCACATAGGGGGAAATTAAGGCGGGAACAATACCTAAACGCACCTCCGGCAGCCCTAACTTGGCTTCGGTACTGGCAATTGCAATGTCTGACACGCACACAATGCCGAAGCCACCGCCCATCGCTGCACCTTCGACTTTGGCGATGACGACCTGCGGTGCTTCGTTAATTGTTCGGAGCATATGATCGAGAACACCTGAAAAATTGTCACTGTCGCCGTTCTCTACTGCCTGCGCCATTTCTTTAATATCGCCACCTGCGCAAAATGTGCCATTTGCCCCATTCAACACGACCGCACGAATCTGGCGATCATCTTTTAACGCTTCAAAACAGGCAATCAAATCGAGCACCATCTGGTTGTTCATCGCGTTTTTCACTGCGGGGCGATTCAATGTTATGTGAGCGAATGGTCCTTTAATGGCGATTGATAATGTCTCGAACGACTGCATTTTATGACCTTTAATGTGACCTACGAAGCAATAGAGTCCCCGTCTATGACCGAGCGCTGTCTAACCGGGTTAGGTAATCCAAGATAATTTCTTTGGCTTCCTCAATACCGATAGTCATGGTGACCATAACCGATTCTAGGGTAGGGTATTGAAGAACCGTTTGAAGTTTATCTCTCGAATGTGCATTCCACTGTTCACCGGTTTCCTCGGTTTCCCAAGTATCTAATACGTAGGGAATTTTTATTGTCACCGCGATACGATTAGGACGTAGGTTGCTGTCGCCTGAGAAGCCGGTACTACTTAAATAACTATGTCCAACCCGAAGCCGATTGGGGGTCGATATATCGGTGCGGTCAACCAAATATCCCTGTGATTCATCTTCGATTGCCCCAACGGGATAAGTGATCTCGCTGCTGAGTTGTTTTCTTTGCTCGACTGATTTCTGATTGTCTTGACGCGTAAAAGGGCCGATGTATTCTGCTAAAATAATTTTCTTTCGGTCATCCAGCCATCGCACTTGTATAGCCATAAACCACCTCACTTAAATAATTTAAGGTTTCACGCCCCATTACGGCCTGTATCTTGTCCTTTTTAGCAGACGCTTTATTGAATCGATTGATTACATGCAATCATATTACAAAATTTTTGTTTGCGGATAGAATCATGTAGCAAATTGGTACATGATTTACTATATGACGCAGCAACGAGCCTCTTTCGCTAACAGTGAATATGTGTAATTTATGTATGCACCAAACCTAATACCAATAGCGAGGCGCATTGCTGAAATCGCATTTTACGATAGTGTATAGCCGAACTGATTGGCTTACGGATCGCTATTCAGGTGTATCGGCGATGGGTAGAACCAAGTAGAAGGTTGTACCTTCACCTAATTTGCTCTCTACCGTAATCTGACCGCCGTGGGCTTCCACCAGACTTTTCACGATTGCTAAGCCGAGACCAGTTCCCTCTATATTATCGGTTTCAGGCCGGCGCACGCGATAAAACCGTTCAAATACATGAATTTGATCTTCAGGACTAATCCCCATACCGTTATCTTGTATCGAAAAGCGGAGCATTGAGCCTTTTATTTCAGCGCCGATTTTGACCCAACCCTCGTTTGAAGTGTATTTCACACCATTCCCGATGAGGTTGATCAAAATCTGCCTCATCCGCGATTTGTCCGCCATAATCGCAGGGAGCTTATCATTAATGTTGTTGAAGACAGTAATGGCTTTGTTTTGTGCAGCAGGTTTGACTTGTTCCAAACAATCCTGAATGATCTGCTCGATTTGAGTCGGGTGTTGATCGAGCTTAATGCCGGACTCGATTTTCGCGAGATCAAGTAAATCATCGATGAGCTGGCGCATATTTTGCATGGCTTTGCGTATCATATGCACCGAGTTTAGACCTTGTTGCGATACACTTTGCTGCATTATCATCAGTTCGATGTAGCCATTCATGACGCTTAAAGGCTGCTTCAGATCATGCGAAACGGTCGCGATCAGTTCACCTTTCAGCCTGTCCATCTCCTTAAATGGCGTAATATCGTGCATAACGATAATCCAGCCTATATCTTCGAAGCGGCGCAAGTTGGTATGGAAGATACGTTCGTTGGGCATGACGATTTCTTCGTTGATGTTTTCGCCCTTTTCCTTTGCCCGTTGGAAGGTTGCCCAGAGGGCCGTGTGCTGAAATGCCTCACTTGCTAGTCGTTTAGTGTAGTCTTGATTGGCATACAACTGCATCGCATTCAGAGCCGCCTGATTAATGAGCATAATGCGCTCATCCATGCCGATTACCAGTACCATGTCAGCAGTATTGTTTAGAATGTGCGATAGTTTTTCGCGCTCACGAATTGCTTCTTCGTATAAGCGTGCATTGTCAATAGCTACACCCGCGCGGGTTGCCAGTTTTTGCACAAAGTCCAGATGGGCATCCGTAAAGCCGTTTAATTTTTTGCTGTCCAGCGTAATTACAGCTACTACGCGGTCTTCGCGCATGACAGGTACGGACATTTGAGACCGAGTGTTGGTCGCCAACCGTACGAAGTCGGGATCGGTACTGACATCCGGCACCACTTCGGCATAACCTGAATTGGCGACACGGGCGGTTATACCGCTGCCATATTCCTGCCGGATCATCTCCAGTTGTTCTTGAGGAATATCATAGCCATACTCATACAGGAAGTGGAGGCGATTGGATTCCTGATCGTACAACGACAATGAAGTGGATTGTGCATTGGTAAACCGCAGCGCCCAATCCAATGTCATCTCAAACACATGGTTGATGTTGATGGTATCGCTCAGTTCGCGGTCGATTTGACGCAAGATATACATCTCGCGCATGCTATCTGCTAACTCGCGTACTGTTTTGTGATGTAGTCTAGCATTTTGTAATGCTGTCGCAGCACTTTGTGATAGGAGGTTGAGCCAATGCTGATTCGCCTCGTTCAAGGGTCGCCCACTCGGCTGATTATCGACAATCAGCGCACCAATCAACAATCCGTCAACGTGTAAGGGGGCGCTTATATAGTCTTCGCTTCCTAAATACTTCGCCAACCACTGCACCGAGGAATGGTTGTTGGCATCATCAGTATTCCCCCGTACGCTTTCGCCAGCCACCCAGCGAGCGATAACGGATCCCGGTTCGGGTTGAAAAGTTCCTAACCTTATGGCTTCCAGCAGGCTTTGTTCTTCTGTAGCTAATTTGAAATTACTCGCACCAAATTGGAGTACAGTTTCTTGATCGTCCTGTACGAGTACCAGTATGCGGTCGCATTTAACGGTGTCCTTAATGGTGATAATATATTCGTCAAGGAATTCGTCAAACTCTAATGAGGTTCCCAACATCAACGCCATTTTGTTGATAGCGGTTAATTCCACAATTTTCGCTTGTAGAACCTCATTCTCGTCGCTCAACTCTTCAACAGTTTTTGTTTCTACAGCAACCATTGGCTATCTCTTTAAATTATTATCAATTTATGTGAACTTAATCTCACAAGATTTATTATACCCTTGATCTTCTTTCTCAAACTGTCGAAAACGTTAATTCGTGATACAACTTCCTGTGCTACTATAAAAAGTAGTAATCGGAGGTGTTTGGTTTGCCCGTCCTATTGGATAGGACTATAATCGCACGATAAGAAAACTTGCAAATCGACGCTCCGGAGGAATAGATGGATTTCAAGAATGCCTCGGCTCGCTTCAAATCGAAACAGGCCACTACAGGACTAGGAGAGGGAGCACAACCTCGCCCACATGATTTTGTGGAATCCTATCGTATTCGTGCTCGCATGATTGGGGTACTGATTCAAGATGCCCGGTTGAACGCCGAGCGCAGTATTGACGAATGTGCGCAGCTGCTTCGAGTATCGGTTGATGAAATGCAAGGTTGGGAGTCGGGCGATTCCACGCCAAGTTTGCCGCAGATTGAGCTTCTGGCTTATTACCTCGGTGTTCCAGTAAGTCATTTCTGGGGTACAGATACGTTAGAGGCGAAAAATGGTCGTCATGCAGATATTCAGTCTGAATATGTTGCATTACGTAACCGGATGATCGGCGCGATGATGCGTCAAGCACGTGACGAACTCGGTGTACAGTTGGAAGAAATCAACGAGGCGAGTGCTATTCCGGTCGACTTGTTAGTTCAATATGAGATGGGTGAATTGCCCATTCCGATGCATGAACTGAGTGTGCTTTCGGGTATTTTAAAGAAGAACACCAGTTACTTCCTTGAAACCAGTGGTTACATTGGTGAATGGTTGCAAATGCGCGAAGAATGGAAGCATTTCCTGGAACTGCCGGACGAGAAGCGTCAGTTCGCAGCAAACCCCCGCAACATTGGCTTTATCGAAATTGCGATCATGTTCAGCAAGATGCCTGTCGAGGATTTGCGACAGGTGGGAGCCAGTATTCTCGATATTACCAGATAGATACTATAGACAATGAGGTGACGTATGGCGACAGCACAGGAATTGCAGGATCAAGGCGTAAAACTTTTTCAACAAAAGGATTATGAAGCTGCTTCAAAAATCTTTCATAAGGCAAGTGATGAATATGAAGCAGAAGGTAAGCGCGATATGGTTGCCGAAATGCAAACCAATATTGGCCTTGTTCATCGTGTGCTGGGCGAACATCAACAAGCCCTCGATATGATGCAAAACGCACTCTCGATCTTTCAGGAATTGCAGGATCCGATGCGGGCTGCGAAAGTGCTGGGGAATATGGGTGGCGTTTATGCAGCACTAGGCGATAAGGAACAGGCTTATAACTGCTACCGGCAAGCTGCGGACATCTTTGAGGAACAGGGTGAAAAGAAGCTCTATGGTGAGACATTGATCGCCATGGGTGATTTGCAGGTGCGGGATGGTAAACTTATGGTAGGGGCTGCGACTTACGAAGCTGGTCTTGAACAGCTTGAGCAGCTTAATACCAGCCAGAAAGTGATTAAGGGCTTGCTTGGCGTGCGTAACAAGCTCATCGGCAGCTAAGCGGGTCTGACGTTTCTATCCATTCTGAAATCAGTTAAACTCAAAGCGGTAGTTCGGTTCATCCGGCTACCGCTTTTCGTTTGTACGTGGTATCCGTTTGAGGCGATTTATGCCGTTTGGAATTTTGAGAACAGGTCAACAAAAATGGCTGATGGTATTCCCATTGGTGGGAATATTGCTGGGCGTTTATGCCTTTACTTACAGTGGGAAAATTGAAAGTGGTGACACACTTAAATTGTTTGATGCTGTAGCGAGTGTTGTCGATTATGGCGATGTGTTATTGGATAAGACGGCGGCGGATAACCCACCTGATGCGACCACAATGCCCGCGTATTATCCTTTGGCTTCGGCTGATGTTGAGCCATTACAACTTTTATTGTCTGCACCTTTGTATTGGCTGGCTGACCATATTCCGGGTATCGGTTTGGTTCATGCTGTGTGGTTCTTTAACTTATTTGTGTGTACGACAATAGCGATTGGGTTGTATGTCTATGTGTTGACGCTCGGATACCGTCCTATTGTGGCAGTGGTCGCGACATTGGGCGTAGGTTTTGGCACGATATTGTGGCCTTATAGCAAAACTTTTTTTCGAGAACCGCTGGCATGTTTGTTCATTTTGCTGGCAGCCCTAGGTTTGGAGCGATGGCGGGGCAGTCACTACCGTTCTAAGGTGTTTTTTTTAGTTAGTTTTGTGATGTTAGCAGCTGCTTTCCTCACCAAAGAGGCTGCGGTGTTTGCTTTGCCGGCACTTATCATTATTTTAATGCCGACTATATCAGTTCCAAAGTGGCTGCTCAATAGTGTTCTCACCCTGTTTTTGTTGTTTATTGCCGTACTT
>JBBSBS010000085.1:0-19143 GCA_038251045.1 Aggregatilineales bacterium | reverse complement strand
TGAAACCGTTTATAGCCAAATGGAGGCCATGGGTGTTCAACATCTTCATGCTCGTACCAATCATGGCTTTGATTTGAAAGCCCACGCCTCTATTCTCGCTCTGACTTTCACTAATCTTTTTGCCAACTAGCAATCACGGTAGCATATAATCATCCATGAATTTAATTCGTTCTTTCCCCATTGGTTTTTCTCCGGTTTGCAACACTATTGGTTGATCGTTTTTAATTAGATTGTATCTCATCCATGTGTCTGCGAAATCCTCAAAATGGTTAGTCTGGCCAGTACGACTTCAGAGCCTGTGAGACATACAACACAGTAAAGTTAAGAGACACATTATCTATCTGAAACTGTACGTTATCTGACCAAAGGTTTGGAAACTCGAACCGATTGCACTTGCCAATAATGAGTTCGAGTCTGAAGTATAAAAAAATACCCCGTAGCTTTTGCATACGAGGGTATTTATAAATGCCTGTCGGAAACCTACCATGTCTTTCGCGTCGAGTGCTAAGACGCATCATCAAAGGAAAGGGCAGGTGTCATCCAGAAATTACGCCTCAGTGGGGGGCAGGTGGCCTCGTCGCCATTCATAAAAGAACAGCACGAAGAACCCAAGAGCCAGCACCAGAATGAATGCTCCGCCTAATGTAATCCCTGTGGCTACATTGTCCCAGCCATAAGCCGAGAGCAGGTTGCCTCTAAGGGTACTTCCCGTCAACATCGTATTGCGGAGATTTGTGACTGCCGTTAACTTGGTTGTTGCTTCATCAATCGCAGCCTGATCACCTGCTGTCGTGGCTGTGGCCACCGCTGCTCTCAGTTCGCCCTGTACGCCGCCCAATGTTGCGTAGGCCGCATCGGGATAGCCTGCCGCGTCGGCTGCATTTCGCAGGTGTAGCCCTATGAGCCCTGCATAAGCTTGGGCTTGGTTGCCCGTAGTGAGTGGTTGCCCTGCATTCTCGACTATACCCGGTAGCTGCTTTTCAGCATCCGCAAGCTTGTCTGCTGCCGTAAAAGTGATTTGCTGAGCGGCTAGTTCGCTGCGAATATTACCCTGTACGAACTGGCCCATCGCTATTGCTGCCCCCCCCACAACCAGAGCTCCAATGGCGAGTATGAGCCATAGTAGCAAGACTCTTGCCCACATTGCTGCTGAGAGACGATAGTTCAAGTACTTCATGAAATTACTCCTGCCGGTTATATAGTAGGCCAATGTAAACGACCATAAATGAATGATGTTGCGCCGGACTTTATTTCTAACTTCCTGCCTAACAGTTTCGCGAGGCACAAAAGACAAGAATTTTGTGATCCTTAGCATAATGAGGAACGCTTCCAGATCAGCAGGCATCTTCAAGTAGACATTTATGAAATGACTTCTACAGTATGCATCCCATACCTTCCTAACCGGTAGTGACTATCATCAGATCTTATAATGCACATATGTCATAGGAACTTCTAATGCGGAAGGATAAAAAGCAAAAGTGAAGGCGGTTTATAGTCCTACTCGTCGATCTCTTTATTCTGATACACAGGCCGCACATGTATGTCCTCAGCACCTATGCGACACAAAATGGTTAAACGTAACGAATACTTTCCCCATCTGAAACTATCCGTCACATACAGCAAATCGATGACTTTCCCCCATGCCCAAAAGTTTGTAAACTCGAACCAAACCCGCTTGCCTTTGATGAACTCTTGTTCTATTACGAGATGGCTAGTACATCAACAAGATGAGAATGCTTGGTAGTGGTCACGAAAAACGCCAGTGGATTTTTGCCTGCTGTTGATTGCGCCGATTTTCCCGGGCGATGATTTCCAATCCGAGCCTCCACATTGGGCAACCGACGTTTGAGACACTGGCGGGACAGCATGCTCAATTCGATTTCTGCCATGTTTAGCCACGAACCATGCGGAGGCGTGTAGTGAAAACACAATCGGGCAGCCAGTCGATCCGCTTCCTCTTTGCTAAAGGTTTCAACCAGTGCCAGAACGGGTGGCGTTCAGCCGCGAACGGCGTACCGCACAGTGACTATTCCGTTGGAGAACGCTCGCTCTTCGATCAGCTCCAGCTTCGACCGCACGCCATCCGGGAAGAACCGTTTTCCGTCTCCGACGATGACAGGGTGAACGAACATCTGAACCTCATCGACAAGACCGGCTCTAAGCGCGTGCGCCGCGAGTCCAGCACCGTTGATACTCATGTCGCGCTCGGCATCTGCTTTGAGCCGTCGGACTGCATCAGGTTCGAATTCACGTTCAATCCGCGTCCGCGCGCTGCGCGGCTCGCCGAGCGTCTTGGAGTAGACGATCTTCTCTGCTGCCTGCCACATCCTCGCATAGTCGAGCGAAAACTGCGGCAAATCATGGGCTGCGTAGTCCTTCTCCCAGAAGACCATTGCGTCGTACATCTTCCGTCCGTTGAGGTAGGTGCCGAATGACGACGTGAGATCGTTAATGTAGCCGTTCACCTCATTATCGGGGGCGGTCCAATCGAAGTCGCCTTGCTCGTCTTCGACATAACCGTCCAGCGATGTATGCATCAAGTAGATCAGCTTAGCCATGCATTTTTCCTTTTATTAAATGAAATAGTCTCCAACTATCCCGCTAGTTTTCAGTATAACATATGTTCTATTACGCCAACAATATTGGTCATTGGGTACGTGATAGGGCGCAACAAATTGCATTATCGTAGGGGAGTGTCTCAGACCCTCCCATCTTGCTTATCTTTCTTCGTGCCTTTGTGGTCAAAAATGATTTCGTCTTATCTTGCCACTGCCTTACAGATTGGTCTTGATGAAGTCCGACACATCCTGCTGTGCGTTGGAATGGAATACCAGCAGTGTTTGCCCGATTTCGATTTCCGTCACTGGTTCTAGCTTCACCAAGCCCAATCCGCGATACTTCTTGCCGTTGATCTTGGTCATCGTCCCGTTTTTACGGTTGGTAAAGTACCAACTTTGCTTGCGCCAGATAATCACCCCATGCTGCCGCGAGATATTCGGGTCATCACCTAGGTTAATATCGTTGGTCGAGCCGCGCCCCACGTTCACCGTCTTGCGCGTCAGCGTGTGCGACTGTTTAATGTCCCCCCGCCGCACCGTAATGTTCATCAACTGCGGGCTCAGGTCATGGTTATCCGGCGTGTTAATCAGCTTCATAATCCGCCGCCTGCCGATCATCCGGAACAACAGTAGGTTCAGCGCCAATAACCCGATGATCGCCGCCGGAGCCACCCATGTATCATCAATCGTGTTGATGCGTTCCACCACCGCCGGCACGAAATCCGGCACACTAACCGGCGCAGAATTGGTTGGCGCTGCCGCCTGTTCCGTCAGGGGTAGGGATACCGTCAATGGACTGCTAAAAGCCAGCTTGGGATCACTTGAATTGCTCCCCACAACCGAGGCCGACACTTCGAAAGTATCGGTGGGCAAACGGTTAGGATACAGCCGGTCAATCACCGCCTGAATAGCATCGACCTGCAAAGTCGCCTTACCGTCCGCTTGGAAAACCGCATCCCCCAGCTTGAACACCTGCGCTGGATTACTCACCGAGGCCACCGTAATCTGGGTGGCGGGCAGGGCATACGCCGGATTACTGCTCACCTCGAACTGCACCGATCCCGTCAGCACCGTCGGGTCGCCCACAATCCGCAGTGCCAATTTTTGCTGGGCATATAAGACCAGTTTCGCCGGTGTAGTCGCCAGCGTCGCGTTGTTGGTATCCCACAATTGGGCTTCGATGCTGTAGTAACCGGGGGTATGCTCGGCTGCGTTGAATGTATACGTTGTACTGCTGCCACTTTGCGCCACTTCGTCGTTTACCCGAAACACGATCTTGGTGCTGTCGCTGCTCAGGTCACTCTGGATGTTCACGCCAATATCCAGTGTGGTCGTAATCGGTTGGCTGGTATCAATACCCTCCGCAAAAGTGATCGCATGTTGGAGCGTTTGAAATGGGCAGTTGACCACATCGCTCAGGCTGGAGTCATTGTTGGTGTTCACGTCAATTTTCAGTGGAACGATACCGCTGGCGTTGGCCGTTTGCCCCTGCATATTGACCGTGAACAGCACTTCGCTGTTGAGCGTACGCACTGTCTCGTCCAAAAATTTGCTGACCGCCGCTTCAATCGATGTGCGCGAGTTGCGTGTTTCGGTGTACAGCCAGCTAAAGCCGCCCGTATCCTGCGCTAATTTTTGTAACACGGCATCGTCGGTACGGTCACGCGAATAAAACCCCACCGGATAAATCTGGATCTTCTCGCGGTTCGCCGCTTTGGTGATGTCCTCATTACTGGCCTGCACCAGCGTCCGCCGCCCTGAATCGGTGATGGTCATGACCACCTTACGTCCGGCACTGTTGAACGGAAAGCTGCCCACCGCCTGCAATAGCGAGTCGTACAAACGGTTATCCCCGCCCAACGTCGGCAGGTCGGTCATATGCTCGCTCACCAGCCGCGTTTTATCAGTATAAAACTGGGTGATGGGCGAAATCCCCTCGCTGAAAGTAATCAACGCCACCCGATCTTGTGCGTTCAGGCCGGGGAACAGATGCCCGCTAACGGCGTTCACAATTTGCTCAATCGGCACCGTGTCGGTGATGTCCAACACCATAATCATTTGCAGGGGAGGGCGGTTATCCAGCCGTTCCACCTTAAAGCGCGTGTTATCTAACGGTTGGGCATTATCACCCGCCGCGATCGCGACCTGATACGTTCCCGTTGGGATCGGCTGCCCGTCACCACCCATTAAAACCGCGTTGACCTGTGCCGTATTGGTTTCCGGCTGGAAGGTACATTGATAAGCGACGAACGCCCCTTTGCGCGGGCTGTCCTGTGCCATCAACCTTCCCGGCAGTACGACCAATCCCAATAAACACAGGCTGAGTGCGAAGTAGAAGCGGCGGCTAAAAAACAAAATCATGAGTTGCTCCAAAGGGGGACGATGTGGCTGGCACTGCTCAACGGCGGTGGTGTGCCGGATAGAGATAAATCAGGTGTGATGGGCGTAATGATACTCTCAGGTGGGGCAGGGGAGGCCACCGCACCCGGTAATTGGATTGCGGTTGGGCTGGATGTGGGCTCCACTACAGTTGTGGTCGGGCTGGAAACAGGCGCAGCCGCCTCGACACTTTGCTGGCGGTTGCTCAAGGCGTTGATGCCCCACAGGATGCCCAGCGTAATAATCACCGCTGCGATCACCCGCAGCCGGTTGCTCTGGCGTTCAGGATGGTGCGTTTCCAGATGATCCTGCGGCTTGCCTAGTCGTAACGGTCGGTTGCGATACCCCACATAGATACGGTCTTCTTCGCGGGCGCGCCAGATGTCCTCGACATATCCTTCGCGCATCACTTCGATGGCAACCGCGCTGGCATTGTCTTTCGTGCCTTTTTCGTTGGCGAGCCGCACCAGAGTATCCGCCAGTGTATTCACGCGTTCATGCGCCACCAACTGACCCAATTCCTCAATCGGGATAACACCGGTCACACCATCACTGCACAGCAGCAGCTTGTCACCGGGCAGCAGCCGCAGACTGATCAAATCCGGTTGGATTAGGTCGCTCTTGCCCATCGCCTTTTCGAGAATATCACGCATGGGGGAGGGCGTGCGCGTTTCGTTGGCGTGGCGGGTATTGTCGATCACCGCTTCACGGCGGGCGTGGTCGCGTGTGATCTGTGTCAGCGTATCGTTTCGCCAGTGATACAAACGCGAGTCACCCACATGGGCGATGTGCGCTTCCCAATCCTTAATCATCACACTCGTTAGGGTTGTTCCGGCGCTGAAGGCCGAGCGCTTCACAAAATTGCGTATTTCCCCGTTGATGTTCTGGTAGGCACGTTCCAGCACCGCTTCCCAATCAAGGTTATAAGCAATATTGCGGTTAAAAACTGCCAGCAAATAATGAATGGCGAAGGCGCTCATCTGGTCGCCGTACTGTGCCCCGCCCACACCATCCCCTATCGCGAATAGATAACCGCGCTGGTGCTGGTATAACCCGATGGCATCTTCGTTGTTTTCGCGCACCGCACCGGTGCTGGTCGCCCATCCGGCGTTCACACGGATGACAATCGGTGTGCGATCCCACGCGAATAACTTGATGGCATAACTTTGCTTGCCCACGCTGATGACTGCACCATCGTTCATCGGAACTTCTTCACCACCGACGGGCTTATCGTTCAGTAGCACTTTTTCCCGCGTGTAAACGACCGTCAGGCCGATGTGCCCCGCATTGTTTGCTGGATCAATCTGGGTGAAGCGCAGCCGTGTGCTGTTGACCGTTCCCACCGTCACTTCGCTGCTGCTGCGTCCAATGGTCGTGCCGATGTGAATCACCGTGCGCGTATCGGTGTTCTGGTTGGTCAGGTGGATTTGCGAGTATTGGGCGGTTTCCGCCACTTTGACGCGCTTGGCAATTGCTGGATCGCTGCGGAAGGACAAGCTGTCCCGCATATCTTGCAGGAGATTTCCCCCTGTACCCGGCAGCTTGAGGTTACTGCCACCCGGCAGCCTGACAATGGATCGCATCTGCGAGGTGAACGAACGGAAGGTCGAACTGACTGCCCGAATCGGTGTGCTGAAAATCGAAGAAAAGTTGCGAATGCCATTTATGATGCGCGCGGGAATAGATAATATGAATTGCATAGCTTGTTTTCAGATTAGTCTTTCCCCCAATCTTAACATCTCGCGCGTTTTTTTGTGGATTGTTTTCTGAGGAAGCGGCATTATTGGTAGCATTGACCTAAAATGCGATTGAATCATGGTGATAAGATGCTTGGGATTGATCGCCAAACACGGCTATTCTTAAAGTTGGCATTCACGGTATGATTTTGACATGCTAAAAGTGTATTTTCTCTTAATTATTGGCGTTCTTTGCGTCTTAGTGGTTCACTCCCTATTATTGCCTTCTGCATGATGTGTGGTATGGGTAGAGTGATGATTAAGGAATATGATCGTGTGGTTTTAACAGTTGATTTACCCGATCATCAACTGCTTATCGGTGATATTGGCACAGTAGTTATGATTCATCAGGGCGGCAAGGGTTATGAGGTCGAGTTTTTCACAGTCGATGGTAAAACATTTGATGTAGTGACGGTTGAGGCGGCACAGGTTCGGGCGGTCAATAGCAACGAACTGTTACACGCCCGAACGATGTAAGAAAATGTTTGAATAACTGAGGGAGCAAGTTCGTGGATTTAAGTCAAATGATGTGGATTGTGATTATCGTCCTGCTCGTAGTGGCGATTTTACAAATCCTGTACGTCTTCTGGTTATCGGTGACGCTGCGGGAGGCACGCCCCGCCCGTCAACCGAGTGGTCCAATTATGCCCACCAATCCGTCGGGCATGAACACCGTCCCGCCTAATTATCAGAATCCAGCTAGCCGCATCGGCACGGTCAGCAAAATGGTAGTCGTCAGCGGCCTGCCCGGACAAAAAGAGATACCCATCCCCGGCAACAACTTTGCCATCGGTCGCTTTTATGGCCCTGAGAATAATATTCTGGTGGCGCTCGATGAAAAAAGCATTTCGCGCCGTCATGCCATCTTCATGGGGGATGAAGCCCTCGGTGAGTTTTACCTGACCGACACCAACAGTTCGTATGGCACAGCGTTGCGTAAAGAAAATAAGTTTGAACTGCTCACCCCCGGTCAGCGCGAACGCATCTATAACGAAGATGTCGTGCAGTTCGGCAATAATGTCACCGTCCGCTTCTTACTGCCCAGCGCCACTCGCGCCTCGGTCACGCGCTTCTAAGTGACTATGGAACTGGCTCAGGGTATTGGTGTAAGCGGATATACGCTTGAGGAGCGGATTGGGGCAGGGGCAGCCGGTGAAGTTTGGCGGGCGCACTACGGTGATCAGATGGTCGCCGTCAAGTTTATGAGTGACGCGCCCGACCCTGACGGCAAGTATGCCCGCAGTTTACAGGCCGAAGTACAGGCACTCAGCCTGATTCAGCATCCCAATATCCCCCGACTATACGATTATGAGCTGCAAACCGCCCGCCCTTATGTGGTGATGACGTTGGCGGAGGGCATGGGCTGGGATGTGCTGATTGCTACCGGCATGGTTTTTACGCTGCGGTTGGATGTGCGGCTGACGCTGCTGGAACAGATTGCTAATGCGCTGACCACCGTACATCAACAGGGCATCATCCACCGTGATATTAAGCCGGGGAATATACGCGGCACGACCGTTCCCTATTTACTGGATTTCGGTGTGGCGATTCGCAGGCAGGATGTGAACGCTGCTTCAGCGCAGGTGGGCACAGGCTTATACATGCCACCATTAGGCGACCAGCTTGATGAACAAAGTGATGCTTTTGGCTTCGCCGTAGTAGCCTATGAAATGCTGTTCGGACGGCATCCATTTTATGATCCGGCTAACCCGCCCACACTGTTGGATGAAACCCGCCGCTTGACGACCCTCCGCCTGCGCCAACATGATTGGTATGCACCGGCACGTTTGCGACCTGAAGAAGTACCGGGGGATTTTCGTGGGGTTGATTTGGGACGGTTAGAAGCCATGTTTGCGCGGGCATTTGGTCCGCGTGAGAGCCGCTGGCCTGATCTGGAAACCTTTGTTGATGCCCTCCGCGCCACCCTGTTGACCGATGAAAATATGCCCTATCTCGACCAACCACATCCACCGAAGTTTGAGGAGGGCAGGGCGCTCAACCAGCCCCATTACACCGAACATGCCATAGCCGAACATCAGGCCACCCATCACCCCGAAGCCTCTAAGCGGCTGCGCTTAATCTGGCGTGGGGTCATGGTCGCGCTGCTGATTTTCTCGTTAGTGTGGCTTTTCATCATGGCACGCTATCAACTATGACCCTGAACCGAAAATCGTTGCGGTCTTCACGCTCTACTTTTGACCGGAATGTACTGGCTGTCCTGCTCGGATTAAGCGCGGTCATTGTCGTGTTGATTATGCTGGGTGACCGAGTCGGGACACGGGTTGTTTCTTTTGAGCCGATAGGGGAGGCGCGCAGTACCGACCCGCTGGTGATGCAATTTAGCGAACTCATGGATCATGATAGTGTGGTTCAGCGCCTTCATATCGACCCCCCGATTCAAGGCGATTTCATTTGGAGTGGCCTACGGTTGGTTTTTCGACCTATGCGTCCGCTGCGCACCGGAGCGACTTACACTGTTTCGGTAGGCAAAGGCGCAGCCAGCCTCAACGACCGTCCGGTTTTAGTGGATTACGCCTACAGCTTTACAGTGCGCCCACCCCGGCTGGCTTATTTGACACCGATTGATGGCAGCGCCCCCACCAATATCTGGATTTCGGAATCCAATGATCCGGCGACGGCTCAACAACTCACGTTTAGCAGCATGAGTGTGAACAGCTTCGATGTCAGCCCTGATGGTCGCAAAATCGCCTTTAGTGAAAATGCCGCGAACAATGCCTCGAATATATGGCTGTTGGATTTGGATGGCACTGGGGTGCAGCAGCTCACCGATTGCTCTGATAGTATTTGTACCCAACCCATATGGCGACCGGATGGCGCTGTCATCGCTTATACGCGGTCATACGTTAATAAGGATTTGGGCAGCAGCACCATAGGTAATACAAGCGTACGCGGTGGACTGCCACGGGTGTGGCTGCTTGACCTGAGTAGCAGACCATATGTTACGCGACCGTTGTTGGATGACTCTCAAATTTTAGGTCAGGCAATTAATTGGTCATTAGATGGCAATCGGGTTGCCTACTTTAATGGCGATACGGGTGATTCGTCGGTTTATGACTTTCTTGAAGATCGGGTGATTTCGATTGATAATCCATATAGTCTGGCTGGCATTCTTTCGCCAGATGGCAGACAGATCGTTTTCCCGAAGTTTGTTCAGGCAGGTACAGGTCAATCATTAGCGCTTCATCTGCACATAGAAGATCTGGCAACAGGACAGGCTGTTGACCTCGGCAGCATGGAAAACGCTGCTCTAGCCGATACCAATCCGGTTTGGCGACCGGATGGTCAGCAGATTGTTTTTGCCAGACGCGATACTGCGAATCAAGAATTAAAGGGTTCGCAAATCTATGTATACAATCTCGTGGATGGCAGCACGCAGCCTCTGGTAATCGACCCTGAATGGACATCGAGCGCCTTTGTTTGGGATCCTAGCGGCGAACAATTATTGATACAACGCTTCAAAACGGTTTCGTCGGATAATCCGGCAGGCAGTTCTCTGCCCGAAATTTGGTCGGTTAACCTCAATACTAAGGTGCTTACCGCATTAGCCGTGCAGGCGGTTTCCCCGCGCTGGTTGCCATGAAATCCGACTAAAAGTAAATCCGGATCACCATCTGACCGAGATTAATCAAATCGCCGTTATGCAGGGTATAGGCCATGTGCGGTGTTAGACATTCACGGTTTAGATAAGTGCCGTTAGTGCTGCCCAAATCTGATATTTGCAGGCAGTCATCCGCGCGGAAAATGCTGGCATGGGTGCTTGAAATCCCCTGCGTGAAGCCATTATAGGGAGCAAGATCGACATCCGGTTGGCGTACTGAATGGTGATTTGACCGCCCAATAATGATGCGGTTTTGATTCTCCACCACAATACTTTGCCCCATTTCCTCTAACTGGAAGGTGATTTTACCGGCGTTGGGAGCAGGTGGTGGATCGCCTAAAGAGATGGGGTTATCGCCAAAATCTATTATGGCACGCATCTGGCGGGTTGCTACAGCAATAGAATTATTAAAAGGCTGCCTGCAACGCTCGCATACCAACACACCATCACGATTACTGTGGGAACATTTAGGACACGTTTGCATGATAACTCTCTTATTATGGGCAAACCTGAATGTATCTACATCATATAACCAAAGTTATTCTAGGAAGTAATAAGCAAAAATAAAAAACGTATAATTTTGGGGTTTTTCAGCTCAAGTTCAATGTTGCGGGAGAATGGCTGTAAACGGACGGCAATCATTTTCTAAAACGGGTGATTGCATTTTTGGAATTTCGATTATGATGAAGATGTACGCAGGAACATTACCCATGCTTTCTAAGTTAAATCATCGGATTTCAACATGCCTGAAAAAGTGCCTGCTGCCAAAGCCAAAAGCGATCTTCATAAAGCGCCTGTTCGCGTCCCATCCCCTGATACACAAATTACGCCTGCCCAACCTGAAATTGAAACAGTGATTCCAGAGGTAGGCCGGACGACTCCCAATCTTTCGCCGCGCCAACTGCTGCATCTCCAACGGACGGTAGGGAACAAGGCAGTTGCGAATATGCTCCGCAGCCAGAAGCCCGCTGCTCCGGCTGGTATACAGCGTGACATCGGCATCACGTCACCGTATCAAAGCGGCCCACTGGCAGCAGACTCGGAAAAGGGAAGCGTACCCGACTCGGACATCAAGGCGACCGATGCCCAGATGGCAAATCCGGTTCTGGCGCTCAAGACTTACCGCGAAGCCGTCGGCGTTCACCTGCGGGAAGGCAAGCGGCACAAGTTCAAAATTGAACGCTATAAAGCCTTTATCGAGGCTGACTTTGTGCATATCAAATCACAGGTTCCGGGTGTGATTGCCGAGGATGCCGCCCTCAAAGAGCAGATGGCAATACCAAAGCAGCCACCGGCCAAACTCAAAGCGCTTAATAAACAGCGTAAAACGCTGGATGAAAAGATGAAGAAGCTGGGCGGCAGCAACCCGATGGAAGCCGAATCGCAGGCCGAGGCGCGCGTACAAACCGCTTACAATGCCAGTATCGTAGCCGAGTCGGAACTGCCGTTAATTGAATACGCCTATGACACATTGGTTAAGATGCGCCATGATGATCGGGAAGGCAGCAAGCACGGGACGTTCTTCGGCAGTGGTAATCCTTACGAGCGTGTGAAATACTACGAGAAAAAACTGGAACACGCCGAAATGATGGTGAATGCGGTTCCATCTGCTGGTGTGAGCGAGAAGGCCAAAAAGGCGAATGCCAAAGACGCGATAGAGTTTCGGGCACATATCGTCAAACAAAAAGACCGTATTGCCGCGATTGAGCAGGCCAAGAAAGATATGATTCAAGCGCAAACGCTGCGTGGGCAGGCCAAGCTGAGCGAAGATATGATGGCTGTCAAACGTAAGCAGCTCAAGGTCGAAAAACTGAACATTAAAAAGTTCGAGCGCAATGTACAAATTGGCTCGCACATTTGGAATAAGGCTGTAACCGGTGTAATTACCGGTGTTGTCTCGACGGTCACTTTAGGTACACAGGAATACGAGGCCAGTAAGGCCGAAGGTGGTTACAGCTCTAAGCGGCAGCGCGTCAGTATGTTGGATACATGGCGGCGTGATTGGGCAGCCTTGAAAAGTGTGTGGACGACCCGCCCATATGGCAAGATGACGGCGCTGCATCTGTTCTTTCAGGGTTTGGGCAACCTGATCTTGAAGCCGCTTCGTAAAGTGTTCACGGCGGCTGCCTTGATCTTTACCGGACTGTCGCTCATTCCACCGCTGGCTCCGATCACTGGCCCGTTGGCAGCATTTTGTACACTGGTGACGTTGGGATTGGTGGCAGCCAAGATGGCGTTGGATGCGGTGCTGGCAACATGGAGTTCGCTGACACTGGCACTCAACAAGAATGCTCATAACACCGACGTACTGCGCGGGCAGGCAGTAGGGCAGGTGGCAGATGTGGCTGCCGGTGCGGTTGCGGTAGGATCGGCGTTCGGTGTTCCGGCCATTGGTAATGCCGTTGGTGGGAGCTACGTCAACCCGTTACAAAACCTGAATAAGCAGGGTGGTTCAATCATGAACTACGATCCGGGTAAGGCGGGCGGCTCTGGCAGCTTTGGTGAGCAGCTTGGGCATCAGGCACAGGTGCAATCGGCGAAGGGCGGCGGGACTCTGGGTTTGATTATCAGCGAAAAGCTTGTCGGTGCGCTGGCTGAATTAGAAGAACTGGGGCCGGGGGCGAAGGCTCTGTTTAAGGCACGTCAAGAACAAATTCTGGCGCGTAAATTGACCGGGCCGGATCTGAATCTGGAAATCGAAAAGGCCAAGCAAGCGGCATTGGAATACGAAGTGGGCCGGCTCAACCGGAGTGTTGCCGAACTGAATTTGCCCTCACAAAATAATCCTTCGAGGTTGGCGCAAGTTCAAGAAAAACTGGTCACGGTTAAGGCCCAACTTGTTTTGGCGAATGGTAAGGTTGCAGCGGCTGCCAGCGGAGCGCCCAAAGCTACACCGACAGCCACAGCATCCACACCAACAACCGCCAAGAAAATTGACGGTCACCCGCACGAAACGGTTGCGCTGCCTGCACAGGGTCAGTTCGCGGCACGCATGAACCCTGAAGCCGAAAAAGAAGCCAAGATGCGCGAGGCGAGCAAGGGTGCGCTGGCAGCTAAAGCCAAGGCACAGGTGCAGTCATTGGTGAGCGGCGTGGGGCAGTCGCAATCACAGGGATCTGAAGTGGCTTCCGGCGCTCAGGCGGCATCGAGTGGTGTAGCGGCTGTCGGTTCATCACAGGGCGCACAGCCGGTGGATGCACCAAACGCAAGTGATGCGCAAGAACAAACCAGTGCGGCGCAGGATATTCTGCAACAGGTTTTGGAGGTGGCGCAGGCCGCGCCAGCAGCAGTTGATGAGGCCATCATTCCCGCTCCGGTAAGCAGCTAGCCAAAAGCAACCTACCGTATAAGTACGAGAGACATGAAGGGGTGCGCAAGCACTCCTTTTTGGTTTTTATAGCCATAAATCCCCCACCTATCCTATACAAAATGACTTTTTGTCTCATGGGGAAGTATCTGTTGTGGTTTATGCTTCCGTCATTAGCTCCTGCGCCTGTTATCAAAGCATAGAGGAGTCACTCGTTCGCATAGATTACCGGAGATAACCACATGGCTACCAGTGAAACCGTTCTCGCAATATATGATGGTTTTGAAACGGCCAATGAGGCTTTGCAAGCATTGTTTGATGAAGGCTTTTTGCGCAGTGATGTTGGCCTGATTGTTAGTAACCCGAATGGGGATTACAGTAATCTTGATTTCCGGTTCAAAGCGGTCGATGAATTGAGTAATAAAGAGAACGGCTTCGATACTTTACTGGCACAACTGGTGGGTACTACTTCAGGTCTGACTTCGATTATCATCCCCGGAATTGGTTCGAGTGTGGTGGCAGGCCCGTTAGCGGAGTTAGTGAGCGGTGGAACAGGTTCGGTTGTCGGTGGTATGACGGCCTCGCTGGTTCATTTAGGTGTTCCTGCTGACGAGGCTGGATATTATGCAGAGGCTGTACGTAGGGGCTATGCGCTGATTACCGTACACATCAGAACGGATAGGGCGATGGCGATTGCTATGGATATTCTGCTTCGCAACCACCCGATTAACTTAAATAACCACACCGAGCAATCGGGCGGGCTGGATTCACAAAGCGAAGTGAAACCATATTTCAAGACGCATGAGTCAATTGGGCGCTATCCGGCCTACCCTTTGGCCTTCTCGTAAAGGCAGACATTACCAAACTGAGGGAGCGTGTATGCGCTCCTTTTTGTTCTCAGGCGGTTATAGCCATCTGACCTACTAGGCTGTACCCCCACATCACCTATCTCAAAATGATCTTGTGCGCCCACAGAACCATTTACATTTTGGCTTATGCTGATCGGTATGAGTGGCTGCTTAACCCTAATGTGGCTGGATAATCTTCCGGACAGGAGAGCAGTTGGTCATCATAGTTTCGTTTTTACAGAAAGGTAAAAACATGAAAGACCCACAGACAGTAGTGGCTGTTTACGATACGTTTGAAAGCGCAGACAAGGCCATCCGCGCACTGGTGGAAGACGGGTTTGCCCGAACGGATATTGGTTTAGCGGCTAACGATGTTAAAGGCGAGTATTCCCATTTGGAATCGGCCGAAGATGTTTCGGGTGGCGAGGGTGGAAGCTTTGGTACAGTGGTCGGTGGTATCACCGGGGCGGTCGTCGCCTTAAGCGCGATTGTGATCCCCGGCATTGGCCCGGTGATCGCGGCTGGCCCATTGATGGCACTGTTGGGCGGGGCAACAGGAGCGGTCGTCGGTGGCGCAGCAGGCGCAGTAACCGGCAGCGTGGCGGCTTCGCTGATTGATTTCGGTATTCCCGATGAAGAAGCCCAGCATTATGTCGAATCAGTACGGCGTGGTCATGCGTTAGTGACCGTCACCGTCAATAATGATGAGGATGCACTGACGGCGACCAATGTGCTGCGGCGGTATGGGCCGGTTGATGTCAAGAGCCGTGCTGACCAGTGGCGCGAAAGAGGCTGGCGCGGGTTTGATCCGAATGCAGAGCCCTACACGAACGATGATCTGGTACGAGAGCGTGAATCGTATCCGCTAGATAGCGAAACGCGGCCTGATGGTGAACCGATTAATCGTTATCGCCCACCGGTTAAGCCGGGTCAATAGCGGTTAATTTGCTGCTAGATTGACATCACAGATCAATAAGGGCAGGGCGATAAAGCTTTGCCCTTATTTTATTTCCTGACGGATGCTGGAACGCAGAACAGTGACGAAAAATCCGGTGGGATTGTCGAGGCTGGCACGGCGTTGGAACAGCGCCAATGCCTGCGTGATTTGCTGTGGGCTGTAGGTGCTGATGAGCCGTCGGGCATTGTTGAGGCTTAGTTGGCGTGTGCCTGCGGGTGTGCGCTGGTTGATGAGGGTATACAGGTGTTGGGCGCGGGTTTCGTCTGCGGCTTCGGGGAGCGGCTTGCGAAAATGTGATCGGGCAGGAGCGGGTAACCCCCACCCCAACCCTCCCCCGTAAACAGGGGAGGGAGAAGAAGGTAGGCGGGAGGGTCTGAGACCCTCGCCTACGGAGTGAGATTGTGTGTTGTTCAATGCGGTGTGAGCTGGCGGGTTTGACCCCAAGCCTAGCCCCTGCCGTGCGTCAACTTCAGTTCGGCGCTTTCCAGAAACAGGATCGGCGGGGGAAGAAGTCGGGCGCGGGGGTCTCAGACTCTCCCCTACGGAGGAGGGAGCGGGTTCGCGCGGTTGTTGGGCGGTTTCGGGGCGAGAGGGTGAAGCAACATAGGTAGACAGCGGTGTGGGAGGATGGTCTGAGCCGTACCAATAATAATTCGCGATACGCTGCTGGAGGCGTATATACGTCCCTTTAGCGAGTAAATGGGCAGCGATAGAACGGAGCGCCGGGTATCTTTTCCCCGTGAGGGTTTCGATGAATGCGCCGGAAATCGGTTCGTCGGCAGGGAGGCGGTCTATCAGCGTCCACGAGAGGGTGGTGGCGTTGTAGGTGGGGCGGCTGTGGATGGGAATGAGGCGGTTATAGAGATCGAGTGTACGGCGCGAGACACCCAGACGATGTGCCAGCCAGCCACGCGAGTAATTAGCAGGGCGGCGTTTGATGAGTTCACGGTGCAGCGCCATGCGCGTTTGGCGGGCAGAACCGAGATCGTCATGGGTGAGTGGATCACTGCCGGAGGGTTTTACACCGAGCAGGCGGCATATATCCCGATTATGAGGCATCCGGTAGAGGCGGTGTTTAGGGCCGCGTTTTTTTATTCCTGATTTTTTCTCAGTAACAAAAAAGCATTTTTTTGTTTTCAATCGCTTTGTGTCCTTTGCAGCCTCTTTAGAGGCCGGGGGGAGTGCAGAGGGGGAAATCTGTGCGAAAAAAGGTTTCTTGATAGGCGACAGGGCATTGAGCGCGTTATAGACGGAGTCACGCCCGACCAGACCTTTGAGGGCATGTATGGCTTGGTCAGCCGTAAAGACCTGTTCAGCACGGAAGCCTTTTTTCATCAAGCCTTCAATGGTGCGGACGACGAAGGTTTGGTGATGCTGCATAAGGGCTTCACGGGCGCTGTTGGCAATGGAGCCTCGCTGATGGGATCGAACGGCTTTTTGTGGACGGGCAGGGCGTGAGAATGCGCTGCGGATGGTGGCATAGGCTTCGCGCTGGCGGATAGCAACCGGTTCGGGTAAATGGGATGCGCGGCTGACGTGGAGGGTGGTGAGGGCGCGACGGGTGCGGGTTTCATCCCAACCGGCATCACGCGCGTGGAGAGCGGTGCGGAAGAGCGCGTCATTGCGCCCGCCTTTGGTGAGCCAGTAGTGATAGAGGGCGTGGAGATCGGTCGTGGTGGGCAATCCTGATTTTTCACGAGAGGGCGTAGGCGAAACAGGCACAGGAGAAGGAATGGAACCCTCACCCCAACCCTGACACCTGCCTTGCGCCAAGCTCAGTTCGGTGTCTACCGTAAACAGGGGAAGGGGATGAGCGGTTGAGTCAACATTATTAGGTAGAGGTGATGGGGTGGATTTTTGGGCAGTGATGAAGGATTGGATGTGCTGGATGTCCGATTGGGTGAGGGTGCGGGGCATTCCACCGCGTATGAGTTTATACGGCTGCCCGTTGATGACAGTCGGTGGCGCGACGACATAGCGACCGTCCGAGAGCAGATCAATACCGGGTGCTTTGTGGCTGGTGAGGTGCAGGTGGGACGGCAGATGGAAATAGAGATGGGGTAGACCGCGAGAGGCTGAATGTACGGTGCGGGTTTCGAGCAGATCAGGACAGCGACGGCGAAAATCATCAAAGGTGGTTTGCGAGTCGAAGTCGAGGACGACGAGCTGGCTGATGCGCCCTGTGACGATGCCGAGGGCGGCGGCTTTGCCGGAGGGTGAGAACCAGCTTTCGATTTCGGATAGGGTAGGGCGGCGGTTTTGATAGGCCGACCATGCGATTGCTGGAACCTTGGGACGAGTAGGATCAAAGTCCCCCAAAAGCGGAATCACGGCATATCCGAGGTGAAAATAAGCCTCGGAAGCATTAAGAAATGTTTGGAAATCATTAAAAAAAGACAAAGTTAAGCCATTCCTGCTGGGAATGGCTTGCGTTTGCGCCATATTTTGGATATTATCAGGATACACAGTTATTCCTCTTACGGGAAACGTGTAGCCTGTGGGCGCATTTATTAGGCCGCCCCAGCGGTTTGATGAATGCCTTCTTGTTCTGGTCAAAGAGAGAGAAGGCATTTTGCTTTTATAGGGTAAGTGACAGCGCTGACGCGCCTGTGCCCTCCATCCTCAACAGCAATTCATTTTTTAGAACTCATTTGAGAACATTATTTTTACCGCGAGAAGATGGGTGTAGGTCTTCCGTAAGGTTAATCGTGCCTCAAAATGCTGCTGGTCGGGGTGTTTTCACGAATTAGTCCATAAGAACTCCATAAAGAAACAATAAAAAAGGTGCCAAACCCTTTTGAGAGAATGACACCTTTAGATAGCTGTGCTATACTATTGGTGATCTTCAGGAGCGGTTTAGGCTCTGTCGATCCGATCTTCATCGTGTTGTGACGATGACGGTCATTCGTCGAACTCGCTGATAACGAGTTCGGCAACCCAAATTGAAAACCCCTTGGCGGGGGTGCAGCAGGAAGGCAAGCGCAAGCTTGCTTTTCTGTTTCAATGGGTTGTTAATGTGTGCGTAGTATATACCCCTCCTGAGAGTCCTGCAACTGAAAAATTGGCCTCCACACCCACAACTTAACCAATTTGAGATGCGAAATGCGGCTGTTATTTGATGTAATAGCCATATTATTTCGCATAGACATATAGGATAAGCCTATTTAAATGGGATGGATTCTCACGCGTTAGCCCTGTGACATTTATGACATTTTTTGTCAATTCCCCGCTGAAATAGCAGGCGGGAAGGACGGGAAAAAGCCGCCGAAACGACACAAAATGAAGGCAGATGGCTCGGCTCATTCCGCCGAGCGCCGCGGTTGGCTCTCGTGGATGTGCCGCGTGTCATTTGTGTCTGTCACGCCGCGAGGGCAGGGGAGTCATCCGCCGAAAATGCAGTCACAAGAACAGGCAATACACAGCGATTAACAACTGCGTTATAGAAATCATCACGGTCAAATGGGTTCATGGGGCATCCTCAATGGTTGGTTAGAATATTGTAACACCAGAATGATATTATAGAACAGAAGTTCTCTGTAAGTCAAGTTTGGGTTTGGTTAGAATCTTTGGTGGGGATTTTAGACGGAGAGCACAATATAAAATACGGGAGAGGCCGAACCTCTCCCGTACGAGAAATGAGAAGATCAAGTTGAAAGGGTGTTTCTATCCGTTTTCCCACGGGGTCATCAGTTGAACAAGATTACCGTCGGGGTCAGCGAGGGTGGCAATGAATCCACC
>JBBSBS010000084.1:0-19218 GCA_038251045.1 Aggregatilineales bacterium | reverse complement strand
TCAATTGTGATCGGCGGTGGATCAGAAATCTGAGCCTTGCCTGTGTTGATAGCATCCCAAACCGTCCGAAATAATCGTGCGCCGCGCCGATCAACTGCAAGTTCCGGCACACGATACAGCGGTAAATCTAAATCACGCGGGAATAAATCAATCAAGATGGCTTGTATCTCTTTGCGAGTGAGTATGGGAATTGGTTGAGGAGTGGGTTTAACCTTTGTTTCTACAACCGGAGTCCCAAACAAATAATCCAGTAAGCTCCTCAGAAATGTGGGTTTTGCTTCTTTAACATGCTCTCGCTCGGCGGACGCGGCATTTATTTGATCGATCATCTGCTTATATTGCACAGCATCGAACATACGGATTGCATTAACGGAAAGAGGCACGTACTCAAAGTCAAAAGGCATTCTGAGATTAAATCCGAACCAGAAAACTTTATCTTCAAATAATCGCGCGGTTACATATTGCCCACCGTCACCAAAATACGGAACACATTTATTGGCTGATAATTCTATGAACTCATCTGATGATAAAAAAGGTAAGGCATTCTCCGAGATACATTCATCATCAACAAAAACACGCCATAAGATGCATTCAAAAGGATACTGCAATCCATAGTATTCTTCCCTGCAATCTGAGTTGTCTACATTGTGGGGTTCACATCTAATTGTTGAGAGCTTAACCTCATTCTGAGTCATATTTCCCACCTACCGCACACTCACACGACTGCCGTTCGGGGTTTTCTCCACAATGATATGCACCGGGAACGAGTCGCGCAGGTCATCAATGTGGGTGATGACCAATATCAGGTCGAATTCTTCCTGAATGGCATTGATGGCCTCCACCAGTTTATTGCGCCCGTCCTCGTCCTGTGTGCCGAAGCCTTCGTCAATGAACAACGTCCGCAGGTGCGCCCCCGCCCGCCGCGCCAGCATTTGGGACAGCGCCACCCGCACCGCGAAGTTGATGCGGAAGGCCTCACCGCCGCTGTACATTTCATAACTGCGTGTGCCCAGTTCGTCGGCAATCTCAATATCCAGCGTTTCGATCACCCCTTCGCTGCTGACTTTTTCGCGCTGGGTGCTGAAGCGCAGGTTCATGCGTCCGTCCGTCATCCGTGAAAGCAGCGTATTGGCGGACTCTTCCAGTTCCGGTATCGCCGCCTCGATAATCATGGCAGGCACACCATTTTTACCAAAGGCTTTCCGCAGTTCCTCATACACCAGTTGATCATGCTTGCGCGCCTGCTGCCGTGTTTCCAATTCGCCTTTGCGTGTGCGCTGCTTATCCATCGTATCCAGTTCTTGACGGGCGTTGACCAGCCGTTGATACTGCTGCCGTTCAAAAGTACGCAGGCGGTTGACTTCCTGCTGGCGTGTCTGCTGTTCTTTGACCAGCACTTCCAGCTTGGCAATCGTGATCACCAATTCCTCAATCGCGGCCTCGTCCTCATCCAGTGCCTTTTGCGTGCGTTCCTGACGCAGCACCGCCGCTTCTAACGCCGCCTGTGTATCCGGCAGGGCTTTGAGCGCCACCGCCAATTCGGTTTGCTGGGTTTCGTAAGCGCGGTAGGTATCGAGCTGCTGACGTGCCGCATCATGGCTGCTGCGGTCATAACCGATTTGCGCCCGTTCGTTTTCCAGCGCTGCCAACTGTTCGCGGATGTCCTGTGCGAAGGTTTCCTCGGTCAGCAGGGTTTGTACGGCTTCCAGTCGGGCTGTGATTTCGGTCAGCCGTGCTTCAGCGGTGTTCGCCGCGTCCATCTGGGCTTGCAGCACACCCACCCGCGCCAGCAGCGGTTGCAGCCGCTTCAGATCGCTGTCCCAATCGGCAATTTGTGTCTTATAACCACCGGTTTCTTCTTTGATGGATTTGGCGCGTTCCTGATGTTCACGGTAGGTTTCGCGCATGGTTGCCAGTTCCACGTCAAGCTGCTCGACCAATTCCAGCCGGTGCTGCTCATCCAATGGCTGTCCGCACAAAGGGCAGGTGGCGCTGTCGGTGGCCTTCAACTGGTCAATGCGGATGCTCTGTTTTTTGCCGTCATCTTCCAATGTTTTGAGCAGGCTGCGTAAAGACGCACCATCTTCGTTGAGGGCTGCCATCTGTTCTTGCAGGGTGTTACGGCTGATCTCAACCGCTTGCAAATCGCTGACTTCCACCTGCACGTTACTCAGGGCTTCCGCGTCGGCCTGTTCCAACGCCCGCTGCAATTCGGTGATCTGGGCATGGTAGCCGCTGGCCTCGTTCTCCAGTTCAGCGCGGGCATCCCGCAGCAAGGTTTCCAAATCGCGTCGAGCCGCATCAAAGTCACTCAGCTGGATCAGCTTGTCACCCAGCGCCGTATCGGTATCCCGTGCCGATTGCAGCGCGGCGTATCCGGCCTCGATTTCTTCCCGCCGTGCGATGACCGCCTCAAAATCAGTGATTCGCGTTTCCTGTCGGGCAATGTCGGTGGCAATCGCCTGCATATCGCGTTCTCGTTCACGGCGGTGACGCTCGACCTCGGCTTTGCGTTCCTGTGCCGCTTTCATCTGCGCCGGAGAATCCGCTACTTCCGCCAGCTTCTCTTCAGCGATCATCAACGCCGCTTCGGCTTCTTGTTGTGCCGCTTCAGCCTCACCCAAAATTTGCTTGAGGTGTGGTTCTTTCGCCAGTTCCTCATCAATATCCTTGATGCGCTGGTCAATTACCGCCAATTCGTTGGCGATGGCTTTCAGCGATTCTTTGGCTGATTCTTCGTAGCGTTCCCACTGTGCCAAACCCAGAATATCCGAGAGGATTTGTTTGCGGTGGGCAGGTGCTTTGGTGGTGAAGGCATCGGCCTTGCCCTGCTGCAAAAAAGCCGAATTGGTGAATGTTTCGTAATCCAGCCGCAGCAAGCGGTTGATCTTCTCCTGTGTTTCGCGTATAGAGGGTTCGCTCAGTGTGTTGGGCTGCCCATCCGTAACCGAGAATAAATCGAGCGCCCCTGTGCCGCGCCCTTTGCGTGATCGGCGGCGTACCACACGGTAAGTCGAGCCTTCCTGCTCGAAGTCCAACTGCACCAGCATATCGGCTTGCCCCATATGCACCAGCTCGTCATCCCGCTTGGCGCGGGCTTGCCCCCACAGCGCCCATGTGATGGCATCCAGCAGCGACGATTTACCCGCGCCGTTGGGTCCCGTCAAACACGCCAGATGAATCCCGTCAAAACGCAGCGGGTCGGGCGAACGATAGGCCAGAAAGTTCTTGAGTTCAAGGCGTAGCGGAATCATAAAGTTATCTCGCAAACATATGGAATTAGAACAGGTGTTAGTCTAACAGGTCGGGGAATTTGTGGCTAGTTTGGGCTGTATGTCAAACGATTGCGGCTAACTTTTGCGCCGTTCGCGCAGGGCCGTCAACGCATCCACCGGCGCGAGATATGCGCCCATCTGGTCACCCGGTCGGTGGAAGTCCGAGCCGCCAGTCAAAATCAGATTGTGCTGTCGGGCGAACCCCCGTATATTCTCGCGCACGGTCGCCGGATTGCGTGGGTGAATGAACTCCACGCCGTCCAACCCTGCCGCTGTCAACCGTTCCAGCATCGGCAGATAATCCGGCACGAGTCCCGGATGTGCCATCACTGCCACCCCGCCCGCCGCATGAATCAGCGTAATCGCTTCTTCCGGTGATAAACGCTTGCGTGAGACATAGGCCGGGCCACCATGCCGCAAATAATGATCGAACGCTTCGTTGACCGAGCCGACATGCCCCGCTTCAACCATCGCCCGTGCCACATGCGGGCGACCGATTGAGCCACCGTCTGCCAGTTCCAGCACCCGTTCCCATCGGATCGGTTTGCCCAGCGCCGCCAGCCGTTCGACCATTCCCTGTCCCCGATCAAACCGATCACTGCGAAAGATTGTGAGTGCGGCCTGAAAGGTCGGATCGCGCCGCTCGACATAATAACCCAGCATATGCACATCAACTTCGTTTTCTTCGGCGCTGAGTTCGATACCCGGCACGATCACCAGCGAATCAGCCGCCGCCTGTACGGCCTCGTCGATGCCATCAGTCGTGTCGTGGTCGGTAATGGCAATGGTGTTTAAGTGGTGTTTACGAACAAGTTGAATGAGTTCCGCCGGTCGGAGCTGACCATCGGAGGCTGTCGTATGGAGATGTAGATCGGCTCTCTGCACGGCTATTCTTCAGTACGGTGAGAAATCGTGCTCTGGCGCGGCGCACGGCTGACGAACCCCGCCGGACGTGGTTCAACCGAGAATCGCACTGCCGTTCGTTCTTGCCCATCAATCAGAACTTCTGTGAAATAAGGGGTGAACACAATATCAATCTCATCACGCCCTAGGTAACCACGGGCGATTGCCAGTGCCTTCACCGCTTGGTTCACTGCACCTGCACCAATGGCCTGTACTTCAGCATAGTGATGCTCACGCATCACCCCGGCGATTGCACCTGCTACCGCGGTTGACCGCGATTTTGCCGAAACTTTGATCACATCTGGGCCAGATAGGTTTACTTCGTCGAAGCTCATTCTTTCCTCGCCTTCGATAATCCGCCGACTTTATTAGCGGAGAGACTGCGACACGCCAATCAATCACCTATCGAATTCACGCCGATAACTACTATTCCAGCATGTGTTTACGTAATATTAATCTTTGGTTCATTTTAACCTAAAAAGAAATTTCTTGCTACCAGCGCATTTCTCTCCTGTAACCTGTGCTATCATATGGGGGATTGTAAAATACTTCACAGGCACGACCCATGTTCGATTGGCTGATTATTGGCGGCGGGATGCAAGGGACATACCTTTCGCTCTATCTGACCCAGCGAAAAGGGATTGCGCCGGAGCGTGTTCGTGTCCTCGATCCTTACCCTCAACCGCTGGCACTATGGCAGCGCTTCACCGCCAATACCGGTATGTCTTATTTGCGCTCGTCCCATGCCCATAATTTGCATTTCGATCCCTTTTCGCTGATTACCTTTACCCGTACACAGGCCGGTCAGCCGCTAGCCGATTTTATTGAACCCTATGGTCGTCCCTCACTGGCGCTGTTCAACGCCCACAGTCAACGGCTCATCCAGCGTTATAATCTGGAAAACTTACGGTTGCAGGGACGGGCACAGGGGCTACAACGGCAGGCGACTGGTTGGCGTGTCAATACCGGTTCCGGCAGCATCGATGCCAACAATGTCATTCTCGCCTTCGGTAATACCGAGCGCCCTCATGTGCCACTGTGGGCGCAGGCGGGGCAGGCAGACGGTGCGCGCGTTCAACATCTGTTTGACCCGACCTATCAACGTACAGCGCTTGACGGATTAGTCGTGGTCGTTGGTGGTGGGATTAGTGCGGCGCAGGTGGCGACAACCTTCGCCCTAGAGTCCCCCCGTAATGTGTCGTTGGTGATGCGTCACCAACCGCGCTTGTATCAATTTGATTCGGATTTGGGTTGGATTACCCATCAGTATCTGGACGAATTTCATCAAGACACCGATTATACGAGCCGCCGCTATCGCATCACCGCCGCCCGTCATCGCGGTTCCATGCCGCCGGATGTCGCCCGTGAATTGGAGCAGGCCGTGCAACATGGCTTGTTGGATCTCCGTATAGATGAAGTAACCCGTTTGCGCGTTTCCGATAACGATCAGCCGCATCAAATGGAATTGACGCTCATGAGTGGCGACACTTTGGCTGCCGACCATATCATTCTAGCCACAGGCTTTGAGTCCACACGTCCCGGTGGCGCATGGCTGGATGCCGCTGTTCAGGAGTACGGCCTACCTTGTGCCGCCGATGGTTACCCGATTGTCGATCAGCATTTGTGCTGGTCAACCGGCCTGTATGTTTCCGGTTCATTAGCAGAATTAGAAGTGGGGCCAGTCGCCCGTAATTTCATCGGTGTCAAACTGGCAGCCGAACGTATTGGAGAAACCATATGAAGAAATGGATTGGCGTTACCCTCGGCGCGGTTGGCGCGGTAGTGGGTATTGGTACATTGTTGAACAAACGTAATCATGTAGAGAAAGTTGACCCCGCCTCGCTGATTATTCGCCTGCCGGATGATTTGCCGGAGCGCGTTCTGACGGTGGATGGCGTGATTAACATTCGCGACATGGGTGGTTATCACACAGCCGATGGTCGGCGGATGCGTACCGGTTTAGTTTACCGTGCAGGTGCGTTGGGTAACCTGACCGTAACCGGTTTGGAGCAGCTGCAAAAGATGGGTATCAAACTGGTATGTGACCTTCGCAGTGAAGAAGAAGAGGTCGCCGCGCCGGACAAATTGCCAGCCGATTCGTCGCTGGAATACATCCATTTGCCGCTGCTGGCTGCCGAGAACCGGCGTGAGCGCCTGACGGCCTTGCTCTTTAACCGCAGCAAATTCGCAAGCATGATGCCCGATATGTATACCCGCATCATCATTGATGGAAATGCCCACCTCTACGGAGATATACTGCGCCGGTTGGCCAATCCCCATAATCTGCCCACTATTATCCACTGTACGGCGGGTAAAGATCGCACTGGCATTGCAGCCATGCTCATCCTCAGTTTGTTGGGTGTGCCGGATGATGTCATCGTGGCTGATTATTCCCTCAGCAACCTCTATTACGACCAATTTCTACAATTTGGGCAAACGGCGATTAGCTCAATTTCATGGACGGGCATTACCGCCGAAGACATTCAACCCCTTTTTGTTTGTGATCCAGCAACCATGCAGACTGCCATCGATCATGTGCGCCGCAAATATGGCTCGGTCGCAAATTACCTGCGCAGTGCTGCCGGCGTAAATGACGAAATGCAGAGAAGTATTAAGATGAATTTGTTAGAAGGCTAAATCTCAACGATTTGGTTTGCGAGGGCAATTCCCCCTGTTGCCCTCGCTTTTGACCGAGAAACCCCCTTATATTGTGCTTCTGTAGCTCCATAGTCCTGTTGATCTTTACTTAAAATTCAGACAGAATAAATATTAGAATTGATTAAAGATTGATATTTGTGGTATTATCTTACTTATAACAATGTTCACGTCATTCTAAAATCAGTCACGCAGATGGTTACGAATGAAGGAGGCATGTGTCAGTACACCGCCGTACGACACATATCCATGACACACTTGATACCTGCTCTCTCACTTGAATGTTCCCGGCTGCTGATGCTGTTTCAAGACGACACAGCCGGTTTGCCTGTACGCCAGCTTTTGCTGCCGGATTTCACAGTGGCGAATAAGCCTTTGATGGACGAAGCGCTCCAGCAAGCCAACCCGACTGATTATGATTTAATCATTGTAGATGGCACACTGGCTACCCTGAAGGCCGTACGCACACATGCATTAACCGCCGATATGCCAGTCATAATGGTCGTTCCAGCGTCACAGGCCGCCCTTCAGGTGCAGGCGCTTGATATGGGAGCCAATGAGTTCATCACACTGCCTATTGCGGCGGATGTGCTCAAAGCACGGGTGCGTCGTTTGATCAGCCTGAAGAAACGCGCCGACGAACAACAGCAGATCATCGCCCACCTCAAATTAGCTTACGAGAAAAAAGATCGTGTCCTGCAAATTGTGACCCACGATCTGAAAAATCCGGTCAATAACATCCGCATGGCGCACTATTACTTGCAGACCGGCTCCAACAGTGCATCAACCGAAAAAGAAGCCTTGGATACTATAGAAATGGCAGTCGAAACTATGAATGACCTGATCACAAACTTTCTGGATACCGCCGCCCTCGAAAAAGGGAAAACACAACTCAAACTCCAATCCCTGATGATGGAAGACCTCATCTGGGAAGTTGTTTCCCGTTACGGCGAAACCGCCAACGCCAAAAACATCACCTTGTTGATGGGCGAAACCGAAGGCGAAATCATGGCGGATCCCAATCGCTTCATGCAGGTCATGAGTAACTTGGTTAGTAACGCCATTAAGTTCAGCCCGAACGACCGCTTCATCACGATTGCCTCCGAAATCGAAGGCGAGAACGTCCACTTCACGGTTGCCGATGAAGGCCCCGGTATCCCTGTCGAAGAACAGGGCAGCTTGTTCGAGCCGTTCTCCATGCTCAGTCCACGTCCCACCAATGGCGAAAGCAGCAATGGGCTGGGATTATCCATCGTCAAAGAATTGGTGCAGTTGCACAATGGCAAGGTCGGTTTGGATTGTCCCGAAAATGGCGGCTGCACTTTCTGGGTTGATCTGCCCCAATATGTCCCCATGTTAGAAGCCATCGCCGTCTAAATTCCACCCCTAATCACTCGAATCAAAAAGGCGCACACGCGCCTTTTTCTTTTACGAGATTTTGCTTTCCGCCTACCATTCCCACCAATCATTACTCTCGGTGGGTTGATGAGGCATATAGGCGCGCTCGGTCGCTTTCTGGATGTAGTCCAGCACAATCGGGAAATTTTCTTCGGGCGTACGCATCGAGTCCATAAACAGTGCATTATCATTCCACGGCTGATAATATTGGCGCATCCGTGTCACATCATCCCAACCGACAGGTTTCCAACCGGGCACATAATGCACACGGTCAGTCATCCGTTCGCGCCACACATCATCATCTGAACAATAGCAGTAGATGGCACAAAAATTGGCCTTGTGCCGTTGGGCGATTTCACTAGCAGTCGTACGAAAATGGTCAAGCGGAAAAGTCGCGTCCAATATGCAGCTTAAGCCTAACCCTAACTGCTCATCCGCCATATCCAGAATGACATAGTAACCATCACCGGTGCTGGCCTTCGCTAGATTATGATCGCGCAGGACGCGCTGCGCCCGATCTTTAGCGAAAACGGGTATACCCAGCCGCTTGGAAACCAGCCGCGCCAGTGTCGTTTTGCCACCACCCGGCATCCCCGCCATAACAATAAGTGTTGTATCCATCGCCATAGGCTATCGAATCCTGTCTACGTTGTCAGCCGCTACGTAAATAATATCAGACTATGAACCCTCACCTGCATAAAGACCATAGCACAGGTGAGGGTTATCAGATTACTTGATCTTCGTCCATGTACCGCTGCTGGTGCTGCTAAAGCGGAAGACCCCCAGCGGCGAGTCGATATACACCGCGCCTGAATCCTCAAACTGGATGGTGCGGTTGCCCGTATCAATATTGGTTGTGCCGAAGCCGATTGCACTGCTCCAACCGCCGATGGGAGCGTTGGTATTGCAATACGCCCATCCGAACATATTCTGGGGTGCTGATAGACCACCGGGTGGTGTTCCAAAGCAGCTGTAAGTGGTGGTGCCATCCCAACTGTTTGGATAAGTGATAAAGCGCGTGTCCTGATTTTGTGCGCCATAAATGGTATTGCGGTTTGAGTCGTTCACATAGATCATGAAACCACGCTCAAATGATTGGAACGCGCCCGCCGCGCTGCTCTGTACACCGGTCGGGCAGCCAGAGTTGGGCGGGGCATACTGGTTGCCAAAGAACCACGCTGTGGCACACTGAACAGTAATGCCTACTGATTGTGTGGCCTGCTGCGTGCCGCGGAACACTGTCAGCCGATAAACGACCAGCGTGCCCAGATTGCCCGGCACGGTTACCGGCAGCGAACCCGATGGAACCACATTGAAGGTTTGGACGACCTGCGTTTGGGCATTCATCACATCAATACGCGCCGTTTCGGATTGTGTGCTCCACACCAATGTTACCGAACTGTTGGCGACCACGTTGGATGCGCTGGAGGTGAATGATAAAATCTGCGGCGCAATGGGTGTAAAGGTCGCTGTCGGGGTTTCTGTTGCTATGGGCGTATTGGTTGCCGTATTAGTAGGTGTGTTGGTCGCCGTGGGTGTAATGGTAAAGGTGGGCGTAACCGTGAATGTGGGTGAGAGTGACGGCGTAACCGTAAAGGTGCTGGTCGCCGTAGGCGTATTGGTAAAGGTGCTGGTTGCGGTAGCAGTGGGGGTATCGGTAGCAACCGGTGTATTGGTGGGGGTGTCGCTGGGTGTTAAGCTCGGCAATATTGCCAGCGTGGGCAGCGCCGCCGCTTCTTCTTGGGGTTGGCAGGCTGCCAGCATCAAAAAGGTCAGACCGATAAACATAGCACAAAGTGTTTTTGAAACCATAATTGCCCCTCCACTAACTATAATAATATGAAGATAATTATCATCCGCAGTTGTGTACTTCTTATCATACTCATCTTCGCTGGTGCTTGCCAAGATACTACAGTCCCATATCCAACGTCCCAAAGGCCTATTCAGACCCCCATAACTCTGCTTGATGCCCGCCCGACTCTCACCCCACGTGTCATCACGGCGCTCGTTCCCACCACCCTACCGACGGTTGTGCCAACTGTTATCCCGCCGACCTTGCCGCCTCAATTGCCGACGCTCGCCCCTCCACCCTTGCTGATAACCACTGTTCCTAACGTAACCCTACCGCCGAACGTCACCCCCAGCGGCACGCCGGTGCTCACCCGCGCACCATCCGGCAACGCCTTTGTCATCGGGCGTTCAGCCGAAGGCCGTGATATTCTGGCATGGCGTTTCGGCGGTGGTGACAAAGTGCTGCTGCTCGTCGGGGGCATCCATGCAGGCTTTGAGTCAAACACCGTTCTGCTCATCAACGCGCTGATCGCCCACTTTGAAGGCACGCCGGTTGATGTCTTGCCGGGGATGTCGATCATTTTGATTCCGGTGCTGAATCCTGATGGGCTGGTGCGCGGGCGTAATGCCGATGGGCGCTTTAACGGCAACCGTGTTGACCTCAACCGCAATTGGGGCTGTGATTGGTCGGCTACGGCCTACTGGCGGCAAGAAAAGGTTGATGCCGGTGCGCAGCCCTTCTCCGAACCGGAGACACAGGCACTCGCGGGTTATATCGGGCAGGTGCGTCCTACCGCTGCTCTGTTTTACCACGCCGCCGCAAACGGTATCTTCGAGGGAACTTGCAACGATGTCGTTGATTCCGCTCAGCTTGCCGCCGTTCTCGGTGATGCGTCCGGCTATCCCTATGGTGAATCTTTTAGTGCTTACACCGTCACCGGAACTGAATCCAATTGGGCGGATGGGCAGGGCATCTTGTCTGCTGATGTCGAGTTGGCGGGTACGCGTGATTCCGAGTTTGAGCGCAACCTGCGTGGCATCCTCGCTGTCCAGTGTTGGATCACCGGCAGCCTCGACATGCCCCAGTGTAAGAAGTGAATGACGATGATAGATGACATGGCAATTGGGAGTGTAGTAAACTACGAATCAAGCAAATTCTTAACCATGAGGTATTGAAGATGACGTTTGAAGAATTGCTACCGGAACTCGATAAACTGAGCCGAATAGATAAATATCGTGCTGTCCAGTTACTCGTACAACAACTGGCTGTTGAGGAAAATGTAACCCTACCCGACGGTGATTATCACATTTGGTCGCCGATTGATGCCTTTGGCGCGGCTGATGCTTTATTGACCCTCTTAGAAGACAGAAAAAAGGGTTCAGTAGACAATGGGTGAAGTTTTTCCATATATATCGGTGAGCAATGAATTTGGCGAAACAGGTTTCGTTCCTAGCATACCTATTAACCTGTTCAACAATGGACGCAAATTAAGTGTGAATGGGTTGGTTGATACCGGTGCAGCCGTAAATGTAATGCCATATTCTATGGGAAAATCTCTTGGATTTATTTGGGATCAATCAAAGCGTGGGCTTCGCCTAGCAGGAAATTTAGGCCGATTTCATGCACAGGGAATTGTAGTGCAAGTCACAGTCGCGTCTTTCGCATCAGTTGAATTGGCCTTCGCGTGGACAGAGGTCGATACTGCGCCCCTACTTTTAGGGCAGGTAAATTTTCTGATGGTATTTGACGTATGTGTTTATCGGTCGCGGTTGCAATTAGAAGTGACACCAAAACCGGTCTGACTTTTCCCAATTGTTTTATGTCTCGCTGTCCAGTGTTGGATCACCGGCAGCCTCGACATGCCCCAGTGTAAACGCTAACAAGATGCTGACCCAATACAAAGAATACTTCAGTTGGTATGGACTGATATAACCCTTTATAACCCCTTAAAAATGGATTATACTCCACATAATCTTTTATGAACCCGGGGTTATAACTATGCTTACAACCATCAAAAGTGATTTACAACGCGCCACGCCCGAAAGTCAGGGCATCGCATCAGCCGCCATTCTTCAATTTGTTGAGGCGGTGGAGAGTCAGATTCATGAACTCCACAGTTTCATGCTGCTGCGGCATGGCAAGGTCATTGCCGAGGGATGGTGGTCGCCCTACCGACCCGAAATCCCACACCTGTTATTTTCGCTAAGCAAGAGTTTTACCTCAACCGCTGTCGGGCTGGCTGTGGCAGAATGGCACTTCTCTGTTGATGATCCGGTACTGTCCTTTTTCCCCGATGAAGCCCCTGCCGCGCCGAATGAACATCTGGCAGCCATGCGCGTGCGACACCTGCTGTCGATGTCCACGGGTCAAGCTGAAGATACATGGTCGTATATGGTTGAACGGTCGGACGGTAATTGGATCAAAGGCTTTCTGGACGTGCCGGTTCTCCATGAGCCGGGAAGCCATTTTCTGTATAACACAGGTGCGACCTACATGCTCTCAGCCATTGTGCAGAAGACGACCGGAATGAAAGTGATCGATTATTTAGAAACGCGCCTATTCGAGCCGTTAGGTATCCACAACGCCACGTGGCAAGAATCGCCTCAGGGCATCACGGCTGGCGGCATTGGATTGAGTCTCAAAACGGAGGATGTTGCCCGCTTCGGTCAACTCTACCTGCAAAAAGGCATCTGGCAGGGCAGACACCTTCTACCTGAAGCATGGGTCGAGCAAGCGACTGTCTCTCAGGTTTCGGCTAGCAAGGGTATGCAAATCGACTGGAAGCAGGGTTATGGCTATCAATTCTGGCGCTGCCGCTACGGTGCGTATCGGGGAGACGGCGTGTTCGGTCAGTATTGTATCATCATGCCGGAACAGGATGCTGTCCTCGCCATCACGAGTGGCATTGATATATTTGATATGCAGCAGCCCTTGAACCTGGTTTGGGAAATGCTGCTTCCAGCAATGCACCCTGACCCGCTTCCCGATGATGCCACATCCCAAAATACCCTCGCCAAGAAATTATCCGGTCTGAGCCTGATTCCAGTGCACGGACAGGGTACATCACCCATTGCGTCACAGGTATCTGGTCGAACCTATGCGGTGGATGTCAATGCACTGAAGATCGAAACCATCACCTTGAATTTTGCCACGTCCAACTGCACGGTCAGGGTCAAAACGGCGGCGGGTGAGGAGACAATTCTCTGTGGTTATGGCAGCTGGCAGCAAGGTCAGGCCACCTTATTCAACCAACCCTTGTTGTTTGACCGCACCCCAACGGCTACCAGCGGCGCGTGGACAGCGGAAGACACCTTTACGATGGTCATACGGCTTTATGAGACTCCTTTCTTCCATACGCTTGTTTGCCATTTTGCCGGAGATGAGATGATGGTCGAAATACAGGTCAACGTATCACTGGAGTCTATGAAACCGCTGCTGCTAACGGCACAGCTTGTATAACAATGTAAGCGTCCGAGCAATGGTATACCACATAGCTTTCGCGATAGCGTTATACTCGTTTGACCTTCTTCTGATTGAACGCGGAGTTATGACCATGCTTACAACCATCAAAAAAGATTTACAGCGTGCCACGCCCGAAAGTCAGGGCATCGCTTCCTCTGCCATCCTTCAATTTATCGACGCCGCCGAAAGCCAGATTCACGAACTCCACAGTTTCATGCTGCTGCGGCATGGCAGCGTAGTCGCTGAAGGCTGGTGGTCGCCTTACGAGCCTAATCTTCCCCATATGTTGTTTTCACTCAGCAAGAGTTTTACCTCAACCGCTGTCGGTCTGGCTGTAGCGGAAGGACTATTCTCAATAGATGATCCGGTGCTGTCCTTTTTTCCGGACGAAGCCCCTGCCGAACCAAATGAACATCTGGCTGCCATGCGCGTCCGCCATTTGCTTTCGATGTCCACCGGACATGCAGTAGATACTATGCCCCTCATGCGTGAGCGACCGGACGGTAACTGGGCTAAAGGTTTCTTTGGAGTGCCTGTCCTCCACGCGCCCGGAACGCACTTCCTGTATAACACGGGCGCGACCTATATGCTCTCGGCAATCATACAGAAAATATCCGGCATGAAGTTGATCGATTATTTAACACCGCGCTTGTTCGAGCCGTTGGGTATCGAGAATCCTATTTGGGAAGAATCCCCACAGGGAATCAATACCGGCGGATACGGACTGAATATCAAAACCGAAGACATCGCCCGTTTCGGTCAGCTTTATTTGCAAAAAGGCATCTGGGAGGGCAGCCGCCTTGTACCCGAAGCATGGGTAGAAGAAGCCACCGCCTTTCACATCTCCAATGGTGATGATGCGAAAAGCGATTGGGCGCAGGGATACGGTTATCAATTCTGGCGCTGCCAGCATAATGCCTATCGTGGTGATGGTGCTTTCGGTCAGTATTGTGTAGTCATGCCTGAACAGGATGCTGTACTCGCCATCACCAGCGGGCTGGGTGATATGCAGCAGCCCTTGAACCTCGTTTGGGATATTTTGCTTCCAGCCATGAACACTGAATCGCTTGCCAATGATCCAGCCGCCCATGACCGCTTGACACAGAAGTTGTCCGGCTTGAGCATTCCTCCGGTGCAGGGGAATACATCGTCGCCCTCAGTATCAGGCGTATCAGGACGCACCTATACGGTAGAACCCAATGAACTGAAGTTCGAAACCATCGCCTTGAATTTTAGTGAAACAGGCTGCGATATCACGCTTAAAAGAGGGGCAGTCACCGACACTATTTCTTGTGGTTATGGCAAGTGGCAGCCGGGGCAGACGACCTTGTTTCTCGAACTACCCTTTTTCGATCCCATGCCAATCGTCGCCAGCGGCGCATGGACAGCCGAAGATACCTTTACCGTGGTCGTCAGGCTGTACCGGACACCCTTCTACCAAACGTATGTGTACCATTTTGCCGATAACCGATTGACCGTTGATACGCGGATCAATGTATCGTTCGAGCCGCCCAAAACGATAACGTTGCTGGCTTCCGCATCAAATTAATGTGTCCGGCTAAGTATCTATCCGAAAACCGGAAAGTGCATTGCATTAATCCATCATTTGCCCACAGGTCACGTTGATAACGGCTCCCGTCAGGGCGCTGGCATAATCCGATACGGCGAATACCGCTGTATTGGCAACTTCTGCAAGCGAGGGAGATGTTTCAAGGGGATGCTGTTGGCGGCTTGTGCGGTGAATTCATCAAGTGTCATGCCTTGTTCCTGAGCGTGCATGGTGAACACTTCACGAAGTCCGCGGGCATCCGGTGAGCCAGCCGAACGCAGGCAGACCACGCGCACATGTGGACCGGCTTCAACCGCAAGCTGCCGACATAGGGCTTCAATCGCGGCACAGGCAGCACCAAATCCCCCGATGTTCGGATAGGCTTGGCGGGCTGCATTCGCCGAGATCGCAAGGATAACGCCAGATTCCTGATTAACCATGCGGCGGGCGGATGCAGTGGACGTATTGAAATAAGTGATCATAGCCTTGGTGATTGGCTGTGCGAACAGGGCTTGCGACATCTCTAACATGGATTGCCCCTGCACGTCGTCATGACCCACTGCGTTAAACGAAATATCAATACGTCCTGCTCTGGCCATGACATCATCCAACGATTGCTCGACGGATTGAAGATCATACGCATCGACCTGCGTCGTTTCTGCCAAGCCACCCGCCGCACGGATCTCGCTTGCCGCAGCTTCCAGAGTGGCAGGGGTACGCCCCGCCAGAAATACCCGTGCGCCTTCGCGGGCAAACGCACGTGCCACACCGCACCGCCTACATCGCCTGCGCCACCATAAATAATCGCATTCTTGTTCGCCAAAAGCATGTTTTTTCTCCTCAAGGTGATTCCTTGTGACGCACGATCCTACCGAAAAACCTGAAAATGTCGATTACTTTCGTATTCCACGCTTGCTGACCAACTCTGATCTCTACCCTTTCTCATGCTGCTTGAATGTGCAAAGTCGAGCTAATCGATTAGCTGGCTGTAACACTGTTGACTTGCGTATCGGGTGTTGTCTGTCCCGCCCGATACGTATCCGCTGCGATGATCGCTTCCAGCGAACTCCAATGAACCGACTCTTGTCCCATCCGCATCAACAACCCTGAGCGCTGCAAATAGTCATGCACCGGCTTATTCAACCCGCTCAGGTATACACGACCGCCTTGCTTCTCCAACCGCATTACCAGATCGTCGATGCTGCGTAATCCGGTTGTATCAATCAACGGAACCGTCCGCATACTCAGGACAACATCCCGTATCCCTTTCAGGTTTTCGGTCTCATCATCAAAAATGGCCGCCGTGCCAAAAAACAGCGGGCCGACCACATAAATCACCATAATCTGGCTGGCTTCCGTCTTCATCGCGTAACCTCGTGCCAGCATTTTTTCCGCCGATACCGGTAGTTGTTCAATCACAACCTGACTGATTCTAAAAATGAATACCAGCGCCGAAACCAGCACGCCCAAAAGAATCGCCTGCGTTAAATCAAGTATCACCGTACCCATTAACGTCAGTACGAAGCTCAACATGGCGGTCTTAAAGCGTCTACCAAAAATGTGCTTGATAGCAGGCCACGCGTTCATATTCCATGTCGTCACCGCCAGCACACCCGCCAGCACCGCCAGCGGTATCTTTGAAAGCAGCGGAGCCGCCACCAGTACCGCCGCCAGCAGTATCACCGAATGTACCAAACTGGTTACCCGTGTTCGTGCCCCGCTGCGCAGTCCCATACTCGTTCGGGCAAAGGCCGAGGTAATTGGAACACCGCCAAAAAAGGGAATAATGAGGTTGCCCACCGCCAGCGCCAGCAGATGTTGATTGTTGACCATCTTAATTTTGGATTCGGGCATTCGGCTGGCAGCCGCTCCGCTGAGTAACGCCTCGATAACCACCAGCGCCGCCACCGAAAATGCGGGCACAACTAGGTCGCCCACATAGCTCCACGGAAATGTGGTGAAGTTCATGCGTTGGTCAAGGATAAGTGTCTGCGGAATCGTACCAATAGGCGGCACATTCATCTGTGTACCAATGGCAATCGCGGTTGCCACCACCATCCCCACCAGCGAACCCGGCAGCCGCTTGTTGAGCCTTTTAGGCCAAAACACCATAATGACGATGACCAGCACACCCAGAAACACGGTATTCGGATTAGGGCTAAAACCGCCCTTAAAATAACCGACCAATTTCAGCAGGGCATTCGGCGCGGCTGCTGTCTTCACACCCAGCAGGTTATCAAGCTGTGCGATAAAGATGATCGCCGCCACACCGCTCGTGAATCCGACCACCACCGAAGCCGGTATGAAATTGGCAAGATTGCCCAGATTCAAAATGGCGAATGCCAGAATGATGAGCCCCGCCAGAAAGGTTGTCACCCATATGGCTTCAATGCCATAGCGAGCCGCGATGACAATCAGTACCGCCGTCATCGTTCCGGTTGGCCCGGATATTTGGTAACCGTGTCCACTCAGGCCACCCACCAAAAATCCGGCGATGATCGCCGTCACCAATCCGGCAGCCGCCGTCGCGCCGGATGCCACACCAAACGCCAGCGCCAGCGGCAAAGCAACCGCTGCCACCGTTATCCCGGCGACGACATCAAGCTGAAACGTACCCGCACTGTAATTGCTAAATTCCTCGCGCAAAATTTGCGGCAAGGGAAAATACTTTTGGATAAATCCCATGAGCACGACAGCCTCAATTTTGAGAAGGGTGATAAAAGATCAGTTCATGATTGTAACGATAGCAATCATGTGGGACAAGTAATCGCAGGGTACGATACTCCAGTCCGCTACCGTGAAAGTTTACCCCGTAACCAAACCCTAATCATGTGATAAAAGGTTTGCTAATACAGGATAAGTATCACTTATTGTGCGTCACTTGCATCGAACACTTCGTAATATTGATTATGTCTCTATAATCTCCCTACTTAGAAAAGGAATCCAAGCATGATTTTCGGTGATTTGAAGCGTTGGCTATACCGTGGGAACCACCCTAACTGGATCGCGAAGGCGCTGAACCGTTTTTGGGCCTGGGTTCATGCTGTTGGGGTTGCCCCGAACTGGCTGGTGACGCTGGATGTAGTCGGGCGAAAATCCGGCAAGATTATCTCGTTTCCCTTAGTCATGACAGTGTTAGACGATCAGCGTTATCTGGTATCAATGCTTGGTCAAGATGTTCAGTGGGTGAAGAACGTACAATCGGCCAACGGGAAAGCAGTGCTACGACATGGCAAACGCGAGTTGGTTCAGCTAACGGTTATTCCCAGCCAGGACCGCCCACCAATTCTTAAGGCCTATCTAAACCATGCGCCCGGAGCCGTGCCGCATGTGCCGGTGGATAAGAACGCCCAGCTGGTCGAATTTGAGAAAATTGCGGATCAGTATCCGGTATTTCGAGTGACAGTACTATAGCAATTGAATTTAAGCGGTTTTTGCATTATTTGACACGATGCCTGCTTATCGTACAGTTGTCCTTTAGAGGGTCGGTTAACTGAACTAAAACTGACCTTAATCCAGTTATACCAAGTGTTTCTTAATGCACCAAAATACAAATGAGCCAGAAAACGGCTCATTTGTATTTACGCGCGCTCCCTCAAACATCAAAGATTTGTGAATTCCGGTTAATCTTCAGCCTCTTAATCATTAAAGTAGAATAAGATAGTGTTATAAACATTACATCATCTTCATTCAATTTCGATGTTTTATCGGTTCGATTTATCCGCACAGTTTATAGGAAAGGAAGTAAGCCTAATGTACATGCCAAATGACATTCTTAGGCGGCGTCCTCGGCGACGCAAACGTTTCAGAGGCACGGAAACAGGTCAAGGTTTAGTCGAGTATGCACTTATCCTCGCATTGGTTGGTATTGTTGTAATCGTTGTCCTCGGCAATGTTGGTCACTCAGTCTCCAATGTTTTTGAAAACATCACTTGCAATTTAGACACGCAGCCCGACTGTGGTTCTATGGTTGCCATGGCACCGGAATCTTCAGGCGGTTCAGGCACAGGCAGCGGCACGGGTTCTGGAACGGGCACCGGCACCGGCTCTGGTTCGGATACAGGTACAGGCAGCGGTTCCGATACTGGCACCGGTACGGGTAGCGGCACCGGTACAGGCACCGGCTCTGGAACAGGCACCGGCTCTGGAACAGGCACTGGCTCTGGAACAGGCACTGGCAGTGG
>JBBSBS010000083.1:0-19276 GCA_038251045.1 Aggregatilineales bacterium | reverse complement strand
TGCAGGCCTTGCGCAGAATCGCACGGATGACTTCCTGTACACGATTGACCGTAGAGTTTGCAACGTCCCCGGCTTGTTTCGCGGCAGAAATTTTATCCAGCAAATCCCGCTTGATCGTCTGCAACTCAACACCGTTCAAGTATTTGTCCAGCCAGCGCAGATGGTAAATATCGCTGACCTGTGAGGCTTTGTGCTTCGTCTCTTTCAAATACCGTACAACAGCATCGTTCCACGTATAGATCGGCTTGACGCCCAGCCTTTCCTGCTCCCACATGGAAGACTTCAGCTTGGCTTCGTATTCTGCTGCCTTGATGCGTTCGGCAGTGCCAGAGCTTTGCTGTATTCGTCTTCCTTTGTGGCTAAAACGAACCCACCAGATTGATGAGTCCTTACGCTTGTAGAGTGACATAGTGATTTCTCCTGTGTGTCACCTTCCAGCGTTCGCCACTGAGGAGCATAGAGCGAACGCAGGTAGGACACAAGGTCATCTTTGATGAAGGCCCAGCACTTGCCCGGCTTGGCGGCTGGAATCTCGCCGGCACGGGCTTTGGTCTGTACTGTAACGGGATGCATTTTGAGGAACGCGGCAGCTTGTTCAAGATCAAGCGTCTCCATCGTGTCCACCCGATTGCCTGCGGTACGCACCGGCACCGTCCTTGAGAGCCTTCGTCTGTGCCGTGATGACCACGACACAGGCGGAGGCCTTCAGGGAGGCTTGTAGATGCCTTGTTGGCGAATTGTTTTGCATTGCTCTTCCTTGGTTGTTGAGGAGGAGACAGAATGCACTAGTTATTGAAAAGGGGGAAAGGGCAGTAACCGTTACCGTTACTGTTACAGTACTGGGAATTGGTGAAAATATATTTTTATTGCGGTAACTGCTTACAGTACTGTAACGGTAACAGTACTGTACAGTAATGCCTGTAAAGGTATCGGTTACTAGTGCTGTCTAGCTGCAAACCGATTCTGAATGGCAGTTAAGTGCTGCGGCCATAAAAAGTTCTCCAAAGCTGCTATCACATGAAGATAAAATGCGAAAGACATCTATGCCCACATGCGGACACTGATTTGAAGTAATGGAATGCCCGTTTCGAATCATGCCGGGCGGACACCTTAGGGTATCAGTGGGCAGCCACAGGAATAGTAAGAAGCTTTCTACAATAATTGCTCAAAGGGATATGAGATGAATGCTAACGAGACAAAACTCCAACCATTTATTGAAGGAACAAAACAGTACCTTGTCCCTTTGTATCAAAGACCCTATACATGGGGTGACGTTGAGTGGAAACGCCTATGGTCTGACTTGAAAGACCTCTACTTGAGTTCAGATACAAGACCACATTTTTTTGGTTCGATTGTCACCATGCCGAGCACTTCGGTACCGGAAGGAATTACCAAATTCTTACTTATAGATGGTCAACAACGATTAACTACAGTAGCAATTTTGTTGGCGATTATTCGAGATCAAGCCCATGCAACCGAAATGCAAACTTTCGCAGATGAAACAAATGAAAACTTGCTTATCAATAAATTCAAATCAAATCAAGACTATTACAAACTTCAACCAACAAAAACAGATCGAGAGGTATTTCATTGCATCATAAAGAAAGAAGGTACCCCGAGCCCAGAATCCAATATTACAAATGCATATAAATTTTTTGAACGGACTATCAAGCGCGAGCTTATTGATATCCAAAAACTATCAACAATTCTTATAAAAAGGCTTTCTATTGTAAGTATCGTACTTGATAGCGAAGATAATCCAAACGTAGTATTCGAAGGACTGAATTGGAAAGGTACGCCATTAACTCAGGCCGACTTGCTGCGAAATTACTTTGTCATGATGATTCATGTGGATAAGCAAGATTTAATTTATGAGGAGTTGTGGGAGCCAATTGAAATTACATTGCGAGACGTATTGACGGAATTCATCAGGCACTATCTGATGAAAGATGGGAAGGATATAAAAAAGAATGAGGTCTATTTAAGTCTTAAAGAAGATATCAATCCATCTAACGCAATTGAAAGACTCAGAGATTTAAATAGATATGCAAAATATTATGAGAAATTGTTATACCCGGATAAAGAAACAAATTCATTAATATCAAAAGCGATTATTAGGTTTCAAAGGTTAGATATTAGTTTTTGCTATCCGTTTCTATTGAATTGCTATGAAGAGTTCCAAAAGGGAAGGATTAAAGACGTTGATTTTGTCTCTATTCTTACGTTGATTGAAAATTTCATTATAAGAAGATTTGTTTGCAATGTACCTACGTGGGGTCTACATAAAGTATTTGCTGCATTATTTAATCAATTAAACAAGGGGAATTTGATAGGTAGTATGGCGACAGAACTTCAAGCATACGATTATCCAACAGATCGTGACTTTTCAGAGAAACTTAAGATATTTAAACTTTATGGTGGCGGGGAACGAGCAGTAAAAGCGAAGCTAATATTGGAATCAATTGAAGAATCATATTCGCATAAAGAGCCAGTTAATTACTCAACTTTGACCGTTGAGCATGTAATGCCACAAACACTATCTGAAGAGTGGAGCAAAGAATTGGGAAGTACAGAAGATGCCGAAGTTGTTTATGATTTATACCTTCATACAATTGGCAATTTAACCTTAACAGGATATAACTCTGAGCTTTCAAATCTCGAATATAAGCTGAAAAAAGTAAGGCTTCTTCAGAGCCACTTGGAACTAAACACTTACTTTTCGAATATTGAACATTGGGGAAAGATTGAGATACTTCAGCGATCAGACTCACTTTGCGAGCAAGCCATAAAAATCTGGCCCTATTTTGGAAAGAAGGAGCTCGAGGGAAAATTCAAAACTTCGGTTACTGGAACAAAGCCTACAAAATTATTCTTATTGGGGCAAGAATTTCTGGTTCAAACCTGGCGAGACGTTCTAGAAAAAACAATAAGTGAAATTGCGGAACTTGTTCCAGAGAAATTGGAAGAGCTACTTATACAATACCCAAGATTTATAGGCAGAAATAAAAATGTATTTAATTCAGCCAGGGATTTAGGTGACGGGATATTTATTGAAGTGCGTTTATCAGCAGATTCAATTCGTGATTTTTGTCTACAGACGGTTGAGTTTGCTGATTTAACTCGATCAGAGTGGCGTGTTGAAACAATAGAGTAAGACCAAACTTAAAACTTACGTAGTTAATTCGTGGTAATTTTTTATAAAAGCCTGTATTTATTAGAGTGCTTCTATAAATGACTGACGGCCCATGAGAAAATGTGATATCTGTAACAAGACCTTGATTAAAGTTGGTCGCCGTACCGAGCTAGCTGATCTAGATGAAGGCGCGACAGATGGTCAAATAGCGGATTACTTTGCTGCGGAGCTATCAGGAGACTATGGCGCATGGGGCATAGGAGTTGTTGAGTATATTTGCCCGCAGTGTAATAGAATCTTTCAGGTGATAACGGATGAATTGTTGAACTACGCCCCCTTGATTATCGGCTGGCACGAGAAATCCAAAGAGGGGGACTACTTTTCGAGATTTGTTTTTGAATACTTGGCATTCATAGCCCTGCTAAAAAATAATCTGTTTTTTGGTATGGGTAGTGATAGAAATGCAATACAGGCACTTAAGCAAGACTCAGCTCGTAGGATAGCCTACTGCGCGGACGTTTCAAGGTATGAGCCATTGAGTGTGTTATGGGGGGAAGTAATTGCTGAACTAGGGAAGACTCCTCTTCATAATAGTTCCCGCGACATGGACGACCCAGAAATAGATAAATGGTGGAATAACTCAGGGTATGAGCCTGCGAAGGACGACAAATCTCCAAAAGGGATAGTCAGAGCGCTGTCAGACTGGGAAAACATGGTTGAATATTGGTATGGTGTACGCAATAACTTATTTCATGGTGGTAAGAACCCAAATATTCGGCGGGACTGCTTCCTCGTTGAACATGCATATCTAACCTTGGCTTCATTTGTGGAACATGAAGTCAGCCAACTATAAAGTGCAGCCGCACGGGTAAAAGTGACACATCGATTGTCTGGTATGTCCATTAGCACCCGCCCCCTAATATCATGGATATACGTAAACGTGAAGAAATCGCCGATGACGCTGGCGCATTTCGGCTGGGAAAAGAACGGCGAGATATTGGATGATGCAGCTCTGCCCGCCACACTGGTTGGCGATTGGCGCGAACAGGAAGGCAATGCCGACAAACCATTCCCCACTTTCGCACGTATGCGTGCAAAGCACGGCAAGCCGGAGGCCGAGAGCGATTTTTCGTGGACGATTGATTGTGCTGAGTGATGTGACAAGGCGCGCAAGGGGATGGCTCCATACCTGGAGGAAGTAGAGAAGCAGAAGAATGAATTGGTTGTATTGAAGGACAAGATTGCTACGCTGAAAAATGCCAAGGCAAGAAGCGATGAAATAAGAGAAGCGCTCGCAGCTGTCGACAAAGCCATGAAAGAGGCGCAGGCTAAAGTCGATAACATCGATGCGGCGGTGTATGACCTGAAAGCGTTGAATCCACGCGTGAAAGTGGAGCGGGATACTCGGGGAAATACTGGATTCGATTGCCAAACAAATATTGCAATGGTTCAGGCGCTGGAGAGATTACGTTCGATGATTTAATAGCAGATTGAATAGCTATTATTCAAAATAATAACTGGAGGATGAGATGCGACTTGGATTACAGCTATATCCTAAAACTTTAGAGCAACATTTGCAGGATTTGGCAAAGGTCGCATCGGACGCCAATACGCAGGTGTATCTCGACACTAATATTTTAGGTTATCTTTATAAGTTACATCCTGCCGCCAGAAAAGAGTTCTTCATTTGGACGAACGTGCTGGATTTAGTTGATGGTCGGTTATTTATACCAGCATGGTCGGCAAACGAGTACTTGGCCAAATTTAAAACGGGTAAGTTCTCAGAATATGCACCTTCTCGTCCTGAGCAAGTATCAAAGCTACTTAACAATTTGCGGGAAACCGCCAGCTTATTTGTAGATGATGATAGCCTCAAAAAGATTAAATTCTCTGGTACACGCACAGACTTTTTAAATGGCTTTGATGATGCAATAAGCGAATTAACAAACTTCACAAGCATTTTCAATCAGCAATTTGATACATGGAGTGTACATGGTGAGATAACGTCAAATCTGTCAAATTGTATTCTTTACTCAGATTTGGCAGCACTATGTTTGCGGTCTGCAAATGAGGGTGAAGCACGCATATCACATAGATTGCCACCGGGGTTTAAGGATTCTGCAAAAACAGAGAATAGGCATGGCGATTTGATTATCTGGCTTGAAATATTAGAGCATTTAAAAACGAACAAAGAGTTACCGCCGAAAGAAGATAAATCATGGAATGTATTGTTTGTATCCAACGATGAAAAGGCAGATTGGGTTTATGCACCCCAAAAAAGAAATGGTGAGATAAGAGGTGTTGTTAAAGAGATAAAAAATAATGACCCTGGAATCAAGATAGCAGACCCAAGGTTAGTTGCTGAGTTTCACTTTGTTGTTGGGCACAGCAATATTCACATTACTACCTTGCCAATGTTGATCAGGGCGCTATCCTCGATTAAGCCAAAAGAATTCGAAAACTTGGCATCTGCTATACAAATTGAAAGTGAGAGCCCCCCAGTTCTCGCCGAAGAAGAAGTTGTTGAGGCTGAAGTGGCTTCTGAAGAAGTTAATGAGCAAGTGCCGGAGGTTGTAACTCAAATTTCTGAAGTAGTACAGGAGACGCCGACTGTACCTGAAACTTCGGATGTGTCTGTTGGGGTAGAAGGTGCGGGATACCCGGCAGATGCATTACGTGATGGTGCATATGAGGCCGACGCACCTGGTGTAATTAACGAGATCATTAGAGCGCTTCGGTCACAAAATTGGTATACGCAAAATCCCGCGATACAAAAATTAAAAGAAATTCGAGATGCGGTGTTCGAGCCTGGACAATGGTTTGTGCTTGGACGGAACATATACCAGGCTGCTTGCGGTAATGCGCAAAAGTCACTTGAGTTTTTGAAAAATCTGGATATTGAACTGTCGAGATTCCCATCGGAGACTGCTAACCACCTGTTGTGTGGAATGATATATGAAGTCTTTTTTAGCCGTGATGGCAAGTTCCGAAGACATCCGAAAGCTGCGCACATTGAGCAGATAATGAGAGAAGTTGCCGGTGAGAGATACTGGCAATGTAAAAATACTTTGCGAGCCCAATTAGCTAACTATAGTCAATGGGTTCCATTTATGCCTGGGGATGTCGATCCATTACTACTGGATATCTTAATTGAGGAATCAGATGTTGAAAAAATAGGTGATGCTGAAAAACAATGCATACTTCAATCGGTAAAGTTTTATGGGGAAGAAAGGCTTTGTGATGTTGATGTTGAAAGCTTTGACGAATGGAGCAATATTTTTGGACCAGCAGAGACTACTATAATGAAAATTAAGTCGGAACTGAGTAATAACTATGCCATTCCGGAATGGGCTATTCGCATCAAACTACAGCCACCGGACTTTATAAGTAACAAACTTTTAATTTCAGATGGCAAAGTGCTTGTACTTGATAGACCGCCTTTGCCAAAAGATAATTACTAAACTGCATCACTTTCACATTCTGTGGTAATTACTGTAGCTGTTTTGGACTGTTAGAGAGTGTGGCGAACACTGGTAAGGCATTGATATGTATATAATATAGCGTAAAATATTTGGCTTTACGAAACACGAAGTCCCATACCTAAATATTTTAACTATCAAAGAGTTGAAGGCATGAAACTTTTCCATTTATCAATAACGTACCAAAAAAATATTGTCTGTTAATTGATGACATCAGATTCAGATTTTATATTTTTATGCGTATATCAGCTCAATCTATAAACTGGTAGTACCTTCTGAAAAACACATAAGTTATGCCAGCGTTTTTTTCCCATTCGTTTACTTACGATTTGTTTGAATTGATCGGGAGGAGGAGGCGTCTTACGTTTATGTCGTCCTTGATTACAAAACTTGCAAGCAGCGACAATGTTGGATTGAGCATTTAATCCTCCATCTTGACGAGCTTTTAGATGCTCACCTGTACATTCAAGATCCTTGGCTTGCGAGGGGGTGATTCCGTATTTGGTGATAAATACATTCGGGTCACCAGACCACATAGGGCAGCCACAATAAAAGCAAAGACCGGACTGACGAGAGTAGGCAATTGAACGAGGACGTGCGAGAGATTTTCTATTAGGCATGCGTGGCTCCAAAAATTAAAAGGAACCCGCTTGCCCTTATGGGTCTACACGGGAACCAGCCAGATTTATATCTGGCTGGCAAAACAGAAGCTCCATTTAGAAGACATCTGGCAAAATAATACTACATGATTTTGAGTTTAGGCAATCACTCTATATAGCATGGCTAAAGATTCTATAATCCAGCCCGGCGGGGAAACCCGCCGGGCTTTTATTTTTATTGCCACCGAAGAATAGGCTACACCTTTAAGCGAGAAACAATGTTCGTTTATTATTTCTATAGTGAATTGCCTTAAATGGGACTCGCCATTTACTAATCCATTGGATTATAATGATCAACATGATTACAATTGCCGAAGTGCCGGAATATATCCGACAAGCTGAAAAGCTTTTGACTGAGGCGGAGCGGCAGGATGTTGTAAGTTATCTTGCTGCACATCCGAAATCTGGCGATTTGATTGAAGGTACGGGCGGCATTCGCAAGTTGCGCTGGGGTAGGGGTGGACGCGGTAAGAGTGGTGGGGTGCGGGTGATCTACTACTTTCACAGTGAATTGATGCCGCTCTATTTGATAACGCTATTTGCCAAGAACGAGCAGAGCAACTTGAGCAAAGCCGAGCGTAACGAGTTGGCGAAGCTGGTGGACATTTTGGTTGCTACATGGATTGAGAGGTGAGATATGGGAAAAGCTTTTGAAAGTATTTCGCGTGGCTTGAACGAGGCCGTTGCACATGCAAAGGGCAAGAAAATCGCTGTGAAAACTTACAAGCCGAAGACGGTAGACGTTTCCGCCTTGCGTCAGCGCATGGGTATGACGCAGGAACAGTTTGCTGCACGGTTTGGATTTTCTGTTGCGACCTTAAGACATTGGGAGCGCGGGGATCGTAATCCGCAAGGGGCTGCACTGGTTCTGCTAAATGTAATCAAGCGTGCACCGGATGCAGTCACGGCAGCATTGGGTTAACGGATGAAGCGGCGATTGTGCTTGTGAAAGGTTGTTAGAGCTGTAGTCAAAACTGTACCACTTTCACATTTTGAGGGTTTACCTGTAGCTATTTTGGACTGCTTTTGAGTGTGGCGAACACTGGTAAGGTATTGATAAATAATAACTACGATTCTTACATTTTGCTTCTACGAACCAAGGGGTCGGGCGTTCGAATCGCTCCGGGCGCACCAACAAATCAATGGGTTAGATCAATAACGCCCTAGTCTATTTTTCTTTCAGCGAGGATTCTTTCAGCGAGGATTCTTTGGGGGCTTTCACTCCAAGCAGCTCCCACCGAATCATTGCAAGGCTTCGGCTCATACGATTGCTTTCATCTGCAATAATTTTAGTAAATTTACAACTAATCATGCACTGAGCGTATCATTCCCGACTGTCGGGAATCGCCATCAAAGCCTTGGCACACCGTTTAATAAATTCGCAATTAATATTCAAAATTGGGTTTTATTCAATAAAGAACAAGATAAGCAAGGGGGCATCGTCGCGGGAGATGACGGTGCAAGAGGCTAAAAATGAATAAAAGCTCGGTTGCAGGTAATGCACGCTTGCTCAAATTCGCCTTACCGCTCTCTTTGGCGCTCATGGTAATGGGTGAATCTGCCCATGCGGCCGTAGAAACGAATGACAGCGCTGAGCAGCGTAACCGCTCCAAACAGGAAGCACTGGATCGCAAACAGCAGCTGCTAGCCCCCCGCGTGGATTTGCAGGGCAAGGCAAAAAAATCCGCTGCTGCGAAAATGCTTCCTGTAGAAACGCCGTGTTTCAAGATCGACAAATTCGTGCTTGAAGTGCCGGAAAAGCTCGCATTGAAAACACGTCGTTTGGGCGCAAGCAACTTGCCGCAGGATCGTTTCCGTTTCGCACGAGATTATCTTGAAATATTCTCCGGCCGCTGCATTGGGCGTGAAGGCGTTAACTCCATGGTTAAGAGCCTTGCAGACAGGATTATCAGCAAGGGTTACACCACTACCAGGCTGGGCATTCCGGAACAGGATATGTCCACCGGTATGCTCAAGCTAACCCTCATCCCCGGCATCATCCACGAGATCCGTTATGCGGATGCCACCGCTGCCGGCAGGCTCAATGCATTCCCTGAAAAGGCGGGCGACCTACTCAATTTGCGGGACCTCGAGCAGGCGTTGGAACAGATGAAGCGTCCCGCAAGCCAGGATGTGGACTTGCAGATTGTTCCTGCGGGCACTTTGGGCGAAAGCGATGTGGTGATCGCCGTCAGGCATACGAAGCCGTGGAGAGCGGTTGTCACATTGGACGATTCTGGCGCGCAAGGTACGGGTAAATTGCAGGCCGGATTAACCCTGGCTTGGGATAACCCGCTCAATGCGAGCGACGTGTTCAATTTCGGTGTCAACTCGGATGCAGATCGCAACAGTTATGCCCGGGGCACACAGGGTTACAACAGCAGCTACTCAATCCCGTTCGGCTACCTGGCACTGACATTGTCTGCGAACGACTATGAGTACCACCAGCGCGTTATCGGCACTTACCAGAACTTCGTGTCCAGTGGTAAGGCGCAAAACCTCGAAAGCAAAGTCGGATACCTGCTCTATCGGAATCAGGTTCAAAAAGATTCCATTCAATTTCGTACCGGCAGACGCTGGAGTCACAGTTACATCGATAACACCGAAATTCTCGTGCAATATGGGAATTTCTCCTTTGCCGAACTGGCCTTTATCCACAAGCATTATTTTGGGCAAGCACAACTAAATATAACCGGTGCATATCGCTGGGGCACCCCCTGGTTCGGTGCGCAAAGCGACCCGGCCAATCTGCCTAGTGGCGGTGCCAGACTGGATTACCAGCTGGAAACCATCGATGCCACATTGAGCATGCCCTTCAATGCATGGAACAGGCCGATGAGTTATACCGCAACATTCCGCGCGCAGACATCCAACTCGGCTTTATATGCATCGGAATGGTTCACGATCGGCAATCGCTGGACGGTGCGCGGTTTCGATGGAGAGAATTCGCTGGCCGCCGAGAAGGGTTTCTTCCTGCGTAACGAAGTAGATATTCCCGTTGTCGATACGTCGCAGTTGACCTATATTGGTGTCGATTTCGGCAAAGTCTACGGCCCCAATGCGGCTAACCTCATCGGTAACAGGCTGGCAGGTTGTACTTTCGGGATGCGCGGCGAGTTGGCGAAAGGGGTCGGCTATGAAGTTTTTGCCGGTTTTAGCCTGTACAAACCGCAGAGGCTGCAGACCAGCGAACCCGCAGTCGGATTCAATCTGGGCTATCAAATTTAGCAAACGCAGTGACTTCATAGGGGGCTCTAGCATGCTAAAGATCCTGAATAAAGAGCTGACTGTAACGCCGCCATCGCTGACACGCCGTGTCATTACCTGGTTAACCTTGATTGCCTATTTAGGGCAACCCCTGGTTGTCACTGCCCAGATCGTGGCCGCACCCAATGCCCCGGCAAGCACCCGTCCTGTGATCGATACCACCGCCAACGGAATACCCATGGTGCAGATTGCAGCACCCAATAGCACCGGCCTTTCGCACAATCAGTTTAGCCTGTACAACGTCGATCCCAATGGCGTCATTCTGAATAACAGCAATACGACTGTGCTTACCCAGCAAGCCGGTTATGTGTCGGGCAACCAGAATATGGCGAACGGGTCGGCCCATATCATCCTGAACGAAGTGACCAGCACTTCCGCCAGCCAACTGAACGGATATACCGAAGTCGCGGGCTCGCGGGCCGAAGTCATCATCGCCAATCCCAATGGCATTACCTGCAACGGCTGCGGCTTCATCAACACCAGCCGGAGCGTGCTGACCACCGGCGCGCCTGTCTTCGGCGGTAGCGGCAGCCTGGACGCCTTCCGTGTTACCGGTGGGCAAATCAGAGTCGATGCAGGCGGCCTGAACGGCAACAATATCGATCAACTCGATCTTATCGCTCGCAGCGTCAAGGTGAACGGCAATCTGTGGGCCAACAACCTCAATGTCGTCACGGGGGCCAATCAAGTCAACTATGCCAATCTTGGCGTACAGATCATCACGGGTAGCGGTAACAAACCCACCGTCGGTATCGATGTGGCCCAACTCGGCGGCATGTATGCCAACAAGATCCGCTTGGTTGGCACGGAAGACGGCGTCGGCGTAAACAGCCTGGGCAGCATTGCCGCACAGGCGGGCGGCTTCAATCTCGACAATCAGGGCCAGATCACCCTGGCGAGCTCCACCAGTGCCAGCGGCAACATCATCATCAACGGTGCGATCGGTACTACCAACAGCGGCACCCTGTACAGCCAGCAAGCGGTGCACATCACCGACCAGGGAACGATCACCAATAGCGGCATATTGTCAGCGCAAGGCAACCTAAACCTGAATGCGGCTAATATTGATTCGACCGGCATGCTGGGTGCCGGGATCGCCAGCAACGGTGTGGCTACGCAGAACGGTATCTTGACACTAACCGCAACCAATGCAGGGAGCATCACCAATGCCGGGATGATCAACGGCAGCACGGTGACCAGCTTCAGCAACATTTTCACCAATACCGGTGCGGTCATCGGCGACAACATCAACCCGAACGCCAACACGCTGACCAACGTCGGTGCGAACGCCATCATCGCGGCCACGCAGAGCGTCAACTTGCTTATTCAAGACGCACTCCTTAATCAGGACGGTGCAAATATTTACAGCCTGGGCGATGTCAATATCGGTGCGAACCTGGCACAGGATGCGAATGGCTACCTGATCGGCAATACAGGCAGCGTCACCAACTCTTCGGCCAATATCGAAGCGGGCGGAAATTTACGTATCGGCGCGACCACTCTTACCAACCAACGCACAGTCGTCGGTTTGGAATATGGCCCTTCGTGGACTGGAACGCATGTTGTAGGGACGCCTGGATACAACAGTCTGGGTACGCCAAGTTATACCCCAACTTATGACCAACAACAATTCACTGCTGCAACCACGGGAAATGCTCAACTTTTGTCCGGCGCAAACATGTGGTTTAGCGGAGGCACATTGAATAACGACTACAGCTCCATCATTGCCGCTGGTGCGATCTATGGTGCAGTGAACAACAACGGCCCTGCATTACAATTAAGGGAAACCCGAATCGGTCAGTACAACGATTTTTCGGTAGTTTATGTTCCTCAATCTGGTTCTTGCGGATATATATCGGTCAACTGTGTACCGGCACACACGGTGAACATTCCGGTTAAAACTTCCTACGCGAAAGTGCTTCCCTCTCCTATATCCGGCCTGAATTACACCAGACTAGCGTCATCGCCATCTGCGTATTCTGCCGCTACTGGACTTAACGCCCTAACTACAAGCCCGCCCGGCTCAACCACACCACTGGGGGCAACCATAAATGTTCCAGCCAGCGGTCTTTACTCGATTCACAACCAGCCTGGGCAACAATATCTGGTCGTGACCGACCCGCGCTTTACCAGCTATCAGAATTTCATCTCCAGCGATTACATGTTAAGCCGTCTGGCGCTTGACCCTAATTTGATCCAGAAGCGTTTGGGCGACGGTTTCTACGAACAACAACTGGTGACTGATCAGATCACCCAACTCACGGGGCGGCGCTTCCTTGGTCAATATGCCAACGCGGAAGAACAATTCAAGGCGCTGATGGATTCCGGTATTGCGACGGCCAAGTCATTCAATCTTATTCCCGGCGTTGAACTCACCGCAGCGCAAGTAGCTGCACTCACCTCCGACATCGTTTGGATGGTCGAAGAAACGGTGAAGTTGCCGGATGGCGGCACGACCAAAGTGCTGGCCCCCCAGATTTATCTGAGCCAGCTTCATGGCGGCGACATCCAGTCCGGCGGTGCCGTGATTGCCGCAAAATCCATCGATCTTAAATCCGGCGGAACACTGGCGAATTCCGGCACCATCAGGAGCGATGATGCGACAACTCTGGTGGCCAACGACATCCTCAACCAGGGCGGTACGATCAGCAGCGGCGGCACGGTAAACCTCCAGGCGGTCAACGACATCGTCAATCTCTCCGGTACGATCGCCGGAAACAACGGCAGTCTCGCTGCCGGACGCGACATCGTCAACGCGCGCACTGCCAAAGAAACCAGCTACACCGTTGCACTAGCACCGGCATACAGAGTGGGACGCTTCGGCACCGCAGAAGCCGGCATCACGGGCACCAGTAGAGGTGCGGAACTGGGGATGGAGGCTGGCATTATGGCAACGAACGGGTTGAGCCTCGTTGCCGGACGCAACATCTCGATTGTCGGCGCAACTGTCAAGGCAGGTGGCGACGCCAGCCTGTATGCCGGCGGCAACATCGCAGCCGGCGTACTCGCCACGCAGCTAAACGCCAGTGGTACCTATAACAGTTACATCAACACCGTTACGAATCTGACCAGCCAGATCGACGCCGGCGGCAACCTCGCCATGCAGTCCGGCAACGATCTGCAACTGACTGCAACCCAAGTCAATGCGGGTAACAATCTCGCCCTCGTGGCTGGCGGCAACATTGACCTGAAAGCGGTCAAGGATAGTACTGCCTCAGGTTTCAACACCGGTATCTCCCAGGAAAAACGCCTCGATGAGACCGTTATCGGCGCATCGCTCAATACGGGCAACAATCTTTCCGTGGTCGCTGGTGTCGGACGCAGCGACAGCAATCTGGGTCCGGGCAACCTCACGCTGGAAGCTGCCCGGCTCACCAGCCAGAACGGCAGTACTAACCTCGCTGCCAGCGGCAATATCGATCTCAAGACCGCAATCGAGCAGCACAACGCCTACGACGAGACGCATGTGTCGAGCAGCGGTATGTTTTCCTCTTCGAGCACCACCACCATCTCACAAAGCAACGAGACCCAGGCCATCGGCAGCAGCGTCAGCGGTGACCGCGTCGCCATTGGCAGCGGTCAGGACACCAATATCAAAGGCAGCAGCGTAGCCGGTACCCATGATGTCAGCCTGAATGCCGGCCGCGACATCAACATCAAGGCCTCCACCAGCAGCTACAGCCAAAGTTACTACAACCATACCGAAGAAAGTGGTCTTATGTCCGGTGGCGGCATCGGTTTCTCGATCGGAAACCGCAGTCAGACCGACCAGACCAGTGCCGACGGCGTGCTGCAAAGTCAGAACCGCAGCCTGGTCGGCTCGATCCTGGGCAACCTGAGCCTGACCGCCGGCAACGACGCCCACGTTTCCGGTAGCGACCTCACCGCCGCCAACGACCTCAGCGTCACCGGCAACAACATCACCCTCGACACCGGCATGGATAAAAGTATCGCGGCCCAAAGTCACGACAGCAAACAAAGCGGGCTCACCGTTGCGCTCACTAGCAGCGTGACAGATGCCGGCCAAACCGTGCAGCAAGTAAAACAGGCTGGTAGCCAGACCAAAGACGACAGAACTAAGATGCTCGCTGCCGTTGCTGCGACAATGGCAATCAGTAACGCCGTATCCGGCGGCCTGAATGCCACTATCAGCGCCACCGTTGGCTCAAGCCAGAGCCATAGCGACAGCACCCAAACCAGCCTGCTCGCCAGCGGTAGCAGCCTCAATGCAGATGGAAACCTCAGCCTGACAGCGGCTGGCGGTGGAAAAGACAGCAACCTCACCATCCAGGGAAGCAAGGTTCAAGCGGCTGGAGACATCAACCTGATTGCCGACAACGCCATCAACCTGATTGCCGAGCAAAACACCGCAAGCCAAATCAGCCACAACAACAGTAGCAGTAGCGGCGCAGGTGTAGCGGCCAGTTACGGTAGCGGAGGGGGTTCGATCGGTATTACCGCCAACGCTGCAAGTGCACGGGGTAATGCAGACGGCAATGATGTGACTTATACCAATACCAGGGTCAGTGCAGGCAACACTCTCAAGATCGGCTCTGGTGGAGATGCCAACTTGAAGGGTGCGGTTGCAAAGGGTAACCAGATCATTGCCAATGTTGGGGGTAATCTAAATATAGCGAGTCTGCAAGACACCAGCGGCTATCAGAGTCAGCAACACAGCGCAGATGCATCTTTCATCGTTCCTATCGTAGGTAGCGGTAGTGCCAGCGTTAATGTCAGCAAGAGCAAAATCAACAGCACTTATGCAAGTGTCAGCGAACAAAGTGGATTCAAGGCAGGGGATGGTGGTTATGATGTCAACGTGGCGGGCGACACCAGCCTTGTTGGTGGCGTTATCGCCGCGAGTGACAACGCGCTAGCGAACGGTAACACCAAATTCAACTCAGGCGGAACACTCAGCATGACGGGTCTGCAAAACCAAGCAGCCTATCAAGCCGACTCGATGGCTGTAAGTATTGGTATGGGCAGTAACTTACGCACGGGTGGTGGCACTGGCAGCGACAGCGGCAACGCCCAAGGTATCACCCGGAGTGGTATTGGTGTTTCCACACAATCTGATGCAGGTGCCATCAAACCAATTTTCAATGCCGACCAAGTACAAAAAGAAATCAACGCCCAAACCATCATCACCCAAGTGTTCAGCCAACAAGCCAGTGCTACAGTAGGAAGCTACGTACAAAACCAGAGAAAAATACTAATGGGAAGCATCAAGAATGCAACGCCAACCGAGGAAAAGCAGATACAAGAGCAACTCCAATCACTCGCAAACCAGGAGCGGGTAATGAATGTACTGATAGGCGCCGTGGCCGGTGTAGGTGGAGAAGCTGTTACCAAGGAAGCGTTGTCAGCAGCTGCAGACGAGATGCGGCAGATCATGATCGAGGACTCGAGGAAGTTTGCGGGTGTGACAGATAAAGATGGGAAGACACTAAGTAACGTGTCAGGCCCAAGCGAGGGTGTACGAGGAGATGGAGTAAAGATCGGTGGTACGAGGGTGGACCTAGATTTGTTGTGCGGTGTGGATAACAGCAGATGTGAGATAAAGCGCAATCAGGACAGTGCACCAATTCTTGATGACAAAGGTCGGACACAACTCGATTTAAAAAATGGACAAGTCCAATATATAGGCTCATTGAAAGATTTTCTGAAAACCGAGGATGGTAAGAAAATGGCTGGTGCTACAGGCGGTGTTCAGGGTGCTACGGGTACTTTGTTCGGCGTGCCTTACCTTCCGGGTAGTTGGCAGGATAAACTCATCGAGGCTTTTAGTGGAACGCATGACTTGATAGGTGGAAAGTTGAGTGGCTTATATGACGAACAAGGCAATACTAAACGAGGTATGACTGATACGGAGAGGAAGACCTACGACTACGCAGTCGCACCAGCGGCTATTGTCCCTTCTGCACCTTTTGCTGCAGCGGTTGGGCTGCCTCCTGAAGTATGGAATGCGATTGCAATTCTACTGAAGTCTGCGAAATGAAACTAATAAACAGTTTTTTGTATACAGTGATGGCAGCATTTTTTTTAACAGGATGCACATGTATGTCTTCGACCTGTCTAGGGGATGATACGTATCAAAGGCTTATGCACCCCAAGCCCTATCTTCAAGAATGGGAGAAGGGCGGGATAACGGAGGAAAGTCGACGGCTGGAATCAATAAATTGTGGAGCTGGTGATACTGATCACGTCGGGTTTACCAAAAAAGTTCCATCGACACTCCACCCTGGCACAACAGATAATGAAACCGACTACGAACGTCTCTTTGAATGGGAGCGATGCATGATCACGAAGGGTTACCGATATATGGGAGATTGCTCATACAGAAAAGATTTTCCCAGCTGTAAGCAATAGGGATTATGCTGCTTGCAGATAGGAGATTAATTCGCATTGCCAGCCTTGCCAAGGCGTCATAACGAGAAAAATTAGAATTCTAGGTAGAACGATTCGTTGTCTCGTTCCTTGCCATTTATTATTATGTGCCAGTAGTCATTATGTTTAGCAGTCGATTTGTAATGGGAATAAAATTGAAGCCATCGATTTATTCGGAATAATTTCCGGTGTATAAGTACGCAAAATAACTTGCACGTTCTTTCATTCATCTTGACATGCGAACATTTGCAAATCACACCTGTCCCTTGTGCGGCAAGCCGAACGAATGCGCGCGGGCAATTGCCGGAACGTTCGATGTTGAATGCTGGTGCACCAAAGCAAAGATCAGCGTCGCAACACTTGCTCGAGTACCTGATGACCTCCGAGGCAAGGCTTGCCTCTGCGCATCATGCGCTAGCCAAGAACCTTCAAGTTCTTCCATGTCAGATGATGTCTAGTGACCAGACAGGTTGCGACTCTCGCCATGTCTGAAATTTCCCCGCTAACCATCAAGGCATATCTGGAGACCGAATATTGTGTGTTCGGCGATTCTCCATTCGTGCTGGAAGTGGGTCTGGCTAATGAAACGCTAGCGAAACTTTACGAGCGGTTCAAACTAAACTGTGGAGCTTTCGTTACAGCTTGCAACCCGCTCAGCATCGATGCTGGCGAGGCTGCAAACAAAGTCAGGCAGGTTGAATTGTCGAATGAGTTGAGTTTGCGCAACTTGGCCTTTATCGATGGCATTGGGAAACACCCATCGGGAGAATGGGTTGCGGAACCAAGTTACTTTGTGTTGGGACTAACGCTTGAAGCCGCCAGAATCCTGGGCAAGAAATACGACCAAAACGCGGTGGTCTGGTGTGGTTCGGATGCGATACCGGAATTGGTGCTTCTCAGATAGATTTGCCAGCATCCAGGCAAGTTGGGTGTTTGTGAACGGAATGAGTGATTTGCAAACAGCTTCACTTTTAGGGATTTCCGAGGTATCGTGCTGTCAGGCTGTAATAATCACCATTAACCACAATCAATGTGATGATTTTAAAATAGAACTTGATCAAGATGATTCATTCGGCCGATGCGATTCCGGACATTCCGGTTCGTTGATAATTCAAACCCACAGGCTTAGGCCGGTGGTTGTTTAGCAAGGAAATCCCATGGAAACTCCCAAGAAGACGCTATTACTGATTTTCCCGCCGGTAACCGTGTCAACATCGCCCCCGCTTGGCATCGCGATGCTGAAAGGCTATGTAGAACGGACACTACCCGAATGGGATGTCAAGTTGCTGGATTTGAATCTGTGGATCCTTAACGAAATCATTTCAGGGATTGAATCTGGTGCCAATAAGGTTACCGATAAAGCATTTGCTCAAATTGGCGCTACCAAGGAACAATTCCTTGAGGCGGCCACAGTTTTTCGCGGTGCGGATAGCGACATTCTGCTGAGCCGCCCGGATATCTATGAGAAATGCGGACAGGTTTTTTCAAGGTTTATTGAGTTTCTGACCAAAAAGCTGGCCGTAGATTGCGCTGAATATGAACGGACTCAGAAGCTCCCCCCCATGCTCCAGGAGTGTTTCAAACAGGCTCTGGCAGTAAAACCGGATTGTATCGGTATATCAATGATCTTTGCTGAACAGGTTCCCATTGGTGCGGCACTCGGGCGGCATCTGCGCCAACAGGCCAAATTGAAGGTCTTCATGGGAGGGAGTTGCCTGATTGAAGGCGCAGAGCATTTCATGAAATGGTATCCCGAAGCTGCAGACGTTATCGTGGCAGGCGACGGTGAAGAAGCTCTCAGGCAACTGTTGAGCAACGATCTCAATCCAAAGGGTATTGCCGGTGCGGTTTATTGGGAAGCGGGCAAGATCGTGAAAGAGCCGCCGGTATTCCTCAAAGATGTCGATCAATTCGGCATCCCTGATTTTGGTGGGCTTGATTTGAAATCCTATTTTTCACCCGAACCTATCATCCCACTCCTGCTTTCCCGCGGTTGCTACTGGCGGAAGTGCACGTTCTGTGTCCATTACTTTTCTGCGGGTGATACGTATCGGGTGCGATCACTGGAGTCGATCATCGAAACATTGCAGCACTTTGTCGATATGGGAATCCGCAACTTCTCATTTGTTGATGAAATGATTGCCCCAGGGCAGTTTGTCCGTTTGGCAGAGGCCATCATAGAGGCGGGACTGGATATCACTTATTATGCGTATTCGAAACCCAACAAGACCTTTACCCCGGCAATACTGGAGAAAATAGCCGAATCCGGGTGCAAGTATTTGTTGTGGGGAGTAGAGAGTGGCAACCAAAGGATTCTTGACTTGATGGGCAAGGGGACAAAAGTCCAGGAG
>JBBSBS010000082.1:0-19406 GCA_038251045.1 Aggregatilineales bacterium | reverse complement strand
CTTAAGCAAGGCCGAGGAATTTGGCCTGAACATCTCCAAGAGCGAGGCTGTCACCGTTTTAGACGAAATCAAACGTCTTGAAAATGATGGTTTTGTATTTGAAGGGGCGGAAGCTTCGGTTGGCATACGCTTGCATCGTGCGTCACCCGGATATAAGCCCATCTTCACATTGGTGGATTTCACCGTGCTGGTTTCGGAGCGTAATGGCTTTGCACTCTCTCAAGCTATGGTAAAACTCGACATTGATGGTGATATTGTACATACTGCCGCCGATGGAAATGGTCCGGTCAATGCGCTTGATCTTGCCTTGCGTAAGGCACTCATCCCCCGTTATCCCCAGCTTGCCGATTTTCAATTGGCGGATTATAAGGTTCGTATTCCCGATAGTGACAACGGGACTGCCGCTACAACCCGTGTCTTGATTGACACTCAGAACCATCACACCCGATGGAGTACTGTCGGCGCAGGTGCAAACATCATTCAGGCCAGCTGGTTGGCATTGGTGGATAGTGTTGAATATGGCCTTGTGATCGCCCCACGCGAAGCGCAGGAGATCGCTAACCTGACAGTGAGGAACCATTCGAGTGATTGAAAAAGTGAATTTGGCAGAGAAACTCAGCTTGTTTACTGACCATTGGAGTCCAAAAGTGGTTGGCGAGGTCAACGACTCTGCGGTCAAATTGGTCAAGTTACTGGGCGAGTTTGTTTGGCATCATCACGACCTCGAAGACGAGATGTTTCTCGTCATCAAGGGGCGCTTGTTGATGAAACTGCGCGATAAAGACCTGTGGTTAGACGAAGGTGAATTTGTAATCATCCCGCATGGTGTCGAACATATGCCGGTTGCACCTGAAGAAGTTCACATCATGTTGTTTGAACCGGGAACGACACTGAACACCGGAAATGTGCAAAATGAACGGACAGTTACCAATTTAGGCAAAATTTGATACGCTATCCGTTATTGTGAAATTGTTACGGGCTGGTAATTTTCCAGCCCGTTTTTATGAGGAGATCATAGAGTGAAAGCGACAATAGCAGTTTTATCTGGCGACGGCATCGGCCCTGAAGTTACGTCACAGGCCATACTCGTAATGCAAAAAATCGCATCGAAATTCGGGCATGAATTTGTCTTCAATGAAGCCCCGATGGGCGGCATTGCCATTGATCAATTTGGTGATTCGTGCCCCGATTCAACCATTCGCACTTGCGAGCAATCCGATGCGATTTTGTTGGGTGCGGTCGGTGGCCCAAAATGGTCAGACCCAAGCGCCTCGGTGCGCCCCGAACAGGGATTGCTCAAAGTGCGTAAGCATTTCGAATTGTTTGCCAATCTACGTCCGGTGAAAACCTATCCGGTTCTTGCCCAGCACGTCCCTTTGCGTCCCGAATTCCTCGATGGCGTGGATATGTTGTTCGTCCGCGAATTGACGGGTGGTCTTTACTTTGGTCCCCGTCAAGATCAGGGTGATGGCGATACAGCCTTTGACACCGAACTCTATACGGTTCCAGAAGTTGATCGCGTATCTCATGTTGCTTTTCGTGCAGCGCAGGGTCGCCGCAAAAAAGTCACTTCGGTTGACAAAGCTAATGTTATGGCGAGTTCGCGCCTCTGGCGACGGACAGTGACAAAAGCCCACGAGGGTTACCCCGATGTTGAACTTGAGCATGTATTGGCTGATGCATGTTCCATGTATCTGATAACGCGCCCGGCCAGTTTTGATGTCATCATTGCCAGCAATATGTTTGGTGACATTCTTAGCGATGAAGCCTCAGTCTTGGCTGGATCGCTTGGCATGTCGCCATCTGCTTCACTAGGTTCAGGCAAGTTCGGACTCTATGAACCCATTCATGGATCAGCACCGGATATAGCGGGGCAGGGTAAAGCCAATCCCACCGGTACAATCTTGAGTGTGGCAATGATGATGCGCTACACACTAGGGTTAGAAACGGAAGCACAAACTATCGAAGCGGCGGTTGAAGCAACGCTTGCATCCGGCGCACGTACTGCGGATATCGTCACACGCGGCAATAACTACGTTAGCACGACTGAATATGCACAAACGGTACTAGCAAACCTCTAGGGGTTCTGTTCGTTTGGGTCGCGTGTTACAACCCGCGTCGGCAATACATCAGTCAAATCAGGCGATGGCGTTTCGAGAGCCGTATTCAAATATTTACGGTTCATTTCAAGAATTGCCATCGCCGATACCAGATACAATAATCGCCGCCCGCCCAGCGACATCGTTTTCCATGTAATTGCCCTCAAGGCACATAATGCCAGTGAGACATAGTACTCGTACCAATTATCCTCGGTGGCTAAACATTGGCGAACAATGCCACGAATGGCTGAGACTGAATCCACGGCAGATATGATTTGTTCATTGACGCTTGGTAATGGATTTTCGCTTCCCATCGCGATCAGACATTTTACGACGCTCCGAACTGTATTCCAGTCAGAATCAATCACGTTCATTAAAGCATCGCCCAATAGGCTGACTTCCAATGTGGCCCAGTCAAATAATGTATGCCCATCGCGCGTGTGTCCAAAATCAATCAGCCATATACTGTTATTTGGTCCCACCAGAATATTGCCGAGGTGCAAATCCCCATGTATTTTACTCATTGACCCGTTGATGTGCCGGTCAAGTAAATTTTCATAACCGAGCAGCGGATTTGGTAACTGCAAGTCTCCGACTGGAATCCATCGGTCATCCGGTTCAAAATCCGGTTCGAGATCACGGACGGAATCGAGCATTAGATCATGTCGGGTCTTCCATACTGTACCAACTAAACGTTCCACAACCTCACCTCGATAGAATGTCTTTGGCAGGCCATTTACGCCGCGCATTTCGACTTTGTAGGCATGTTTGTCTGCTTCACTACCGAAGCCAACCGCCAACTTTAGTACATTATTTTGGCGATCCACTTTTTGAACAGTGAAGTTCTCCAATACCACATCATCACCAAAATTAAGTGCAGTCAATTTGGTTTTCAACTTGCCACGGTTGACAGGGATTTTGATGACCAGTGGCATTTCTGCCTCGTCATTTTCAGGGATAAAATCGAGCGTTATCAGCGGCGGAAACAGCCAGTCATATTCTTTCCAAGCCTGAAAACGGAATGGGCGTTTGTGCTGCCACCACGTGATCTTGAACTGTGAATAAAGTTCCTTTTGCAGTATTTTTCCTAGTTCATAACTGCCGCTTGTTTGAAACCGATGGCGTAAATCCATTGGGATGCCATCTGAATTAGCAACCAGCGTATATTTAATGCCAGCGAGTTCGGAGGTTTCCGGTTTAATCGGATTGTCTTCAAGTCGCGCGGTTTGCAACGGCAGTGAACTCTTAACATGGGTGGCAAAACGGTGCACTTCATCAAAAATGTTATCCGCATCATGAATTTTAACAACCATCGGCGCATCTTCACGGTTGTCCGCATGTATAGGAGTCACCACCAGCACCAGCGCGCCGCTGAAGCCTGTCAGCCGTTGCTCGATCCTAATCGTTTTGTGAGCCGCAAACATCCGGCGCAGGACAAAAAGTTGTTCACGCTGAATAGGAAGATCTTCGTTAAACGTATCGGAAAAAGCGATGTGAATGTCAGGGGTATGGGGTTCGCGTTTCGGGTCATAACCGATTGCTGCTAAAGTAGCGGCCATCAGGTTCATGCCTAGTGTTTGCAAAACGCGAATGGGCAAACTGTCGTGTTCGTTTAAAATTGCAACCAGTAGTTCTCTTTCGGTTGCTTCACTCAGACTGTTATCCATTGCTAAATCATTAGCAATGTCTAAAATGATTTCAGTGCGCGGCGTATAAGGGAAACCTGCCCATAATCGCTGGTTTGTACCTTTATCGGTTTTGCGCCGGATTGCGCCGATAACATATTCAGTGCTAAAACCGTAATCTTCAACGATGCTTGCGGTAATCCCACCTTGAATTTGCAGCATTGCAATAAAAAGATGCTCGACACCCAGATAATGATGCCGCATTTGCACCGATTCCTGACGTGCATTAATCAAAATATCTTTGAGGCTAATAACATGCATGTCTTACTTACACATCGATTTCTTCTATACGCATCCAGGTGTGCCCAACGCGGAATAATTGGGTTACTTCGATTGGGATTGACCCTTTAATACGTGCGTCAGTGTCGGCATGTTCCACGAATGTCCCATTTGTACTTTCGCAGTCCTCTACCCACCAATGATTATTTTCCCAACAAATATAGGCGTGCTGGCGTGAAATAAACGAGTCGTTTCGTAAGCAAACGTCACTGTCTTCTTTTCGCCCTATACTGATCTTCCATGTATTTTGATCTTCATTGTATAGGCCATCACCATTTTCAACGTTGTAACTTAAGCGCAGCCCATCTTCCACGCCGCTCATAATCATTAATTCTAGTCGCATATGGTGCTCCCTACCTGACGCTGCACCTGCCATTATACTATGATTTGGACTCACTCATGTGCTTGCTCTTTTTGCTGGCCTATGCTATTCTTCTCTCAATAACAACTGAATATTTACACTCTTATGAAGAACGGTTGAGGGAACGGCCCTACGACACCGTGGCAACCCCCAAATGATGGGAAGGTGCCAAATCCGTCAGCACTTGCTGACAGATGAGAGTGATTACCTGAGTGTTATATTTCAGGAATCAACTCTAACAAAGACTTCAGCCGAAGTCTTTTTTTGTCGATAAAGCCCAACCCGGTTTCTTCTATAGAACCGGGTTTTATATTTCACATGGTTGGGAGGCTTGAAATGTCTTTGAAAGACTTTGAAAATGGTATTGATTCCATTGACAGTGATGGAAGTGGCAGTGGGCCGGGCAGGAGCACGCGTGCGGTTCATGGTGGAACCAAACGCCGCAAGGCATTCAATTCGCTCAATACGCCCATAGTTCAAACTGCCACCTATACTTTTGGAGACACTCAAGAACTCATCGACTTCATGGAGCGTAAAACATGGGGCGATGGCGACGACCGTGAGGAATATGGTCGCTACGGTAATCCAACAGTTACCGCTGTAGAGCGCAAACTTGCTGCGCTGGATTCCGGCGAAGACGCGGTTCTCTACGCCTCCGGAATGGCTGCGATTACATCGCTCCTATTATCAGTGCTCCCATCGGGTGCTCATATCGTCATGACTGATGACTGTTATCGCCGTACCCGACAATTTTGTCTCACTTTCCTCAAACGCTTCGGGATCGAAACAACCGTCGTACCGATGGGCGATTATGATGCCATGGAAGCAGCCATTATCCCCAAGACGACGCGGGTTATTATTTCGGAAAGTCCTACCAACCCATACCTGCGTATTGCTAATCTGGAACGCGTCGGCGAATTGGGCAAAAAGCATCGCGTTTTGACCATGATTGATAGCACTTTTGCCACACCAATTAATCAGCGTCCTTTAGAATGGGGCATCGATTTTGTTGTGCATAGCGCCACAAAATATCTTTCAGGACACAATGATCTGTTAGCCGGTGTCGTCGTAGGCCGTGCGGATCGGATTAAGGCGCTGCGTGATGCGCGGGGGGTACTGGGCGGCATCGTTGATCCCCAAAACGCATATTTGTTGGATCGCGGTATCAAAACCTTAGGTGTGCGTGTACAGCAGCAAAACCGAACGGCGCTCGCGGTTGCCCGAATTTTGGACGATCATCCTCGAATCGAGCGCGTATGGTATCCCGGTTTGGAATCACATCCCGATTTCGAAATTGCTGCTGCCCAGATGACCGGATTCGGCGGCGTGGTCAGTTTTGAAGTTAAGGGGGACTTGCAGACGACCAGCCAGTTCATTGACCGTCTGAAAATCCCCTATATCGCCCCCAGTCTCGGTGGCGTTGAAAGCCTTATTGAACAACCCGCATTAATGAGCTATTACGAAAAAACTACTGAAGAGCGCCTTGCAGTGGGCATCAAAGATAATCTCGTGCGCTTCGCTATCGGCATCGAGGACACGGATGACGTGCTATTTGATGTTCAACAGGCGCTTGCCAGCATGTAAAACAAGCCGCAAACTGAAAGAGGCACATCGACTGTGCCTCTGTTGATTAAACATCTGGATACTGCTAGCCGAATACTATATGAGTTCTGCCTGCTGCGCTTCCAATATAGATTTTAACGCATCAATTGTGGCTTCTGATTGATGCAGTTTGTTAGCGTATTTCGGATGTATGCCTTCTAATTGATCGCTATGATACTCAATAACCGCATCCGCATCTTTCAACACATGACCGGTCAGAATGCCGACAACCATTTCGTTTGGTTTGATGATGCCTTTATTAACCAGCTTTTGTACGCCGACTAATGAGCAGGCTGACGCTGGTTCGCATCCTATACCCTGCCGGTCAATCAGCGCTTTTGCATCCATAATTTCTTGATCGTTAACTTCTTCAACCACGCCATCTGTCCACTTTAGGCTGCGCACGGCTTTTTTGTAATTGACTGGATTGCCGATTTTAATTGCTGTTGCGACTGTTTCCGCGTGTACAGGCTCATATGTTGCGAACCCGTTCTGATAACTGCGATAAAGTGGATTAGCACCCTCTGCTTGAATAATCGCTAATCGTGGTAAACGGTCAATCAAACCAAGTTCGTGCAGTTCGTGTAGTCCTTTACCAAAAGCTGAACTATTGCCAAGGTTGCCGCCTGGAACTACAATCCAATCCGGTACTTCCCACCTAAGCTGTTGCAGAACCTCAATCATGATGCTTTTCTGGCCTTCCAGCCGGAAAGGATTGACCGAGTTGAGCACATAAATCCCAAGACTTTCGGCAACTTCACGAACTAATTCCAGATTGCGGTCGAAATCGGCATCGACCTGAATACCGGTAGCGCCATATGCAATAGCCTGAGCTAATTTACCGAGCGCGATTTGCTTGTTTTGGAAGAAAACGATGCCTTCGAGTCCTGCCCATGCGGCATATGCTGCCAACGATGCCGAGGTATTGCCCGTTGATGCACAAGCAACCCGATCAATGCCGAGCACACGCGCCTGTGTTACGCCACCTGTCATACCGCGATCTTTGAATGATCCGGTAGGGTTTTCCCCCTCGTGTTTGAGGTACAATGTCTGTACACCGGCCCACGCGGCTAATTTGGGGGTTTGATAAAGATTAGTATTGCCTTCCGGCCGGCTTACAACAGTCTCATTCGGCACATCGGGGTAAATCATCTCTTTATAACGCCATACACCGCTGTTATAAGGTGCTTCTAATGTGCCAAGACGTTGATCAAAAAGGGAGCGAGTAATCGTTTTTCGAAGATAGTCCGGGTCATGTAAGACATCTAGCAGACCGCCGCATTTTTCGCAGGCATAAATAATTTGATTAACTGGGTATTGTTGCCCACAATCCATGCATTGTAGTATGCTCAACATGCTCTTTTTTCACCGCTGTGCTTCTAATAAGAAACAGCAAGGATAACAACTTCTTATGATGAATACCAGTGCCGAGGCTTTTGCCCCGGCAACAATGGCGAATTTAGGTGTTGGATTTGATATTTTAGGTCTAGCGCTCCACGAACCGGGTGACATCGTTCGGGTGGAATTGTCGGATCAACCCGGAGTGCAAATTGCTGATATAGAAGGCGATGGCGGGCTGCTCACGCGGGATCCTCAAAAAAATACAGCAGGAATCGCCGCCGCCAGTACCTTGCAACGGCTGGGAACATCCTACGGCGTGCGCCTCATTATCCGCAAGAACCTTCCACTCGCCAGCGGTCTCGGTAGCAGTAGTGCGAGTGCCGTAGCGGCGGCTGTAGCAGTTAACGCGCTCTTTGGTGATCCTTTGTCGCTTCAGCAATTATTGTCTCCATCATTAGATGGGGAGGCGGCGGTAAGCGGTCGTCACGCCGATAATGTTGCCCCTTGTCTATTTGGTGGCATCACATTGGTAACGGGCGTGGATGCTGATCAAATACGGGTATTGCCGATTCCCACTTCGCTTTATTTAGCACTGGTTACGCCTGATGTCGCAGTGCCAACTGTCATGGCGCGTGCCGTATTACCTGCCACCGTACCGTTAAAAACCATGGTGTTGCAGACAGCATATGTCGCTCGGTTGATTGATGCCATTTATCGGGGTGATATTACCGCGATGGCACAAGCTATGGAAGGCGATCAGGTTATCGAGCCTGCTCGTGCGCACCTCATGCCGTTGTTGTATGAAATGCGGCACATAGCTCACAACGCCGGCGCGTTGGGGCTTGTCATAAGTGGGGCGGGGCCGACCCTTTGTGCTGTTTGTGATCGTCAAGATATTGCTGAAAAAGTTGCTCTTGCCATGCAGGCAGGGTATGATGCGGAAAACATCGCGAGTGTAACACGTTGTACAGGTATTTCTGAGAGCGGAGCGCGTGTTTTGAAGGTAAATTAAGTGCTGGATGTGAACACTTTTCGCTTCGTTGACACCACTTAGCGTTCAGTGTATACTAAATTTAGATTGTTCTGAAAGTAACAAACGATCCATTTCTGGCGATAAAGGTAGGCCACCAATGACAACACAACAGGCAATGCAAGCAGTTGAAAACATCATGTTTGAGGTCATCAATAGTGATGTCAAAACTTTGCGTGATGCTAGTCGCCATATTCTTGATGCCGGTGGGAAACGCGTACGCCCTCGCCTCGTGATGTTGGCCTATTCTGCGCTTGGCGGAACGGACTATATCCATGCTGCCCCACCCGCCGCTGCCATTGAATTAGTACACACAGCCAGTGTAGTCCATGACGATATTAACGATCATGGGATTGTTCGTCGTGGTCGTCCTTCTGTGAACGCCATTTGGGGGCGGACATTTGCCCTTTTGACCGGTGACTTTCTGTTTACCAAAGTCTACGAGTTAATGGCTCCCTATAAAGACTTGAATATCGACCTCGCCGAAGCAACTGTTGCTCTAGTTGAAGGCGAAACGCTTCAGGCCGCCGCTGTGAAAGAGAATAACTTCACGCGTGAGGTTTACCATCAGATCATTGCTCGCAAAACGGCAGCGCTTTTCAAAGCAGCGGGCAGTATCGGCGCAAAACTGGCTCATGCGGACGAAAAAACCGTTGAAGCACTGGGTAAGTATGGCTACAGTGTTGGCCTTGCCTTTCAGATTATTGATGATGTGCTTGATTTGACGGCGGATAGTGAACAACTCGGCAAAACTTCGGGTATTGATTTGGCACAAGGTCGTGGCTACGCGGCAGCTTATACCAATAATGGTCATGGCGGTGCTGCTGTCGCCGAAGTTGTGGTTGAAGAAGTCGATCCAATGATTTCGATCAAGCAGAAAATTCTCAAGGGTGATGCAATTAATGAGGCGCGTGTTCAAGCGCACGCTCTCGCTCAAACGGCAATCAGTTACCTGGACGTGCTGCCAGAGTCTTACGCGAAGCGCGAGCTTGTTGAACTAGCTAACATGGTAGTGAATCGCGATCATTAATTGCTGTTTTGAACGGATTGAGTAAGATATAAAATCCGGCCTGAAGGCTGGATTTTTGTTTTTGAGGTAGTGGGTATAATTACGCCATAAATCAAGTGTCGGGGATCACTGCCATGATAAAAATTGTGTCTGTCGAAAACATACGCCAAATTGAAGCGGCTGCGGACTCATCCGGTATTTCCTACGACACCATGATGCAAAACGCGGGATATGCGGTCGCTGTGCGTGCCATCGAACATATTAAAGATGCGGTAAATCCTCGTGTTACCGTGCTTATAGGGACAGGCCATAATGGCGGTGTGGGTTTGGTCGCCGGGAGGATCATCGCCCAAGAGAGTAAGGCGCTCGTACGATTTTACTTGCTCAAACCTCGCTCTGCTGATGATCCGAACTTTGCTGCGGTTCAAGCTGCAAATCTGTCTGTGGCACAGGCGCAAGACGACCGTGATGGTCGCGTACTACGCAACATGGTTGCTAGTGCCGATGTTGTAGTCGACGCATTATTTGGCATAGGTGTAACACTGCCCCTGCGCTCCGATGTGGCTAAAGTTATGCGAGTCATAAATCAAGCCCTTAACGATACGCAGATACCGGAGCAGACGCAAGGTATTTTGATTAATCCGGCAAATCCTATACCTCACGCGCCGCTGCCAAAACCTTATGTTATTGCTGTGGATTGTCCCAGCGGTCTCGATTGCGATACCGGCGCGCTTGATCAGAATGCCATTCACGCCGACGAAACGGTTACCTTCATTGCTGCCAAAAAGGGTCAATTGGAATTTCCCGGTGCTTCTGCTGTGGGTGAAATGATCGTTGCCACGATTGGTTTGCCTGCTGATCTACCTGAACTCAAGAATGTAAAGCAGGTACTTGCCGACTCGAAACTGATTCATGGCCTATTGCCGTCGCGTCCTCTAAATGCCAACAAAGGCACATTTGGCAAAATCCTCATTGTTGCAGGTTCGGAGAATTACGTGGGCGCTGCCGCACTAACATCAATGGCAGCTTATCGGTCTGGTGCTGGTTTAGTATCGGTCGCTGCGCCGAAATCGGTTGTTTCTAGTTTGAGCGGTCGCTACCTTGAACCAACATGGTTACCACTTGCTGAGGAAAACGGTGCTATCGCGGCGGATGCAAGTGTGACGATTAAATCCGAACTTGAGACTTATGATGCTTTGCTCATGGGACCCGGTTGGGGCAGGGCTGCCAGTACACAATCTTTTATGCGGAGCCTGTTTACACAAAAACCCCCGCATCTGGTAATAGATGCCGATGCTTTGAATTTGTTAAGTGAGATGGATGGATGGTGGAAACAATTACCCGCTGAAACCATCATCACACCTCATCCCGGCGAGATGGCTCGTCTGGCGAAGCTTTCAACGGAAGAAGTTCAGGCAAATCGGCTACAACTCGCCACCAAAAAGGCCGCTGAATGGAACGTTATTTTAGTGCTGAAAGGCGCACATACGCTCATTGCTGCACCAGATGGTCGCCTTACAGCATTGCCTTATAAATCAGATGCGCTCTCAACTGCGGGAACGGGTGATGTTTTAGCCGGCATGATAACCGGATTTCTGGGGCAGGGGATCTCTCCTTACGAAGCCGCAATTCTCGGTGGTTATGCTCATGGCCTAGCAGGTAATTTAGCAGCAGTATCGCAGGGTACTACACGTAGTGTCATCGCCAGTGACGTGTTGGATTCAATAGGTCATGCACTGGTTGCTTTAAGTCGTTAATCCTTAAATCCGAGTTCAATTCGCCGCCGCCTTGCTGCGGCTTTTCCTTCGGCTATACTTTCCACCAGCGGATCAGTGACGATGACCGACTCAATCTTTTCGCGCAATGTATCGCCGCCTTCTACCAACTGCTGCCTACTGTCACTCCCGCTGCGTGGTGCTCTGAATAATGTGCCAATTCCGCCTAGAATCAAACCGATTACAAAACCACCCAGCAGCAATCCACTGTCCAAACTATCATCTTGATTGTCACTCATTTTGATTGCCCATTCTGCCTCGTTCGCCGGATTGCCCGCCGGATTCCACCCATGTCACGCAAAACTACGCCCACGCCCGACATAAATGCGCTAGCGCGGATGATCGGTCGAACCGCATTATCACCGACGAACTCCACTGTACCTTTTGCAGTATCGACTGTTTCTTTTGCCGTTGTGAGTACTGGTTTCACATCACGCTTCAGCATGTTCACCAACCGTGTAATCTGGATGATCAATACCGCAAGTGAGCCGATAATCAGGATACCTTCAAATGTGAGGACAATAATAAATATGTTGCGGAAGTATTGAATGCGCGAAGCCGTAACTTCAAGTTGGTCGGTAAACCCTAGTAATAACCCGATACCAAAAATGACGGCAATGATTCCCCCCAGCACACCCGCACTCAGAAAAACAATCCGCTGTATGGTCCATCTGGATTGTGTTTCGGTATCAGGTGGTGCTGCCGGAGCGGTTGTGGGAACAGCTTGTGTCATTGAAAACCCCTATTGGATTGAACGTTTATTGTTTTTGTCGCTTGTAAGCAAATGCGCCGAAACCAGTGCTAACACAGCACCCAGCGTCGCAGTTGCAATCCGCAGCGTGCCAATGTTCAAAATGTTGATCGTAAATAGCACGCCAACCAATTGACCCATGCCAAAGCCGACCCATCCTGCAAGCAAGAAAAGGGCTAAGCGGCGAGCATCTCCACCAACAAGCATATGAAATCCTGCACCAAACAGGGTCGCCAGAATAAATCCGAAAATTGCAGTTGGGCCAAACAAAAGTGTTAGCCTTTCGTTGAATTGTTGCCTTTTAGAGGTCTATGGTACAATTCCATACTATGATGAGTTTAACATAAACTCTGACATCAAACACACGTTAGCTAATCCGCCAAAATATTTCTAATGACTATTTTAGACCACCGCATTCTAATTCCAAAATCCCCTGAAAAGATATGGGAATTTCTGGGTGATCTGTCCCAAAATTCAGCTTGGCAGGTTGATTGCACTTCTGTGTCAATTTTAACGCCGAATCGTTCTGGCGCGGGTGTGCGCTGGCGTTACACAACAAAGAGTGGGCGCTCATATGTCGCTGAAATTACCGCGTGGTATGTGGGGCTTGGATACGAATACACCTTTATTGATGGTACACCATTCAGTGAGAGCAAAGGGCGTATTCGCCTTCAGGAAATTGCTGAAGGAACAGTCGTCCAATGGACTTTGACCTACGAAACCGGCGGCATGTTGGCTGGGGTTCGCAATGCAGGTGTGAAGCGTCAATTTGAAACTCCAATGGTGGATAGTCTCAAGAATCTCTGGAAAGTGCTCCAGAAGGTCATGCCAGAAGATCGCCCGCGTGAGGTGAAGTCGTTGATGCGTGATGCGCCCGATTATGAATCGCGTACCCACTATCGCCCGCGTCACCCATCCACCAAACAAGATGATCAATACCAACCAGAAACAGCAGCGGATGGTATTTCATCTATTGTCGAGCCGCCCATTGCTGCGGATGATACCCGCCCTCGTGCTCCTGTCAGTGTAGTTGCCGGGGACTCAGCATCCCAAACCGACGATCAGGCGTTCCAGCCCGAATCCGCTCCCAAGTCAGAACCTACAGCTGAGACTGTTTCAGAGATACAAATTCCAGAACCCATTCCTGAGCAAGTAACCACGCCCACAATCCTTGATGAAGAAACCGTTGCGGAAAATAATTCGCCAGTAATCCCGACTAGTGTCCGTACCGTCACTCAAGAAACTTCAGCTGTTGCGACCGAAACGGCATTTCCAGCCTCGTCCGCGGTGGATAATACAGAGGATGCTCCTGATGTTTCCTCTGATGCCACTGTTCCATACCCGCCGGACACGGTAAAGATGGCGACTGGCGAAATGAGTGTGTTTGATCTGTTCGGTTTGCCACGCCCCAGCCAGACACAAGAAATGAATCGGGTTGTAATACCCGAACCAACTATAGAAACTGCCGAATCCTCGGTTGTCTCAATCGAGCCAACAAGGATGGGCCTCCGATTCATTCTAAGACGCAAACGCATTACCATTCGCCGCCCCGTCTAGATCACACATTATCATCTCCCTCCTTGAATACCATTTGCCGGGCAATGTCTTTAGCTTTTGATTCCTTGTCCACTGGTCGATTTAAGGCAGATTTAAGGTACTTAAAAACTATATTTAACGTTCAAAATTTCGCTCAATATACAATAGTCCTGTCACTAAAAAATCAGGATATCAACTATGTCTAATTCATCGCAATCAAAGACGCCACATTTTGCAGTAGCCATTCGCAAGTTCCTGCTCTCACTGTTCGTAGTCATAACCTTTGCTGCCTACGCCATCCGTAATCATATTGATGCCACAAACGCAAGCGCGACGAACGTTCCAACGACACTTCCATTGTTGGCACAGCAGCCCGATACGCTCATAATGAACGTGCAATCGAGTCGTCCAAACACGTCGATATCCAGCGCAATAGATACTTCCCATGTCCCGACAGATGTTCCGATCGTTCCAACGGACATCCCAACCAATGTACCGCCAACATCAACATCGCTACCTGCACCGACAGCAACCCCGGTTGGACAATACAAAGATGGAACTTATGTCGGGCCAATCGTAGACGCATATTACGGTAATGTTCAGGTCGAAGCCATCGTACAGGGCGGCAAACTTGCGGACGTACAATTCCTTGACTTTCCACAGGATCGCCGTACATCACGCTTTATCAATCAACAAGCCACCCCGTGGTTGACTCAAGAAGCAGTACAGGTTCAAAATGCCAATGTGGACTTGATTTCCGGGGCAACTTTTACCAGTCAGGCATTCGTCCAATCCCTACAGGTTGCGCTCCAACAAGCACACGTCTAATCATGAAACAAACACGAATCCTCATGGGTATGCCCGTCACAGTAGAGGTGGTTGATGCCACCGTGACCGCCGAAGCCTTGGACTCGGTATACGACTATTTCAAGTATATCGACGATAAGTTCAGCACCTACAAAGCTAATAGCGAAATTTCCAGGATCAATCAGGGCATACTGGCGGTGAAACGTTCCAGCCCTGATATGCAGCTTGTGTTTGAACTTTCAAAGCAAACACGGCGCGAAACCGCAGGCTATTTCAATATTGAGCGCGACGGGCTGTATGACCCATCGGGGTTAGTTAAAGGGTGGGCAATATTGAACGCGGCAGAGATCCTGCATAATCAAGGATTTGAGAACTTTTACGTTGATGCTGGCGGCGATGTTCAGGTAGCAGGAAAGAATGAACAGGGCAGAGCATGGCGCATCGGCATTCGTAACCCACTTAACATAAATCAGATCGTCAAGGTGCTCTCGCTTACAAATCTCGGTATTGCGACATCCGGCAATTACATTCGAGGGGATCATATTTACGACCCAATAGGTCAGCACCAAATCGTGTCATATATTGTCAGCCTGACGGTTGTTGGCCCGAATGTTTACGAAGCTGACCGCTTTGCGACTGCCGCCTATGCAATGGGCAGAGAGGGCATTAATTTCATTGAACATCAGGATGGCCTAGAAGGTTACCTAATTGATGAATATGGACAAGCCACCTTCACCACAGGCTTCGAAAGGTACATAACTCATGATTAAGTTCATCGACAAATTGCTGGATCGCGTCACAATGTATCGGCTAATACTCTATTATCTCGTTGCATTATTGTTAGCAGCAGGAACTCTAAGTGCGTTTAGAGTACTTCCGTTTGACCCAATATCGCTGCTGTTTACGACAGTATTTTTGTTAGCCGCCTGCTGGTGTACGAATACCATATTCGCCATCACCTTTTCTGCGCCGACCAATACCGAGTCCGTCTACATTTCGGCACTCATTCTGGCACTGATTATTACGCCGGTCACTCCGTTAAAGTCCATGTCGGATATGTATTTTCTACTTTGGGTCTCTGTCTTGGCAATGGCTTCGAAATTCATCATCGCCGTCAATCGCAAGCATCTGTTTAACCCGGTTGCCATTGCTGTGGCAATTACGGCGTTAACTATTGATCAAGCGGCAACATGGTGGGTCGGCACACTCCCAATGTTACCTTTCGTTCTCGTGGGTGGTTTGCTTCTCGTCCGGAAGATTCACCGCTTTGGTTTGTTTATCGCCTTTCTCACCACGTCATTGCTCAGCATTATGACCTTTGCTTTGTTGCAGGGCAGCAACCTGATAACTACCGCTCAGCTAACCATTCTTAGCTCGCCGTTGTTGTTTTTCGGGTTCATAATTTTGACAGAACCACTCACAACCCCACCCACCCGCCGCTTACAATTAATTTACGGCGGAATCGTCGGTGTATTTTTTGCACCCCAATTGCATATCGTATCCTTTTACTTCACGCCGGAACTTGCGATACTAATCGGTAATATTTTCTCTTATCTCGTCAGCCCCAAGACCAAACTTATCTTGAAGCTGAAGGAGAAAATCCAGATAGCGCCGGATGTCTATGATTTTGTGTTTGCACCCGTTAAGCAGTTTGCCTTTGCGCCCGGTCAATATATGGAATGGACCTTAGGCCATGAATATCCGGATAGTCGCGGAAATCGACGCTATTTCACATTGGCATCTTCGCCCAGAGATAGTAATTTGCGTCTGGGTGTGAAGTTTTATGACCAGTCGAGCAGCTATAAACGGTCCATGCTGAACATGGAAACAGGCAGCGAAATTGTGGCTGGTCAATTGGCGGGTGATTTTGTACTGCCTACAGGCATTGATCGGAAATGCGTATTCATTGCTGGCGGTATCGGCGTTACACCCTTTAGAAGTATGATTCAACATCTGCTGGATATTAATCAACGCCGCGACATTGTCATGTTCTACATCAACCGTTACGAACATGAGATTGTGTACAAGGATCTCTTCGAAAAGGCCAAACAAAAACTTGGAATCAAAACGATCTATACCTTAACCGATATCGCACAAGTTTCACCAACGTGGAAAGGTAAAGTGGGGCGTTTCGATGAGCGGCTGTTAATGGAAAGTGTTCCCGACTATAAGACTCGCATTTTCTACGTGTCTGGGCCAAACGCGATGGTAACTTCTGTACAAGAAGCGCTGATTGGTTTGGGCATTAACCGCGATCATATCAAGACTGATTTTTTCCCCGGTTTAGTGTAGACAAACCCGAATGCAAATAAAAACGGTCTGCCAAATTAGCAGACCGTTTTTATTGACTCATTTACAAATTTTTTCTGGGTGCCAGATGGGACTCGAACCCACAACATCTAGGACCACAACCCAGCGCTCTGCCATTGAGCTACAGGCACCATATGGTTAAGAGTATAGCATACTGGTTTAGTAGAATCTAGGCCTTTTTCCTTGCAATGATGACCTGCGCAACACTGCGTTTGCAGCGTTCCTCGTGTACTGTCGCCTCGAACCCATATTGCCGGAAAAAATCAGTGATAGTTGGGTTTTGTTCACCGCGTTGCCCCGTAATTCGATACAACAACTCTAGTCCTGCTTCACCCATTCCGCCGCCTGTGAGTATTCCGTTTGGCACAATAATCAGTTGCCCATCTGTTTGTAAAATCCGGTTGATTTCTTGGAGTGTTGCAGGTGCGAATATGAAGTCAGTCGGAAATGTACTGATGACTGCCCGAAATTGGCCGCTAGGGAAGGGGAGTTGTTGAGCCTTACCGCGTACAAGGCGGGCAGCAAATCCTTGTCGCAAGAGTTTTGCACGCGCAATACGCCCCATATATGGCGATAAGTCATATCCCACGGTCTGGTAACCCGCTTGAATTAAATCAATTTGTAGATTGCCTGTACCATGTGCCAGTTCCAGTATCAGGCCACTTGACTTTGCATCCAGATGGCGCAGTGCAGCTCGTTGCCAACTGCGCCACTCACCCAGCGACACAATCGTGCTGACTGCGTCGTAAGTGAATGCCATCTCGTTATAGAGTAACCGAAATCCAAACCGAACCAGTTTCCGCCACAGATTAAGCAGTCGTTCCACGCAATGCCTCAATAATGACATCCGGATTATCGGTGATGATGCCATCTACCCCGAAATCTCTTAACATTTTTGCGCGCACAGGATCATTGAGTGTCCACACATTGACGCGATAATTATGCTGCTTTGCCCAATCCATGTATGCCGCATCCACCATTTCGTGTTCTGGATGTCGAGCCTCATGAGGAAAGCCCTCCATCGCCGCACTAAAGTCGTAATCCAGTGAATATAAATACCCTATCGGGACATCTGGTAAAATCGCTCGAAATCGTTTCAATGCCAGCGGATTGAACGACGACATGATTACACTGCCTTCCAAACCGTGATGTGTGATGCAGTCTGCTACCGCCTGTTCAACTCCATCGGTCTCTTGCGTGATAGATTTTATTTCGACATTGATGAAAAGCTGTTGTCCAACAGCCTCAAAGACTTCACTCAGCGTAGGGATGCGCGTACCGGCAAACGCAGAACTAAAGCTGCTGCCGGCATCGAGTTCTTTCAGTTGCGCCAGCGTCATATCTTTTGCCAGACCTTTACCATCTGTTGTGCCATCAACGCTAAAATCATGTAACACAATGAGTTGACCGTCTTTTGACAGATGTGTGTCTAACTCGATCCCATCTGCTCCCTGCTTCAGTGCCAACTCAAAGGCCGGTATCGTGTTCATCGGCGCATAAGCTCGCGCACCACGATGTCCGAAGACCAGTGTTCGTCCCTGATATAAGTTTTCTAACGGTAGCAAAATTTTATCCTAACCCGATTCATACCGGAGAGTCACCCCGGATAAGAATTTATGTACTATGCTCATAATCTTTATCAATGTAACACAATAAGAGCATCATGTTGTTAATGCTTCGGCAAATTTCCTTAACAACGTATCTCCTGCAAACAGCCGCGAACGGCTCTCCTAAAACCGCTGCGACTGCACAAATGTCACGACGTGGCAGACATACGGGAGAGTTCCGCGGCGCTCAGCGGTCTTAGCCGTGCCATCCGTGTCGCCTTTGTGTCGATTCAGCGGTTTCTCCTGTGTTTGCCGCTCGCCATTTCAGCGGTAAATCTGCAAAAAATGACACAAACGTCAGCGAGGCATTACCTGAATGTCACTACCCTGAATACGCACCTCATAGCTTTGAACATCTGTCATTGCTGGTGCGCTCAAAACCTTTCCATTCGTAATATCAAAAGTAGCGCCATGTCTTGGGCAAGCAATCACACAACCAGTAAGTTCACCCTCTGCCAGTGGGCCACCATCATGTGTGCATACATCCTCAATTGCGTAATACACCCCATCAACATTGAATATCGCCACCCAGTTCCGCCCAAGCTCAACGATCATCCGATCACCCGGAAGGATTTCCTCGGTGGTCGCGACGGTCGTAAATTCAGCTACTTTTTGTTTCGTCATCAACAGTTTCCTTGTCTTCTACAGATTGCCAGTATGTTAATCCCTGTGCGCCTATAATAATGGTCTTGAGGCTCAGCAGGGCACACTTGACGCGGTTAATAGTAAGGGGAATCCCTACCATCTCGAAAATTTCTTCTTTGGTAATGTGCGTGACTTCCTCCAGCGTTTTACCTACCATCTCATCACTGAGCATCGAGGCAACTGCCTGACTGATCGCACAACCTTCGCCATCCCATGCCACATCCGTAATCACATGCGCATCGTTCATGCGCATCGTCAGTCGCAGCCGGTCACCACACAGAGGATTGTGTTCCTCGTGGTCGAAATCTGCCGGATCTAATACACCCGGATGATGTGGTGTGCGTGCGTGGTCTAGAATAATCTCGCGATACATATCCATATTGTATCTCCTAAAGCTGAAAGACCTTTCGAGCATTGTGAAGCGCCTTAACCAGCGCATCAACTTCTTCATGAGTATTGTATATATAGAAACTGGCACGAGCTGTTGCGCTAACATTGAGGTGCTCATGTAATGGCATGGCGCAGTGATGCCCCGCCCGTACGGCTATTCCTTCTGCATCCAACAACTG
>JBBSBS010000081.1:0-19484 GCA_038251045.1 Aggregatilineales bacterium | reverse complement strand
GTCTCGACTGCCTGAGCCACAATTTCATCCACCTTCACGGCAGATTCAACAAACAATTCCAATGAACCGGATTCAATCTTGGAAATGTCCAAGACATCATTAATCAGACTCAGCAGATGTTTGCTGCGCGACTCGACTTTAGAAAGGATGTCCTTTTGTTCTTCATTGACCGTGCCATACATTCCCAAGCCGACGAACTTAGTCAGGTTGATGATGGCGTTCAGCGGTGTACGCAGTTCATGGGACACGCTTGCCAAAAACATCGACTTCACCTGATTGGCGCGCTCGGCATGTTCACGCGCGGTTTGCAAGCTGCCTTCCCGCTGCTGGATGGCAATTGCCATCGTATTGAAGGCGGTAGCAAGCTGCCCTACCTCATCATCCGTATTCGAACGGGCACGTTCATGATACTGTCCACTCGTCATTGCTCCAGCGATGATCTTGAGCTTGTTTAACGGACTGATGACTGACCGATAAATGTTGATATAAATGATCGCCAAGGCGAAAACCGTTAGTGCGATAAAAATGATAATGGTGTTCATCAAGGTGCTGTTCTGAAACGAATATATTTCTTCCAGTTCAACCAGAATTGTGATAACTGCAGCCGAGTGGTTATTGTCATCCAGTAAAGGTGTATATGCAACGGTATGCGGAACCCCTTTGTCACCCAGTATCAAGGCAGTACCGACCACCGTCTGCCCATTCTTTGCCGCTTCAATCGAGGCACTTTCGATTGGAATCCCGTTGGCGAGTATGGTATTTACCGTCTGATCATTACCAGATCGCACGATTACTTTCCCGTCATACACCAAACCCAACTGGATATTTTGCCTGCCAAAAATCAAGCTCTGCAAAAAACTACGGTTGATATGGCGGCTCATCTGAATCGCACCGAGCCTGTTACCCGTGCTGCTGACGACTGGCGCAGCAACCACGATGCTGACTTCAATCGCTCCTTCGTTTTTTTCGACCATCAAAACTGTATTCGTTTTTCCACCCAGCGCTGCTTTTAAGAGTGCATCTTCTTGGGAGGTATCTTTATTCACGCCGGTATCGGTCAGCCTACGTCCATCCCCATCCACCACCGTGATGTCGTCTAATCCCAACGAGGCATTGGCGGTGTTAATAAACTCGGTTGTTTCGACAGTTGACCGCCGACCTACTGCTTGAAAAAAAGTCACACTGGATACGATGAAGTTGGTATCTACCAACAGTTCTTTTTCGATCTCGGACAAACGCTTCTGGATGATATTGACTTCTTCAGTCACGCGTTCGCCGCCGATTTCCTCGGTCAAAATGCGTGTGTTTAGGATCAATAGTGAAACGACCCCGACCAACATCACCGTGAGCGAGAGGAAAACCAGAATATTTAATTTGACGGCAAGATTAAATCTTTTAAGCAACGACCGATTGACTCGTTTTCTTTTGCCCCATTCGTAATGGATTACCGAACGGGAATAAGGGCTTACCGCCGCTCAATATCTTTTGCAGAACGATAAATACGAACAAAAGTATGCCAATAATAATCTTTGTCCACCAACTATTCAGTGTTCCATCAAACGTGATGTAGGTTTGAATAACACCCTGTATCATAATCCCGATGAACGTGCCCGCCACATAACCAACACCGCCAGTTAGGAGTGTCCCTCCGACCACTACGGCGGCAATTGCGTCCAGCTCTACCCCGATTGCGGCACGTGGATAACCGGATTTCGTGTACAGAGCATAAACAATACCAGCCAAAGCTGCCAGTAAACTGCTGAGTGTATATACACCAATGACGGTGCGCCCAATCGGCACACCCAGCAGCAGCGCGGCCTGATCGCTTCCGCCAATCGCATAGATGTTCCGCCCGAAGCGCGTCAGGTGCGCCACGACAATTCCGAGGAACAATACGACCACAAAAAGGACCGCAACGAAGGTTAAGCGCCCTTTGTCAGGGAAGAGAACATACAGCTTGGAAATATCATCGAAAAATGGATGCGCAATCGGTATTGATTCCTGGCTCAGTACGAACGCGCCACCACGCGCCAGAAACATACCGGCAAGGGTCGCGATGAACGGCGGAATCTTGTAAAAATGGATGATCGCCCCCATTGCCGCCCCGAAGGCCGCGCCCAATAGCAAACTAAGCGCAAAGGCCACCAGCGGATGCATGTTGAGCTGTCCGATTGCTAAGGCACAAAATACGCCGATGAATGCAATCACCGACCCTACCGACAAATCAATCCCGCCGGAGAGGATCACGAATGTCATCCCAATCGCCGTAATGCCGAGAAAGGACTTGTCCGTCAGAAAGTTCCCGATGACACGGGTTGTGCCAAACGCAGGGAAGCGTTGAAAGCCGACCAGATATAAGGCCACGAAAACGGCAATCGTAGCGATTAGAGGGAGAATGCGTGATCTCATGTTTGTTTTCTCAATTTAGCCCAAGCTCGAACGAAGGGGCGACGAAACTCTTCAGATTGAAAGAATAGAATCGCCAGAATAACTACGGCCTGCACAATCAGGTTGAATGTCGGTGGCAGTCCGCTAACGTAAATACCCGTTTGAATACTCTGGATAATCCACGCGCCTACCATGCTCGACAACAAGAAGAATCGCCCGCCGGTCAAAGCCGTGCCACCGATCACGACGGCAAGAATGGCATCCAACTCTTTCCATAAACCGGCATTATTAGCGTCTGCACCCTTAATATCGGCTGTGATAATCAGGCCAGCAAGCGCGGCACAAATACCGCTGACGATGTACACCAGCACTTTGATCTTGGCAGCATCGATGCCCGCATAAAAACTGGCACGGTCATTGGCCCCGACTGACTCGATCAGCATACCAATCGCGGTGCGCCGCACCAGCAGCCAGACCAGCAGCCCAACGATAAGCGACAGGAAGATCGGGAACGGAAACCCGATCAGCAGCCCGGTACCGACGTATTCCAGCGAGTCATTGTTGAAGGTGGTAATCTGCCCCTGCGTAATCAACTGGGCAATACCACGCCCGACCACCATCAAAATCAAGGTGGCAACAATCGGTTGGATATTAAAATACGCCACCAGAATGCCGTTCCACAACCCGCATATAATGCCCGCCCCGATGCTTATCACCATCACGACCAGCGGCGGTAGGTTGGTACTGCTAATGAGCACGGCGGCAATGGCACCACAAATCGCGATTACTGCACCCACCGAGAGGTCGATCCCTTTGGTGGCAATTACCAACGTCATACCCGTTGCCAGCAGGACGGTCGGCGCACCCCGATTCAGAATATCGATCAAGCTGCCGATCAAGCGCCCATCGACCATTCGGAGGGAGAAAAAGGAAGGAGAAACCAGCCGGTTACCCAACAATACCAAAATCAAAGCAACCAGCGGAAAGAGAAGATGCCGGTTACGTTTCAGTATTTGACCAAGGCTTATCCGCTCAGCTGTTGGCGCTGATTCTACAGGGGGGTTAGTCTCTAACATGGCTATGTCTCCGCAATCGCCTGCATAATTTTCTGTTCATTGATGTCGTCTCCGGTCAGTTCGGTGAGTTTCTTGCGGTCGCGTAGGACAATAATCCGGTTGCTGTATGCCACCACCTCGGCTAATTCAGATGAGATGACCAGCAGCGCCAAGCCATCGCTGCACAACTGCTTGATAATTTGGACAATCTCGGCATGTGCCCCCACATCGATGCCGCGGGTTGGCTCATCAAGAATGAGGAATTCCGGCTCGGACACTAACCACCGTGCCAAAATCACCTTCTGTTGATTACCGCCAGAAAGTTGTCCTGCCGGTTTCTCGGCATCGGGCGTGACGATCCGCAGTGCGGAAATCATTTTGTCGGCAATTTCTTCCTGCCGTTTGTGAGATAAAGTACGCAGCCAACCCCGTTTGGCTTGCAGCGCAAGAATAATATTTTCACGGACGCTCAATTCGGGGATGATGCCCTCGACCTTACGATCTTCAGGGCACATGGCAAAACCATAGCGAATAGCTTGGCGCGGCGAATGAATCGTCACTTTGCTGCCCTTTACTAATATCGCACCCTTGTCACTCCGGTCAATGCCAAAAATAAGTTTGGCCGCTTCCGTTCTGCCAGAGCCTAGCAGTCCAGCTAGGCCGACAATCTCACCTTTAGCGACGTTCAAATCGAGAGGTTCGAGCATCCCTTTCCGCCCAAGTCCCTGAACCTGCAAGAAGGACTTCGAACTGCCTTCCGCAGCGCTCGTGCCGACGCTTTCGATTTCGGCGGGTGTATTCAGTTCGTGTCCTAGCATCAACGAAACCAAATTCCGCCTCGACAGTCCTGCGGCTTCATATTCACCAACCTTTTCACCATTGCGCAGCACGGTAATCCGGTCAGAAATTTGGTACACCTGATCCAAGAAGTGTGTGATTAGCAAAATCCCGATGCCGCGCGACTTGAGCAGACGAATGACCTCAAACAACATCTGCACTTCGTGGGCATCGAGGCTGGCAGTCGGCTCATCGAGGATCAGAACTTTTGCCGACATATCAACACCACGGGCGATAGCGATAATCTGTTGGATCGCGATCGAATACGATGATAATGTGCGGGTAACCTCAATATCGAGGTTATAAGTCCTGAGGAGCGCTTTGGCTCTGACGTTTACCTGCCCCGTGTTCACGAAACCCCAGCGCATCGGCTGCCGTCCCAGAAATAGATTCTCTGCCACCGAAAGCGTCGGTATCAAATTAATTTCCTGATAGACCGTGCTGATGCCATATTCTTGTGCTTCATGTGGACTATGGGGTTCAATGACCTTGCCTTCCAGCAAAATCGTCCCACTGTCTTTGCCATAAACACCGGTGATGAGTTTAATCAGGGTCGACTTTCCAGCGCCGTTCTCACCCAGCACGGCATGAACTTCACCGTGATACAGATTGAAATCGACATTGGAAAGTGCGCGAACAACCCCGAAGGATTTACTCAATAATTTGGTCTGCAAAAGCGGCATTCGGTCGCCAGCCCTGTCATCCATATTTTAGAGATTCCTGACTGTTATGACTTGTTGTTTACAATTAAATCATTCTGAAATTTTTCTTCATCGGCAGCTAGGGAGCACAGCCTAAAGTAAGTAAGCTGCTTGACCGCTTTATGCTATACTCCCCTTACAGGTTCGAACCTGTGCAGCCCAAGAATCTTGAGTCAAGCGGCTGTGGCAAAGAGGTTACCACGTAAGACTTAAGCCGAAATTCCGGGCTGCATCAACTGAACAGGACTGCTACAAACGGGCAAAGTTGAATAGCAGCCTGTGTCCATTAACCAGTTACGAAACGCCGCGCTTTTGAAGTTCGGCAGCCGCTGTTTCAGGGAAGTACATCGCTGATGGGACCAAAATCAGGGCGGGCAGTGTCTGACCAGCCTTGAAATCCCGGATTGCTTGGTAGGCTTGAATACCCATGTTCGGGCTCAGCAGAACGGTTGCGTTCGCCTTACCCTCAGCAATGATTTTGAGCATGTCATTGGTCGCATCAACGGAAACGGTCAGGATGTCTGTACCGGGCTTAAGACCCGCTTCTTCAATTGCCTGAATCGCGCCGATCAACATATCGTCGTTGTGCGCCCATACCGCGCAAATCGTGGACGGATCAATCGAGCTTAAGAAACTTTCCATAACTGTCTTGCCACCGGTACGGGTGAAATCACCGGATTGGGAGGCAATAATCTTCATCTGCGGGTATAACGCCAGCACATCAGTGAAGCCACTACCACGATCAATGGCAGGACTGGAACCGACAGTGCCTTGGAGTTCAACGATATTACATTCGGTGCGGTCTGCCGTCGCCGAAGCCAACCACGAAGCCGCCAAACGTCCTTCATAAACGAAGTCCGAGGCCACGCGGGTGATGAACAATGACGGGTCGGCGGTCACGTTACGGTCGATCACCAATACAGGAATTTCAGCATCTTTGGCTTCTTGCAGAACATCGTCCCAACCAGTTTCCACCAGTGGGGCAACGATAATGGCATCTACGCCCTGCGCGATGAACGAACGCATGGCTGCAATCTGGTTTTCCTGCTTCTGCTGACCATCTGCAAACAACAGATTAATGTTCTGGGTCTTTGCTTCGGACATCATGGCATTGGTGAAGTCTGTACGCCAACCACTTTCAGAACCCGTCTGCACAAAGCCGATCGTCAGTTCATCCTGTGCATGGCTGACAAAAACACCCGTTAACAGGGACAACATGGCGGCTAGCACCACAATCAACAAGCTCTGCTTTGAAATACGCATTTAACCGATCTCCTTAATGAACACTCTGCTTATAAAAGGGCGGGACTAAATTGGGTGCTGTCATGCTTGTATAGGCTTTCCTTTCGCTTTGTAGACGAAATCTACGGTCATCTGTGCCACTGGCAAGATGGGCGTATTCACATGGAAATTGCGGAATAGGCTGCGAACAAGCGCGAGATGAAAAGCAGCGTCGCGGCTAGTGAGGTATGCACCAGAAATGAGGGAGTAATAGTCTCTCGGAATCATAATTCAGGCTCAAAACAATCTAATATGAATATTTATATGTGAACGTTCACCTATTAACATATTTTAAAACCGTTCGCGAAAACGGTTTATGTGGTGAACTCTGTGAACGTTCACAGATATGATATCGCTATTCAATTATCATGTCAACCCATTCGTGATTTTTATTCTGAAAAGGGTGCCGTGCTTTCGCGCACAATGAGTTTGGGACGAATCAGTTGGGGTTCAAACACCATTTCGGGGTCATCCATCAGGCGCATTAGATAGGCAAATCCGGATGCCCCTAGTTGTATGTAATCGTGGCTAACAGTGGTCAGCGGTGGCGTAAAATAGGCTGCTTCCAGAATATCATCAAAGCCAACAACCGAGACGTCCTCCGGCACGCGCAATCCCGCTTGGTGCAGTGCGCGGTATGCGCCCAGCGCCATACTATCATTAGCCGCAATCACCGCAGAAAATTGGTAGCCCTGCTCGATCAAACGCCTTGTCGCTTGATAGCCCCCCGGTGTGCTCCAATTGCCTTCAATATGCAGCGGCGGCTCAATACCATGTGCTTCAAAAGTTTTGATGCAGGCTTGATGCCGTAACTGAGCACTGTACCAGTTTAGCGGGCCGCTAATTTCACAAAACCGCGAATGTCCTAAACCAATCAGATGTTCAGCCACTACCTGCGTGCCATAGACATCATCTAGACTGATGGAAGGCACATAAGGGGATGGCTGCGACTCAATATACATAACCGGTATGCCAGCAGCGACTCGCCGGATTTCTTCAACATTGACCCCTTGAGCCGGAATAATCATCACGACCCCATCCACGTTCCAATCCTTAACGTGGTGGAGAGCCTGAACGACCTGTTCTTCAGTTTCAGTTACATTTGCCAGAATCACATCGAACCCGCTAGCTTTTGCCGCCATTTCAACGTTCAAGGCAACTTGAACCGGTCCGTGAAACCAACTCCCGTACAGGATTATCGCTATTGTCTTGGAAAGTTTTGACCTAAGTGTTGTCGCCACCTTATTAGGCCGATATCCCAAAGCATCTATCGCATTTTGAACTCTTTGACGAGCATCATCAGAAACATAGGGTTGGTTGTTGATCACGCGCGATACAGTCTGGTAGGACACGCCAGCTATTTCGGCAACATCAAGCATTGTAGGGCGTGATTTTTGAGGGTTGATCATAGACACTACTTCTTGCACACGGTTTTTGATGGCCCAATACTTATGGGTTAAGCGGCGTTGGTGTTATTGAAATATCCCGGCGACGTAGTGAATACTCTTCGGCTGCCGTATTCGGCAAGAAAATATCGCCTGTAACTGGAATCCATTTGGGGATAGCCTCACCTTGAAAGTAAGCTTCAAGGGCATCAAATGCTGGCTCCCCCATATTTGGATTGAGTTCAACAGTAGCATTTGCATCACCATTGATCATTGCCAAAAATATATCGGGAATAGCATCGACAGACACAATGAGCATGTCGTTACCGGGATCAAAACCTGCTTCTTTGATTGCTTCTATCGCGCCAATCGCCATGTCATCGTTATGCGCCCACACAGCACAAATATCACGCGGGTTTTCGGAATTGAGGATACCCTCCATTACCTTTTTGCCGTTCTCCCGAATAAAATCACCGGGCTGGGAGACGATCACATGCATATCAGGGAACAATGCCACCACATCGTTAAACCCAATTTGGCGATCACGGGTTGCGCTGGAACCAATCGTTCCCTCTAGTTCCACAATTTTGCATTTCCCGGATGTCGCTTGTGCCAACCACGCAGCCGCTAAACGCCCTTCATGCACAAAATCGGATGACACCCGCGTCAGATACAGCGATTCATCGGCTGTCACATTACGATCAATAATCACGACTGGAATGCCAGCGCTTTCGGCTTCTTTCAAAACTTGATCCCATCCAGTTTCGATCACAGGCGCAATGATAATGGCATCGACACGTTGGCTAATAAAGGAACGAACAGCTGTAATCTGATTTTGTTGATTGTTCCCAGCATCCGAAAACAAAATCTTGATACCGCGTTCTTTTGCCTCCGCCAAGATACTCTCCGTAAATGCGATACGCCAGTCACTTTCGCTGCCAACTTGAGAAAACCCGATAATTCGACCATTCAAAAGTCCATTTTGCGCGGACATCGTCGATATAACCGAGGTCAATAAAACAACAAACAGGATGACTTTTAGACAAAGGCGAACTTTTGGCTGGTTCATAAGTGTATTTTATAAATTCTATTGAAATTACCTATAATGATACCGAACAGATCAAGATTGTACGACTTAATCTGTGGGCACGGACATTTATCCTAGTATGATATATTATAAACAGCCGCAGGATGCTGATGACGAAAGCAGAGGAACTGCGGATGGAATGGGAGAATCGATTGGTCACAAACAACAATCCGGATTTCATTTTGACCTCGACAGCTCATCAGTTGAACCTCTTGGAAATGGCGCAACCCGATGCGTGGAAAGGGTTGGTTGATGCAACCTAAACATCTGATTCGTTCAATCTTTGCGCTAGTGGTTGGTCTCAGTTTTGCCCCTTCTGACTCTCACAGTATCTATGCTCAAAGTGAAGACTTGACACCGATTTACATGAATTCTGCTCCGGAGCAATTCGCATGGTCGGCAAACAGCGCCAACTTTGTGTTCTTAGGCAGTACTGCCGAGCGTGGCGTAAAGCTCTCTGAACCCAATTGGTATTCGTACGATACTGCTACTGTATTGCTCAATCAGTCGACCATATGGCCCTTGCAACCCATGCTGACATCTGCTGATATAGCGGCCTTCAACCCATACTTGGTTGGCAACACCTCCTTGATGTTTGAATCTCCCAATGGACGATACGTGGTATATACCATACAGGATACACAGGAGTTGGCGATTAGTGATCTACAGTTGGAACAAACCTATTCCATACCACAGGTATCCATTCCCGATTCGACCACCGGCACCGATCAATTCCGCGTACTTTGGAGCGCTGACAGTACCGCCTTCACGGTAATATTTGAATCGGCTTACGGCGATGACTTCGGCACACTTTACGTGCGAGGTTTTGCCGATAACCCAGTGGCAGTTGTGATGGTGCCAATCGGCGCAGCATTGATCGACGGTCGCGCTTTTCGCTCTCTCGACATTCACGATATTTCAGCGGATGGCAGCCTCGTTTTATTGAACGGAACCGAGATTTTTCCGAACACTGACTTGCCATCTTCGCTTCCTAAGCTCATCCTTTGGAACCCGTCTTCGCCTGAAAATGGTCAGATATTCGATGTATTCACAGGGGACATTAAAGGTGCCAGCTTTGAATTGGACGAAAACAATCTTCTCATTGTGAATGAGCAAGGATTGGTACGGTTTGATCGAACTACAGGCGAAATCGCTGTCCTCAATTCAGGCATTGGGGCTGGATGGGTAAGCCAAGCTTTATTTTCGATGGATGGTGAATATGCCGCGCTTATCCGCGACGATATGAACGCGGGAAACAAATCGATCTACATCATTCGTATCGCTGACGTTGTTATTCAGTAAATCTTCAAAAACAAGCAATGTCATCCAGATTTTGAAATATCACCATTCATGAATATGATTATTGTTTGAATAAACATTATTTCGAGGCACATCCAAAATAGATAACACACCTTTATCCCCACAAGATTTATTCTCGCTGCGTGGCAAGACTGCGCTCATCACGGGCGCATCTGGCGGCATTGGACGCACAATTGCTATTGCGTTTGCTCAGGCAGGCGCGACTATTGGTGTCCACGGGCGCGATCAGGAACGGGTACAAAGTACCTGTGATGAAGTTGAAAAAGTGGGGGGCAAGGCCATGCCGCTCTACGCCGATTTAGGCGATGTAGCGGCCTGTCGTGAACTCATCGATGAAGCGCACGAGAAGTTAGGTGGATTGGATATTCTGGTCAATAATGCCGGCATGAATCGCCGTAAACCCATTGTTGAAGTCACGGAGGATGATTATGAAGTCATCAATGCTGCAAATATTCGTGCTATTTATTTCTTATGCCAACAAGCCCACCCGATTATGAAAGCACAGGGCGGCGGCAAAATTATCCATATCGGATCAATGAATGTTTTCTACGCCCTTGATACCGTTTCGGTCTATGGTTTGACAAAAGGCGCGGTTGCTCAGTTGACCAAGGTTCAGGCCGTCGAATGGGCCGGCGATAATATTCAGGTCAACTGCCTCACACCGGGTTTTGTTCGAACACCATTGTCCCAACCTGTCTGGGATGATCCTCAAAAAGCGAAATGGTTGCGATCACGTATTCCTGTGCGGCGCGGCGCTGAACCAGAGGAACTCATTGGAGTGGCGCTGCTGTTGGCTTCGCAGGCATCTTCATATATGACGGGTCAAAATGTTGTGGTCGATGGTGGGTTTATGGCAGGTGGTTCATGGTCACACGACGAGATATAACATTGTCTTGACCGCCAACACTTGTTAGCGACTGCGCAGCTTCAACACTTCAACAAGATACTGAAGGCATTTTGTCTTTCACCATATGCAGCTTGTCGGCATAGTTAAGTTTGCCATCCTCAAGATTGAGGTTATTGGCAGTCAATGCTTCTTCAAGGCGCTCAACCAACTGCTGTTGATCATCATTTGGCAAGGCACTCAATAACTCAGCAAAGGTGTTGATAAACGTGGCAAATACCTGCTCAAAGATTTCTTCACCATATGGGGCGAGATACAACAACATCACGCGCGCATCATCGGGATTACTGCGCCGTTCAATCAACCCCTGTGCTTCCAATTCACGGACAGAGGTGGATATGGATGTCGTTGTGACACCCAAGCGATCAGCCACAGCGGTTTGTGAAATGCCGGGTCGATGAAAAACCAGATGCATCATTTTGATCTGATTCATACTCAAACCGGGTGGATAATTAATGACTGATCGCGTGGCAATATGGCTTCTGAGGGCAGAAAAGGCGGTCATGAAACGTTTCGCAAAAATATGGGTGGGCGTATCGGGCGCAACTTTTACGGACATCACGGCTCCTTGCGGCACATTCAAAAAAAGATTGTTAAAAATAAACCTATTTGGGGATGACCACCTGCTAACACTAACGAAAAACAGGTGGTCACATAAGTGTGATACTGAACGACTAGCGGTTGTTACGCTACATCGCTGATCGGCGCAGTCTCAAACTGGCTGTTGTACAACTCGGCATAGAAACCTTCCTTTGCCAATAACTCCGTATGACTACCCTGTTCCACAATATCGCCATCGCGCATCACAAGGATCAAGTCAGCATTACGAATGGTCGACAAGCGGTGGGCGATGATAAAGCTGGTGCGGTTCTGCATCAGATGATCCATCGCCTTCTGGATCAATACCTCGGTACGGGTATCGACCGAACTGGTGGCTTCATCCAGAATGAGAATCTTGGGATCTGCCAGAATGGCACGGGCAATGGTCAACAACTGCTTTTGACCTTGCGAGACATTACCTGCCTCTTCATCCAAGACCATGTTGTAACCATCCGGCAGCGTGCGCACGAAGTGATCCGCATGGGCGGCCTTGGCAGCCTCAATCACTTCATCATCACTCGCTCCCAATCGGCCATAACGGATATTTTCCATGATGCTGTCGTTATAGAGCCATGCGTCTTGCAAGACCATACCGAACATCGACCGCAAATCCTTACGTGTGTAGTCGCGAATATCGTGACCATCCACAAAGATTGCGCCGCTGTTGACATCATAGAAACGCATCAACAGTTTCACGATAGTGGTCTTGCCCGCCCCTGTTGGGCCAACGATAGCGATCTTCTGACCGGGTTGAACTTTGGTCGAGAAATCTTTGATGATGATTTTGTCCGGGTTGTAGCCGAATTGAACGTGATCGAATTCAACGGTACCGCCCACCTTCTCTGGCTTAACGCCATTTTCGGTTTCGCGGATTTCTTCCGACTCATCAATGAACTCGAACACACGCTCGGCTGCTGCCGCCGTTTGTTGCAGCACATTCGATATGTTGGCGATTTGGGCAATCGGCTGTGTAAACAAGCGCACATACTGGATGAAGGCTTGAATATCGCCGATAGTGATAGCGCCACGAATGGCGAGATAACCACCGATAATCGACACCGCCACGTAGTTCAGGTTGCCAACAAACATCAGGATGGGCATCAATAAACCGGAAAGGAATTGCGATTTCCAGGCCGAGTCGTAGAGGGTGTCGTTGTAAGTGTCAAACTTCTCGACACTCTTTTGTTCACCGTTGAAGGCTTTGACGACATTGTGACCGCTGTACATTTCCTCGACATGTCCGTTGACATGACCGAGATAATCTTGCTGTTCCTTGAAGAACTTCTGTGATTTGCCGATGACCAGCGCGATGATGCCAAATGATAGTGGGATCATCACCAAAGCCACCAATGTCATCACCCAACTGATGGTCAGCATCATGATGAAGACACCAATCAAGGTCGTCACTGAAGTCACGATCTGAGAAAGACTCTGGTTCAAAGTCTGGCTAACCGTATCAACATCGTTGGTGATGCGGGACAGCACTTCACCGTGGCTGGTAGTATCAAAATACTTGAGCGGCATACGGTTGACTTTTTCAGCGATGTCCCTACGGAAACGGTAGGTCACTTTCATAGACACGCCAGCCATAATCCAACCTTGGACATAACTGAACAGTGCCGAAACGATATACAGGACAGCCAAAAGCGCAATGATATTGCCGATGTAAACAAAATCAACTGAACCAGTACCCGCTATTTGGGCTACAACCCCTTCAAACAACTTTGTCGTCGCCTGACCTAGAATCTTCGGCCCGACAATCGCGAAAATGGTTGAGGCAATAGCGAATAGCAGTACCACAACAATCGCAAGCTGATAAGCACGTAGATACTGTAGCAATCGCCCCATCGTACCTTTAAAATCGCGCGCTTGCTCACCCTTGGCCTGTATGCCCATGCCGGGTCGCCCACCGCCGCCGCCCGGTCCCTGTCTGTTACCCATCATCATGATGCTAATTCCTCCATGCTGAGCTGCGACAGCGCGATTTCGCGGTAAGTTTCGCAGTTTTCCATTAATTCGACGTGTGTGCCCATACCAACTATCCGGCCTTCATCCAATACGATGATTTGCTCGGCAGTTTTTATGGTCGCAATGCGCTGTGCCACAATCATCATAGTGCTGTTTCCGGTGTTGTCTTTCAGCGCTTTACGAAGAGCAACATCAGTCTTGAAATCCACTGCAGAAAAACTGTCATCGAAGATGTAAATCGGCGCTTGCTTGACCAGTGCGCGGGCAATCGACAGGCGCTGACGCTGCCCCCCCGAAACATTGGTACCACCCTGTGAAACAGGTGACATCAATTTTTCCGGCTTTTCATTAATGAAATTGCTGGCTTGTGCGATGTTGGTCGCCGTCAGCAGTTCATCCTCGGTCGCTTCTTCGTCCGCATAACGCAGGTTACTGTCAATCGTTCCAGAGAACAAATTGCCTTGCTGCGGGATGTAGCCGATTCGCTCGCGCAGTTCATGCTGCGTGATGTCGCGAATATCCATGTCATCAACCACGATTGAACCGCCAGTCACATCATAGAAGCGCGGTATCAAGTTAATCAGTGTTGACTTACCGGAACCCGTCGAGCCTATGAACGCGGTTGTTTGACCGGGTTGAGCGGTAAAGTTGAGGTCGTGCAAAACATCCTCTTCTGCACCGGGATAACGGAAAGACACGTTACGGAACTCGACCGTACCTTTGAAAGGTGACGGGAAGCGCTTCGGGTCTTTGGGGTCTTGAATAGCCGGTTCAATTTCGAGCACGTCCGCAATACGATCCGCCGAAACTGAAGCACGCGGCAGAATGATGAACATGAACGAGATGAACAAGAAGGCCATCACGACCTGAATGCCATACTGCATAAAGGCAATCATGTTACCAATCTGCATTTGGGCATCAGCCACTTGGTGCGCACCAACCCAGATAATGAGTACGGTTACGCCGTTCATAATCAACATCATGAAAGGCATCATCAGCGCCATTACCCGGTTGACGAACAAGTTTGTATCCGTCAATTCCACGTTCGCATTGTCGAAACGCTTTTCTTCAAACTTTTGCGTATTGAAAGCGCGGATGACCATCATGCCCGACAAATTTTCACGCGTGACGAGGTTCAACCGATCCGTCAGCGTTTGAATGATTTTAAACTTCGGCAGCGCCACCGAGAAAGTCACAGCGATGAAACCAAGCAGCGCAATAACTGCCAGCGCAATTGTCCACCACATCGAAGCATCGGTGCTAACGGCTTTATAGATGCCGCCAATCGCCAGAATGGGTGCGTAAATCACCATACGGATCAAGATAACGATCAACATTTGAAGCTGGGAAACATCGTTGGTTGAGCGCGTAATCAAGGATGAAACCGAGAACTTGTCAAACTCGTGGCTAGAAAAGCTCTCGACTTTGATGAATATATCCCGGCGTAAGTTACGCGCCATTCCGGCTGCCGCTTTTGCCGAGAGATAGCCTACGGCAATCGTAGCAACGCCCGACAACAGCGAAATCAGCAGCATGATTGCGCCGGTACTTGTTATGTAATTGGTCTGGAGGGATTCAGTATTGACACCCAGCGCAATGTACTCGGTTTTGACGGCTGCAACAGCAGATTGTTCGATCATGCTAGCACCCATAACCGCAAAGCGTTTGTCCATCGTATCTAACAATGAAGTCCGAATCTGCGCTGGCAGAACAGACAGCATGGCAAACACATCGCTACCTGCCGGTAGTTTCGATAAATCAAAACCGCCTTGTGAACCCAGCGCTGCCGCCTTTTCGGGGTCTGCTATGGCTTGTTCAATGCCAGAAACGGCTAACAGAGCTTTGCTGATGATGGGCTTGAGTGTATCCACCGTAGCCGCATCGATGTCATTACGAACATAGATTGATTCAGTTTCAAGAACCGGATAATCCGCGACATACTTGTCGTAGTCGGGCGAGTCCTTTTTGATGAGTGTGTAATTATCCAGCACTGTTTTCTTGTCGGCATCTGTCATGAACAAAGTCACCTTGTTCATTTCGCTCTGGCGAATAGCCAGTGGGACAGAATTTTCAACGCCGCTTTGTTGGATACCGTTGTTGACTATCCGGGATAGATAATCAGGCAACGAGAGATCTGCCATCGCTTGCGTAAATAGCAAAACGACGGACAACACGATCAACAGTGTGAACGGTTTAAGGTATCGAGCCAAACGAATCATAGTGGTGTTTTTTCCTCTTCGGGCGTGAGTTGATTTTCAACTGGTGCGTTATCGGTTGCCGTATGTTGGGTCAATATCCGTCTCAACGCTGGCAGAAAAATCTGGGCTGCTGCAACCTCTTCCGGCGATAAATCCCCTAAGAAGCCCGCTAGATAGTTGCTAATTTGGTTACGCATGTCTTTGGCTTTCGCCAATCCTTCTGGCGTAATTTGCAACAAAAATTGACGGCGGTCGTTTGGATCAGACTCACGAGTGATCCAGCCATGCTCAACCATCCCTTGTACAAGTACGCTGGCGGATTGAAGGCTGACACGTCTCCGTTTCGCCAGCTCACTGGCCGTAATCGCACTTTCCTGTATCTGGTGCAGTACACTGATCTGCATATAGGTGGCTTCTTCTTCGCCCGACTCACGCAAAAATAGCGCGATTTGCCTGCCCAGATTTGGGAATGTCCGCATGAGCTCTTCCGAGAGCGTCTGCTTAGTCCACGGATTATCCATCCAATTTATAAACCTTTACTTATAGTCAATTACATTGATTATCAATATAGTTGACAATTTTCAGAGTGTCAATGGAGATAGACTCAAAATGTGCGCATTTTCACAAAACATTTATTCTTAATGGGGCGATTAGGGTACGGTGACGGTCATTTCACCGTTAGCGTAACTCAGTAACTCTCTATCTATTCGCCATTTGAGTGACGGTCATTACAAATTCGCGCTCAGTTATGATGATTACTAACCAAATATTTGTTCGCATCTTGGTTACCATTGTAAAATAAGGTTGATCTCGCCACATTAGCCGCTGGCAGACATAACGCATCCTGAATAAACTTGGAATTATGAAAACACTCAATCTCTCGCTTCAAGATGATACCGATGCCGGATTGCTGCCCGTGCTGGCAAAGGTCTGGAAAGTTAATATCACCGGACTGGAACGCACAGTCGCCATCGCCAGCCTGCGGGAAGCCATGCTCGACCCAACCCGTGCTCAGGCTGTATGGAGCGCACTGGCAGATGACCAGCGCGGTGCGGTTCAGATGTTGATGGGATCGGGTGGCAAAATGCCCGCTGCCAAATTCGGCAGGTTATTTGGCGAAATCCGGCAGATGGGCGCGGCACAAATCGAGCGCGAAAAGCCTCTGGAAAAACCGGCGAGTGTGGCAGAAGCCCTGTTCTATCGGGGGTTAGTGGCGCAAATGTTTGAGATGGCGGACACCGGAGCACGGCTCGTTGTATACGTACCGGAAGATTTGGGGCGTTTACTTTTGGCGCAAAAAAATTCGTATTCGGATTTAAAGGATGAACCAGAGCGGGCAGCGGATGCTGCTGGAAGTGCCAATGATCTACCTGAAGAAGCGCTGGTCGAAGCACTAACGGAAGTCACAGGCATTAAACAGGCCGACACCTCGGTGGTTGATGATGTCGCCACCCTGTTAGCCTATTTGCAGCTCTACAGCCCAACACTAGAAGGAGCTGACCTGACAGGTGACGACCGCACCCATTTGCAAAAGCATATGCTCAAGTCCGATGATGGACGGCTGGATTTTGTGTTCGGCCTCGCCATCAGCGCGGATCTCGCCGAAATCCAAGCCGGCAAAGCCTTCCCCAAACGGGCAGAAGCACGGCGTTGGTTATCCGCTACCCGCGCTGAACAGGTCAAGGCGCTGGCTGATGGGTGGAGAGGCAGTACATTTTACCGCGATTTGTGGCATGTCACGGGTCTTTATCCTGAACCCGGTGGTGAGCTAGACGAGTATGATGCAGCCGTAGCACGCGGCAGCGCACTAGAGATCATGGGTGATTTAGTACCCAAGCAGGATTGGTGGTCACTCGAAGGGTTTATCATAAGCGTTAAGGAAACCGAGCCTGATTTCCAGCGTCCGGGTGGTGATTATGAAAGCTGGTATATTCGCGGTGAGGATAGCGAAGAATACCTGACTGGGTTTGATAATTGGGAAGCGGTCGAAGGCGCACTTCTGGAATATTATGTGACTGGCCCCATGCATTGGTTGGGGTTGGTTGACCATGCCGACGAAGCCGCCCGCCTTACAGCTTATGGACGGGCTTTTCTGGAACAAACACCGTGGCCTGCACCGGCTGATCCAGAGGACAAAATCATCGTAAAGGATGATGGCACGCTGCTCATCAGCCGCAGAGTCTCACGGGTAGATCGTTTTCAGGCAGCACGATTTACCTCGTGGGTGTCAGCCGGTGATCCTTATACCTATAAACTGGATGGAGCCGGAATTCAACAAGCTGCCGAACAAGGCATAAACACCGGACATATCGCCAGCTTCGTTAGTCGAGCATTGGGTGATGCGCCGGTTCCTGCCAACATCACACGTCTGTTGGAAAACTGGCGCGGCGGCGCATCGGCGGCGGTTTCGCTCGAAAAGTTGCAAGTCCTGCGCACAACCGCCCCCGAAACGTTGGATAAAATTCTGGATACACCCGCACTGCGCCGTTACCTTGGGGCGCGGTTGGGGCCGATGGCGGTCATTGTACGTACAGGACAATTAGACGGGTTAAAAGCAGCATTAGGCGAGCAAGGAATTTTGGCAGAGGTAATTGATTAGCGAAGAATTAAGCTTTGCCGCCTTAACAATTGACATACTACTATGGGATTACAATTAGAAGTATGGCTCATATGTCTGGTAATCCTATGGTTTCATCCATTAACCTCTACAAATTGATCATCGAAGCAGTGGCAACACTGTCGGTAGATGATAAAGACATCCTCTACCAACTTCTGGACGCGGATAGTATCACGGCTACTCATCTAGAAGAGGCGCTGGCTATTCACAGCCAGAACCGCACTCCTATGCGCGACATTCTGGGGTCAATGGGTTACGTCAACCCCAAGACGTATGCAGCACAGGTGGCATTAACCAACGAAACCGGATACATGAGTGATCTGGTCGGTTCAGAATTCTTTGACTACGATGCGGATTTTGTGCGCCTCTTTAAGCCAGCCGACCTCATTCGGCATTTGTTTTGCCCGCTGCGACAGATGAACGACAGCGTGATTGTGCTGGCGGTTGACCCCAACGAACCCGAATTAACGGCGCTGATACAAGAGATCGTACCCGGCGCAGAACTTCTGGCGATGGTCGGCACAGAAATCAATGTAACGCGGCTGGTCAACAGCATATTCCAGAAATCACTGCTGCATCATGCGGTCAACCACCTCAAGGAACAACGCCCGCTGGAGTCCGCTTCGCGTGTTTTCACATATCCGCAAATCGCAACGGCTATCATCCTAGCTGTGTTGTTTATCATTGGCTTGCTTGTGAATGCCAGCGCCACACTTGCGGCTTTCGTGGTCGTAATCAGCATCATTTACACCGTATCCATTTTTTATAAGTTGGCGCTCAGTCTGGCGGGTGAAAGCAGACCCAACGAAGGCCAAATACTGAATAAGGTCAAAGAGCTGGATGATGCCGAACTGCCAATCTACAGTATTCTGGTGCCGGTATACAAAGAGCCGGAAGTCGTGCCACGCCTGCTAAAAGCGCTGTCACGGATTGATTACCCGCGCGAGAAATTGGACGTGCTGATCTTGATGGAAGAAGACGACTTCGAAACCATCGCCAAGGCCAAGGAAGCCGCACCTCCTAGTTTCTTCCGGTTTATCCTTGTGCCAGAGAGCCTGCCGCGTACCAAACCTAAAGCCTGCAATTATGGGCTGAACTTCTGCCGTGGGAAATACGTCACCATTTATGATGCCGAAGACATCC
>JBBSBS010000080.1:0-19505 GCA_038251045.1 Aggregatilineales bacterium | reverse complement strand
TGGTGGTGGTGAAAAAGTAACGCTTAAGCTAGTGGCACAGTTTGCTCAAGGCTGTAACGTGGGCGGTGGTGATCCAGATGTAATCCGGCAAAAATTGGCTGTGCTGCGCGAACACTGCGACGCACTTGGGCGTGATTACAATGCCATCACCCGCAGCACAGGATTGACTGTGTTCATTGTGGATGAGGGCGATGATCCCGAAAAAGCGACAGCATTAGCCCGTGGCAACACCAGCTTAGCAGAATACAAAAAGGGTGCCGTGGTTGGCACGGTGGCACAAATCACTGATCGCATCGAGCAAGTGGCTGATGCTGGTGCAGATTACATCATCCTGTCTTTCCCGCGTGTCGCCTATGATCATAGCCAACTAAAACGATTTGCCGCTGAGATTATGCCTAAATTCGCATGAAGGTGATCTAAGACAACGCGCAGGATACTTAACAGCGCTCAGTTACGGTTAGCGCATGGACGTGGTGAGTCACTTACAAACCGCGTCCTGCTGCATATCTTAAGGTTTATGTCGGTGATTCAAGCTTCATCACCACCATTCCCAGCGGAGGAATGGTCAAGTCGAGACTGTTCTGCCATTCGTGCCACTGTTCGGGTTTACTTTGCACGCCGCCGTGATTACCGACGTTCGCGCCGCCATAAGATGAGGCATCGCTGTTGAGCATTTCTTTATAGAACCCTGCCGCAGGAACACCTAAGCGGTAGTTATAACGTGGCACAGGGGTAAAGTTAATTGCCACTACGATGAAGTCATTTCGATCTGCCGCGAAACGCATATAGGTGAACGTGCTGTTGTCTGCGTCATTTGCTTCGATCCATTGGAACCCCTGCCAATCCAGATCACGCTCATACATAGCAGGCTGACCGGTGTAAAAATGGTTCAGGTCACGCATCCAGTTGAGCATCCCCTGATGGGTGGGCAGATCTAGCAACTGCCAATCGAGCGAACGAGTCTCGCTCCATTCATTCCACTGACCGAACTCCTGCCCCATAAAGTTCAGCTTTTTACCACTGTGGGTGAACTGATAGCCGAAAATCAGGCGAACGGTGGCGAACTTCTGCCACCAGTCACCCGACGATTTGGTCATGAGCGACCCTTTGAGGTGAACCACTTCGTCGTGAGACAGTGCCAGCACAAAGTTTTCATTGAAGGCGTAGAACATGCTGAAGGTGATCAAGGTGTGGTTATAGCGCCGGTAAATAGGATCGAGCTTGATGTACTTTAAGGTGTCATGCATCCAGCCCATATCCCACTTGAAGGTGAAGCCCAGCCCGCCGACATATACGGGACGCGAAACCATAGGCCATGATGTGCTTTCCTCGGCAATGGTCACCGCACCGGGGCATTCTGCGTGGATAATCGTATTTACCTCACGGATGAATTCAATCGCCTCCAAATTTTCTGGGCCGCCGTATTTATTGGGAACCCATTGTCCCGGTTCTCGCGAGAAGTCAAGCCGAACCATGCTGGTAACGGCATCCACACGCAGACCATCACAGTGATAATGCTTCAGCCAGAACAAAGCATTACTCAACAGGAAATTTCGCACTTCGTTACGCCCATAATTGAAAATGAGCGTTCCCCAATCCGGGTGTTCCCGTTGTAGATCACTTTCGTGTTCATAGAGATGGGTGCCGTCGAAATAATTCAAGCCGTGTCCATCTTTGGGGAAATGTGCTGGAACCCAATCGAGAATCACGCCGATATCATTCTGATGGCAAGTATCGACAAAGTACATAAAGTCTTGAGGTGTACCAAAGCGGCTGGTTGGCGAATAATAGCCTGTTACTTGATAGCCCCACGAAGCATCCAGCGGATGTTCCAATATCGGCATCAGTTCGATGTGGGTATAACCCAAATCTTTCACATAACTAACGAGTTCATCCGCCAATTCACGGTAAGTGAGGAACTTGTTGCCTGCTTTCCGCCGCCATGAACCCAGATGCACCTCATAAATCGACATCGGCGCATTCAACTGGTCGCCAGCAGCGCGATTTTCTAACCACGCTGAATCCTGCCATTCATAGCTGTTTATATCCGCTACTACCGAGGCATTGTTGGGACGCTTCTCGCTGTAGAAAGCATAGGGATCCGACTTTTCGATCTGGAAGTTGTTGAAACGGCTCTTGATGTGATAACGGTAAAGTTCGCCTTCAGCCAATCCGGGAATAAACAACTCCCAGATACCGCTATCCTTCACCGGCTGCATGGGACATACGCGGGCATCCCATTCATTGAAATTACCGACGACACTCACCCGCAGGGCATTGGGAGCCCATAGGGTAAAGTTCACCCCCGTGACTCCTTCAATCGTCATCAAGTGAGCGCCGAGTTTCTCGTAACTGTAGAGATGTTTACCTTCGCGTAAGAGATATATATCGAAATCCGTCAACTGTGAGGGGAAAGCATATGGGTCGCCAAAAGTTTCTTCGTGCCCATTAAGTGTGGTTGACTCGAACTGATAGCTGCCCGCCGGCCATTCGCCATCAACTGTCACTTCGAACAATCCTTCTTCGCGAACACGATTCATCCCAATTTTCTTTGGGTTTGCCGTCCGTACGAGGGACAAACTGGCAGCGTTCGGGCGCAAAACACGAATGGTCGTCCGACCATCTTCGTCTTTGTGAGAACCAAGAATATCCCCCGGCGCACCATGATGACCGTTCACTAATGCGTAGACGGATTCAGGTTGAAGTTCGGTTGGCATTTGGTTCACCTCTACATTCTGCTTAGATAGATGTGTGAAGGTGATTGTAAGAGATGTTATCGGTTTGGGCGAATATGACTCTATTTACGTTCAGGAAGTTCGCTTGAATGAAACAGCGCGGACAATCTAGTGAATGCCCGCGCTGCGTTTACAAACTCAATTGTCGTTCTAAGGTCGTCGTGTCATTGGACGATGGGGACGACGTTGATGTCACCCTCGACCAAGCGTACCCATGCTGAAGCAACCCAGCCAGTCGTACCCTTCCAGATGACCTGATACCAATCGCCGAGGCGTGTACGCCCGACTACGGCTACCGCGCCGCCCCATGTCACACGCCCGATCTGGGGAGAACGGACATCCGGTTGTGCCCGCAGCCGTAATGTGCCGACGGCCTGTGCTACAACACCGGTTGCTGCTGCCGGGTTGCCACCCAGTACAAAGTCGCTGACAACAGGGGCATTAAATTCGTTGGTGTTAAAGTAGAGATAGTAACCCAGCGCCCAACCCTGCTTCCCACTCAGTTGGAGCAAGAACCAGCGTGCGTTTTCATCACGCCCGACCACCTGATAGGTTTGCCCACGGAGGACGCTGCCAATACGGTCAGCAAATGCTGATGGCCCGCCACGAACGTTCAGCACGGGGGCACGAATGACGGTTGCCGTCAGCGCACCACCGGGTATAGGTGGCAATCCGGTTGGCGCAGCGGTAGCGGTTGGCCCAACCGTCGGTGATGGCCCGGCGGTTACTACAGCGCCTGTGATGCCCCACTGAAATTGCAGAACTGCCTGATCGATACCTTCAAAATACTCGACCGTCAGTGTATGTGGTCCGGCAGTCAGCGATGTGCTGAACGTGTCCTGTGTCAACACACGACCGGTAAACTTATCCAGCAGAAGTGCGCCATCCACATAGACGCGGATACCGTCATCAGAGGCTGCGGTAAAGGTGTATGTTCCGCCTGCAAAATTTTGCACGGATGTGAAACGCGCCGAGAAATTATCGGCTGGCATACCGGGTACGGGTACACCGTTGACTACCGGCACACCTGTTCCCCAATTGAAGTTCAACCCTTGAATATTACTCACGGGTGTTCCGGTTCCGCTTAAGTTGTTGCTGGGGAAAAATGTCCCAGACCAGTTCGTACCAAAATCCTGTGCTTGGAGCAGGCTCAGTGTTGAACTGAAAACCAGCATGACCACTAACAGGGTCAGACCGAAAAAGGTCGCTCGCTTTTTATTCATAAGTGCCTCCGTTCATGGTTTGATGGCAAGCCATGTTGATATGCCATAGGTTCCATCGCATAAGCAGTATACTTTAAGTATATCCATAATCTGTTTTCCGCGCAGAGGACTTCTGTATGACTGGACATACTTTCCGGCTAAAGGGTTTAACTATTGCCGTTTAGCGCATAGTGTAGAATGATAGCATCATCTTTCGAATTGCTTTGTAGCGAAGGAACTGCTGATATGCACCTGCTGCACCAGCCCAAAAACGACCGCACAGTTAATCCGAACCTGACCCTCAGCGTAATTATTCCCTGCTATAACGAAGTCCATTCGATTGAAGAAGTCCTGAATCGGGTGGAAGCTGTTGGTATTGCCGACGAAATTGTGATTGTCGATGATGGTTCTACCGATGGCACACGCGACATCCTCGCCCAAATCGAGGCTGACAACCGCCCGCATGTGCGTATTCTGTATCATGACCACAATCAAGGTAAAGGGGCAGCGGTTGTCACCGGATTCAAGGCGGCGACCAGCGATGTGTTTCTGATTCAAGATGCCGACTTCGAGTATGACCCGCGTGAATACCCAACCCTGCTGAAGCCGATTGAAGAAGGCATTGCCACGGTTGTGTATGGATCGCGATTTCTGGGCGGCCCACGCAAAGCCATGAACTTCTGGAACATGGTTGCGAACCGGGGTCTGACACTGGCAACCAACATTCTGTACAATGCGATCCTGAGCGATATGGAAACCTGCTATAAGGTATTCCGCGCCGAAGTGGTGCAGGATATGCTGATCCGGTCGCGCCGTTTCGACTTCGAGCCGGAAATCACCGCCAAAGTCCTTAAAAAGCGCATCCGCATTTATGAAGTGCCGATTTCGTATAACGGGCGCGAATGGGACGAGGGCAAAAAGATTAAGTGGACGGACGCACCGATAGCGCTCTGGACGCTGCTTAAATACCGATTCGTCAATTAGTCAGGCTCCTGCGTAAAGTACCGTCAAAGGATTTACACACCGGAATATATTGAGGTTATGCGATGACCGATGAAGTTCAACTGAGTCCCGAAAAAATCCGCGAATTTGTTATTGCCGCTCATTTCAACCTCGATAAAGTACACGCTATGGCTGCCGAAGCACCATCACTCTTAAAAGCACAACATCAATGGGGCGAAAATGATTACGAGGATGGTTTGGGTGCCGCTTCTCACGTTGGTAATCGGGCGATTGCCGAGTTTTTCCTGTCGCAAGGCATACCGCTGACGATCTTTGCAGCGGCGATGCTGGGACGAACAACCGAGGTTGCAGCCTTTCTTCAACACGATCCAGCGCTGGCAAATGCACACGGCGCACACCGCATACCAATCATGTTCCACGCCGCCCTGAGTGGCAATACTGAACTCACAGACCTGCTTCATACCAGCGGTTGTAACGAAGGTTATGATGGCGCGATACATGCTGCCATCATGTACGGACATACCGATATGGTAAGCTGGCTGCTGGAACACGGCGCAAGTGACCTACAGGGGTTAAACTATGAGGGTAAAACACCCTTGAAAAAGGCGGTTGAACTCGACCATATGCCGATTGTCGAATTGTTGAAAGGTCGTGGGGCGGTCGAGTAAAAAATTTATGACTGAGATATTCTATTCGGATTGCACTACAAGGTAAATTACAATGTCAAATGCTCAGGCCGAACGTGCCATCAACCAGATTTTCGATAGTGATACCGTTCGCAGCGAACTCCGTGATGAGGAAGCCAGCTTATTGCTCACATGGGGGGAAGCCCGCGCTGTGGATTTGGCTGACCATGATTTACCTGAAAGCCAATTTGATGATCTTGTCGAGAAGCTGCGACTGCTGCTGGTCGCTATCAACCAGTGTGTCGGCAAACGTAAAACGATGCCCAGCCAGCACCAAAATTTGATGGCGGATATAAGCAATGCTGCCGAGGCCGCCGGATATAGGCTGACCCCAAGTGAACAAGCAACCTTTTTACAGCATCAAGTTTCGCTGACAAATGACGAGGCTATTGGTGAGCTGCTGGGTCTGTTGAAGCCGGTTGAACTGCCTACCCCACAAGCAGAACCCGCAACCGTTGTGGAAGCGACAGCCGAAGCTATGATGCCAGTTGAAGCGACAGATGACGGGGATAATTGGGTTCCACCCCAACCTGAAGACCTTCCTGAATTACCCATGAACCCACCGCAGGAGAGCTAAGATGACAATGTCGAAATTACGATTGGTTGCAAGCGGTATTCGAGCTGCGTTAACGACTCTGGCACTGGTAATCGTGCTGACTGCATGTGACGCTTCGGCGACGGTGACTCAAGCCCCGACATTACCTACGCAGCCTTCGACTTTGCCGGAACTGCCGACGCTTGGGCCAGCACCTACACAACCTTCGACCTTGCCAGAACTGCCCACACTTGTGCCTCCCACGGACATTGGATTACTGCCAACCAGCACATCGCTGCCGGTGGGACGTACGCCTTTGCAACAGGGCTTCGGGGCGCAGAAAGGTTTCTGGCAAGTCTTTTTTACTGCTCCAACGGGCAGCGGCAACCGGGCAAATTATGTTGGCGGGATTGATACCCAGATTGCTGATGCCATCAATCAGGTTCAACGCACATTGGATATTGCCGCTTTTGAGTTCAACAATCCGGTCATCACAGCGGCGGTACTGGCAGCGCATCAGCGTGGTGTAACGGTACGGTTGGTCACCGACGATACCAATGGACTTAAAGACAATGACACAACGCTAGGCCAACTTGTTGCGGTGGGCATTCCGGTAGTAGACGATAACCGCAGTGCGTTAATGCACAACAAGTTTATGATTATGGACAGCACTACCGTTTGGACAGGGTCGTACAATTATTCGATTAATGACACCTATCGTAATAACAACAATATGCTGTCTTTCCGGTCACAGAAGATGGTACAGGATTTCCAGAACGAATTTGACAAGATGTTTGAGCAAAAGAAATTTGGAGCGTCCAAACCCTCGAACACGCCATTTTCCAGCTTCTCGCAGGATGGCACATCGATTCAGGTATTGTTCGCACCGGAAGACCGCGTGGTCGCGGCGATGGCAGTCGCTATGAGCAGCGCTACGAAGTCGATCCGCTTTATGGCTTTTTCCTTCACCCTAGATGATATTGCTGGAGTGATGCAGCAGAAGGCACAGCAGGGCGTTATCATTCAGGGAATCTTTGAGACAACCGGCAGCGAAACCCGCACCAGCGAACTCAAGCCTTTATTCTGTTCGGGATTGGCTGTGCGGCAAGATGGAAACCCGTTTGTGCTGCACCACAAGGTATTCATCATTGACGACAAAACTGTCATCGCAGGTTCATTCAACTTTTCGACCAGCGCGCGCGATTCTAATGACGAAAACTTGTTGATTATCACCGACCCTGATCTGGCGCTGCAATATATCGAAGAATTCAACCGACGTTGGGCCGAGGCAAAACTCCCGACCAAATTGTCTTGTAACTAACGATGCAAGCGCCGCCTGTTAACCGTCCGTGGGTGATGCAGCAAACATGGAGCAAGCTGTTGTTTGCCCACTGGCCGGTTAAGCCGGAAGTGCTGCGTCCGTTGATTCCAGCAGGGTTGATCGTTGATACCTTTGAGGGTATGGCGTGGGTGGGAGTCGTACCTTTCTATATGAGCAATGTGCGCTTCCGTGGGATGCCGCCGTTCCCGACCACAACCGAATTTTGTGAGCTGAACGTGCGTACCTATGTGCTGCCAAAGGACGGTAAAGCGGGTGTGTGGTTTTTCAGCCTTGATGCGTCGAGCAGGTTGGCAGTAAGGGGTGCGCGGACTGCTTTTCATCTGCCCTATTATGATGCCGACATGCATTTGACATCATCCGGCAACGAGGTGCTTTATAAGGCACAGCGGACTCACCGCGGAGCCAATTCAGCTGTATTTGAGGGACGCTATCAACCCGATGGTGCGGTATACCAATCCCAAGCTGGAACACTCGACCACTGGTTGACAGAACGCTACTGCTTATATGCAGCGGATAGACGGCAGAATATTTATCAGGCTGATATTTTCCACGAACCGTGGCCTTTGCAACCTGCCCTCGCCGACTTAACTCTAAACACGATGGCGCAAGCGGGGAGCGTTCCGCTGCCAGATACTGCTCCCCTGCTGCACTACGCCGAACGTTTAGATGTCCGGGCGTGGTATCTGAGACGTATTGCAGTTTCCTAACTTGCCTTCACGAAATTCAAACCAGGTTTACAAAGAATTCACAGGAAAATAGCAAGTTTTCAGGCATAATGAAATACGATCTGTAATTATTCGACGGAAGACCATTATGCCATTACTTGATAATCAGCCTCCAAGTGAACGCCCGACTATGGACGACGAGCAACCCAAATCATGGCGTGGCTTATCCGAACCGGGATTACTGATACGGCATTTGGAGGAATTATCTCTGAATGCCCTGCCTGCTTTGCAAACAGCCTATCTGGATGGATGGGTGATGCGCTTTGCCGGTGGTTATACCAAACGCGCCAACTGCGTTAATCCACTGTATACATCTGCCACAGATCTTGACCAAAAAATCACTTACTGCGAGTCAATGTATGCCGTACGGAAACAGCCAACCGTATTTAAGATGACTTCATTAGTCGAGCCGCACGATTTAGATAATGAGTTGAAGCGATCTGGCTATCGCGAAGAACCGGGCGCGAGTGTGCAGATATTGGCACTGAACAGACTCGATAGACCGAACGTAGGGCGTGTCATATTATCCGCAAATGCGAATGAGCAGTGGCTGACGGCTTACTTTCGTCTGAATAATGTGCAGGAAAAATACATACCGGTCATGCGCCATATGTTACAGCACATCGCCCCACAAAAATGTTTAGCGGCGGTGTACATTGATGGGCAAATTGCATCGGTCGGGCTAGGGGTGATTGACCGCGGTTTTCTGGGATTATTTGATATTGTGACCGAACCTTCCATGCGCAAACATGGCTATGGGAATCAGTTGATGTTGTATTTGCTCAACTGGGGCAAGGCGAACGGCGCGGAATATGCTTATTTACAGGTCATGATGAGTAACAGTCCGGCGCTTAACCTGTATGAGAAACTCGGTTTTCAAGAGGCGTACCGGTACTGGTATCGGGTGAAGTGGTGAGATATGGGTTAGCGGTGGGTTACACACAAATAAGAGCGCGTTTAAGCGCTCTTATTGATTTCACGGAAATGCGGTTTATACCAGCGCGTCGGTTACCACTTTGCCTTCCCACAGGGGCGGGATTTCGAGGCCAAGCAGATGAGCGATGGTCACGGGTGTATCCATGATGCTGACCGGCGATTGAATGGGATAACCCTGTTTAACCGACGGTCCGTTGAGCATCCAAGGGATCGTCATATCTTCCGGCATGTCAGTTCCGTGGTCGGTGTTATGCCCGCCATGATCGGCCTGCACCAGAATGGTGTATTGGTCACGAATGCCAGCAGTCTCTAACCTATCCAGTACGAGGCCGACTGCCGCGTCATTGGTTTCAATGGCGGCGATTTGTTCGGGAGACATCCAGCCAAACATATGCCCATTGATGTCAATATCACCCAAGTAGAGGAAGCAATAATCAGGCTTCTCTTTCACTAGATAATCCGCCGCGAGTTTGGCGATGTCGGTGTCATTATCCAGACCATAATCGGCATTGCGACAGTAGGTCACTTTCAGGCTGCCGGGGTTGCCGAGATCGCGTAGTTGTTCCCAACTGCTGAACATACACGCATGTTTGTTACCTAAGGCGGCAACATCAATCAAACTGGGGAAGGCGCGGGCTGATTCGCGGAAAATGTTGTCTGCACCCACGCCATGTTTTTGCGGGGGGACGCTGCGAAACATGGAATTGTGCGAAGGCAGGGTCATGCTGGGCATGACCGTTCGGGCAGACCACGTGTATGATCCGGTTTGCCAGAGACGGTCAAAGTTAGGTGTGTTGGCCTGTTGCAGAGCGTCGGGTCGGCATCCATCAATAAGAATGTGTAATACTTTAGTGCTCATAGTTGTCCTGTCGCAATAGTTGGTGAGTTTGATAAGATAGTGGATGTAGATTAACACCCTCTTATGGGCACGTAAAGACTCTCATATTGATAGTGGACTTATCATCGGCATTATTTATCGACAGGGTATCCTATGAAACAGGTGTGTATTTTTTGTGGGTCTTATTCGGGCGCTCAACCTCTGTATATGCGTGCGGCACACGATATTGGCGCTAGCCTTGCAAAGCGTAACATCGGGTTGATATACGGGGGTGGACGTGTGGGATTGATGGGCGCGATTGCCGATGGAACTTTAGCAGGCGGCGGTCAAGTGACAGGCATCATCCCACAGTCGTTGGTGGATCGTGAACTGGCACACACTGGGTTAAGTGCGTTACACGTTGTAACGTCGATGCACGAACGGAAGGCGATGATGGCGCAGCTTGCAGATGCATTTATCGCGCTGCCGGGCGGCTATGGCACGATGGATGAACTTTTTGAGATTATTACGTGGGCGCAACTTGGTTTTCATCACAAGCCGATTGCCATGTTGAACTTAGGTGGTTATTTCGACCCGCTGCTGACCTTTATCGAGCATATGTCAACCGAGGGGTTTATCAAGCCGGAGCACCGATCGGTCGTACTGGTTAAGTCCGATGTGGATGAGCTGTTGGATGGATTGATTTCTTACGAAGCGCCCCGACTTGAAAAGTGGATCAAAAAACCCGAAGAATTGTAGCCGTTAGCGCTAGTGTGAGTTCTTCTTGACCTTCCATCGAGTATGTAAACCATTGTTTGCATAAGGCGCCTTAATATCTCGTGTTATCAATAGAAACAGAGCATTAAACATGAACGAACTTCCTACTGGCTTGCGTATTCACCGTGAAGGCTATTCGACATTAGGCAAATTGAGTGTGATTTTGGCGATGCTGTGCGGGGCGGCGTATGTGGTGCTGCCACGACGGGCATTCCAGATTACGGTGGGTGGGTCAGCGCTGATATTAGGCTTTTTTACCCAGTTCTTCCGTAACCCGCCACGGCATACACCGGACATTGAAGGGAGTGTGATTGCCCCGGCAGATGGCACGATTGTGGCGATTGAACCGACTGAGGAAAACGAGTATTTTCATGATACGCGGCTCAAGATCTCGATTTATATGTCGGCGCTGAATGTTCACGTCAACCGTGCGCCGATTACGGGCGAAGTTGTGTACAGCAAATATCATGCCGGTAAATATCTGGTGGCATTTCATCCTAAAGCGTCGGAGTTAAATGAGCGGAATACAGTGGTGTTGGAACATGGCAGTGGTCAGCGGGTGCTGGTGCGGCAAATTGCCGGATTGCTGGCGCGGCGCATCCGCTACTTCTTAGAGGATGGGCAGGCGGTGAAGGCCGGAGATGAGCTGGGTTTCATCAAGTTCGGGTCCCGCTGTGATGTGTTCCTGCCAATGGATGCACAGGTGAAGGTTTATCTGGAACAGCGGGTAACGGGCGGGGAAACTGTGCTGGCAGCGTTGGATACAAACAGCTAAACCTTATCAGCCATGTTACACTCAGCGGCATTAATTTGACCCACACAAGGACAGCACTATGCCTCATATTATCGCGATGGGCGGAGGCGGCTTTTCGATGGAGCCGGAAAACCTCGCGCTTGATCGTTATGTCATCGACCAAACGGGAAAATCGCGCCCGAAGGTTACATTCTTGCCACAGGCGGGTGGCGAAAATCAGGATTACATCATCCGGTTCTACAAAGCCTTTAGCGAACTGGATTGTCACGCCAGCCACCTGTCGTTATTTTACCCACATACGGCTGATCTGGAGTCGTATCTGTTGGCGCAGGACATCATCTATGTGGGTGGGGGCAATACCAAAAGTATGCTCGCCCTGTGGCGTGAGTGGGGATTGCCAGCTATTTTGCGGCGGGCTTATGAGCAAGGGGTTGTACTGGCAGGTCTCAGCGCGGGGGCGATCTGCTGGTTTGAGCAAGGACTAACGGATTCTATTCCGGGCAAATTAACCGCGCTGCCGTGCCTCGGCTTCTTGTCTGGCAGCTGTACCCCACATTATGATGGTGAAGCGCTGCGCCGTCCATCACTTCAAACGCTGCTTGCCAGTGGCGAGATCATCCCCGGCTATGCTTTTGATGATGGTGCTGCCGGTCATTTTGTGGATGGTAGGCTGCACGCGTGTATCAGTTCCCGCCCGAACGCCAGAGGGTATCAAGTATCGGCTAAAGATGGGCAATCAAGCGAAGCAGTGCTCGAAACCCGCTATCTGGGTGCGACTTAAGAACGCAAAAAAGACGCAGCCGAAGCCGCGCCTTTCTGGTGACATCAATTTGAGTCGAATTTAGATCAACCGCATTGTCCGGTGGCACGCACGAACTGGTCACTGACCCATCCTTGCGTATCTGTCCACACGATTTGATACCAACCGGGGACACGTCCTGTTACCGTCCAAACAGTGTTATAGGCCAGCCGTGTCAATATTTTGCTGGTGGTATTGGCTTCGGCACGCAAACGCACAATCTTGCTGATCGTCAACGTACAATTGCCTACCGCGCCGATGGTGGCGGGTGTGCCGGTCACGCCCGGAACCGGTGTTCCCGGTGTACCGGTTATTTCGGGTTGAGCTGCTGCTGCCGGAGCTGCGCCGCCTGAATTGGTCAGCATAACGATGCCGGCTGTCGACATGCTGGCGCAGGTGTAGGTGCCATCTGACTCGCCCGTCAACTGCTGTAACGTACGCGGTGATTGGTTAGCATCTAGGAAGTAAATATAACCCGTGCCTAACAAACAAATCTTAAAGGGGTTATTGAAGGCAGTGACTGTGCCGCCACCGAATAGAATGGCGTAGACATCCACTGCTTGATTGATACCCAAGTCAATTGCTGCCTGACTGCCGATTTGACCGGAACTTACCAAATATTTTCCGCTTTGTACCAGTGGGCGACAATAGATGCCCCCGCTGGAAACTGTGCCAGAAGGAATATCGTAGCGGACAATCGCTGTGGTCGCGCCGGTACGATCCGCACAAAGGGGTCGCGGGTCATAAGTCGGAACTATAAGAGGGCCAGCCGTGACGACGCTGACCGGCACACTGCTGAGTAGAAGCAGCACGCAGGCCGCGAAAAGTGTCAGTGTTAAAAAGGCAAGTTTACGCATATCAATATCTCCTCACTTTGCAAACCAACAGCCCGATTATAACCCATAGTTGCAAGATGAGGATGGTACGACAGTTCAACTTTACGCATTGTAAAGCTCTGCTTTGAATGGAGAGGCGGATATGACTTTTACCCGCCTCTCCTCGCTGTAACTTATGAGCCGCCGACAAATGCACCAAACAATGATTTGGTGTCGGGGTCAACTTTGGTCGCGCACTCGATATACTTCAATTGGTTCTTCTGGTCATCAGGTGAGAGGTTCGCGGTACATTCGACAAATGCCTCGACAAAGGTTTGCGCGGTTTGCAGGTCGGCACTCAGGTCACCGTCACGCAGCACATAGTTGTCAAATGCTTTATCTATCCAGCGCTGGATCAAAAAGGTTGAAGGGGATGCTGAAGATAACAGCGACGGGAATGATATGGTGTTGGGATTTTGCAGGAGCGCGGCGAACTGCTGATAGAAAGCGGTTTCATCCGGTTTCTGCGTCGCCGTCACCGCAGGGTCATCCAGAAGTGACAACCGTGCAGGCATTCCGGTCAGCAATTCAGGGTGGCGTGAGAGCGTACTCAACCAGCGATAGCAGCCTTCGGGATTTTGCGAGGTCGCGCTCACATATGCCGTACCGATGGAGTAGGTTGCCCCGTTGAAGTCGCTGCCAGTCGGATAGTTGGTTAAGCGGTAAGGGTTATCTTCGGACCCGGTTGCCGCGCCAAATGAAAAACCATTGAAGGCTTGTGTATAGATTGCCGCAGTTTCTGCCCCCCCAGCGCCGCCGAAAGAGACTAAGCCGCTGCCTGCCAGTTCGCTGTACTTGAGATAGCCATCTTTGGCGAGATCAAGCACCTGTTGAAGGGCTGTGACGGCGTTTGCATCGGTAAAGTTAAATGTGGGCGGGTTGGTACGATAGTCAATCGGCAGACCCCCATAGGCAGCGGTCAATAACAACAAATAGGTTCCACCCACAGCTTGTGGCGCGAATGGGGATTTGTCCGGCGAAGCCGATTTCAAGGTTTTGAGTGCGTCGGTGAAACTGTTGATCGTCCAACCGTTTTCCGGTGCGGGTACACCTGCCTGCTGGAAGGCATTGGCATCATACTTCAGACCTTCTGGCTGGATGACAATCGGCAGCGCCCACGTCTTATCATCACGCTGCATCTGGGCTAATACGCCGCTAATGACATCATTGCGGTCAAATGTAGGGTCGGCATCCATAAATGGATCGAGGTTCAAGATCGTCGTGGGATCAATTTGCGGCACGTAATTCAACGGCAGGTAAAAGCAGTCGAACTTCTGCGCCGAAGCATCCGGCTGGTTAATTCCGGTATCCAGTTTGATCTCGCCAATCTGGGGGTCGTTGGCGACAAATTCGTCTATGACTTGATCCCATTGGGCGCGGTTGGGCAAGGGTGTTGCAAACGACAGCATTCCGAATTTGAGGCTGATTTCGCCACCACTGAGAATTGTTTCGGGAATGGGCGTGGCAACATTGATCACCAAATTGCTGTGCTTATCTACAGCGGCTTTCTGATTGGTCACAGCCAGTATTTCCGCATTTTGCAGGGCGGTTTTCGCATCAATATTTTCGCTGTTCATTTGCAAGATGGCAGCAGCCACATAGTCACCAAATCGCAGTTCGGGTGTAGGCAGTGCATTAGCGACTGCTTCACTAATGACGGCTTGTACTTCGGGCGAATTGGAGCGAATGGCCGCAATTGCAGCATCTTGATCAGTGGTGGTTGGTGCTTGAACGCCTACGAGACTCTGGCGAGCGGGAATTGCGCTCAGAAAGTTATTGTTAGCAGCGGGGCTAAAGCTCAGGAATTTCGCCAGCGCATAGGCTTGTTCGGGATAGAGTGTGCCGGAGCTAATGACAAGCCCTTGTACACCGAAACCTGCTTTACCACCGGGTAGGAGTGAACCGGACGGTTCGCTGCCGCCATTAAGCAGCGAGGACATCCCAATGCTGGACATGATGCGCATGGGAACATCCGACGGCTGACCATTGTAGTTAGCGACAACGATGCCATCCTGTTCCAGTTTGGCGAGGGTCGTCAGGATCGGTTCTAAGGCGGGATTGCCGAACAAGGGGGCAGGAGGGGTGACGCTGCTGTCATAAAATTCAGCACCGAGCAGGCTGCGAATCAATAGCCCTGTGTAATTCCCAAACAAGGCGAGTCCCGGTTTGGTAACTTTGCCATCGGCATCTTTTTCGGCCAATGCGCGAGCAGCAGTATCGAGATCATCAATCGTCCATTGCCCGACCGGATAGGCCAGCCCTGCTTGATCAAACGCATCTTTGTTGTAAAGCAGGGATACCACTTCGGCAGATACCGGCATCATCCACACCTTGCCATCCCACTGTACCGACTGCCATACTTCCGGCAGGAAATCATCCGTGTTCAGAGAAGTATCGGTATTGGTCAAGGGTGAGAGATCGAGGAAATAACCGGCTTCAGTTGCTTCGGTCGAGAGATTGTCGCCTGCCATGAAAGATACATCGGCAGCGCTCATATATTTTTCGACTTCGGTAAAATGCGCTTCTAGACCCAAGGTCGGTGCCGGGAAGGACGGAAAACCGGTAGCTACCGTCTGGACTTTTATGCCGGGGTTTTGTTCTTCAAATTGGGCCAATAATTCCGGCGTAATGATGGTTTCGATGAACTGCGGCAGCGCCAGTGTAATCTTAACGCCATTATCCTGTGCCCGTAAAGAAACGAAGGGGGCAGTCAGTAGCGCTAACAGCCCTACAAACACAATCCCACGTAAGGCTAACCGCTGGAAAACACGGGGAAATTGATCCATTCCTGACAAAATTCGTGAAGGCATTATCACTTTCCTTAATCAATTTGGAATCCAAAATATAGCGCCGAGGAACTCGACTTTAGGCATATACCCACCTTTTTGATGACGTTATCTATACCTCAGGCTACTTACTCTATTACGCAAATTACCCCAAATAAGTCTCAGTTGTTCGATCAGGACGGGATACAAAGGTGAGTCAATAAGGCCAGTTGCGGTATCGCAGTTTGTCTTTGAGGGTGGCAAGGAGCTTTGACAAATCTGTTAGATGGGCGGTGTGGCATTCCAGCACTTTGCGACCATGTTGATCCCAGACGGTTAGCAGACGACGATTGGGGCGATTATCCAGATACCAGTTGTCGAGTTCGTCAAACGAGCGGTAGCGCCAGCCGTGGATGCGGATACGTAAACCCTCAGGCAGGACATCTACCCCTTCGCGCCAGATGTATAGGGCAGGCAGTATCATGGCGATTAGGGGAAATAAGAGGCGCGGATCAAAGAAGTGCAGGCTGAAACCACGCCCGATGATGAGGCTGATGAGCAGAATAAAGGCCGGCGTTACCCACAATCCAGCGAGTGCATAGCGGTAAGCAGCGGGCAAGCGATGACGGCTGATGACAGGTTGTTGGGGCATAACTCATACTCCAAAACGGTCTCGCTGATGATTTTTCATGGTGGAATGGGCGACTTCCAGAAAACCGCCGACATTATCCACCGTGTGCATATTATAAACCTTCACCTTCTGAAAATTACCGGACTCGGCACGCTGGTAAATGGTCAATTTTCTGCCTACTAGGCGAGCATCAACTTTAGTCCAAGGGATTTCCTGCTTACCCACTTCTATCCCACCCGGCCAAACTGCCAGTTGTGGATGCAAGCGCACCGGACGTTCTTCGCGAATGGCACGCGCGATATAGACCCCGGTCACGCGGGCAGCATATTGACGGATATAACCTGCCCAACGATCAAGCTCGCCATAGCGCCCATCAATTTTGATCACATGCCCATCCTGCATGGTGAGGCGTAGTACTCTGCTCCCCTCGCGGTAAGTATGGAGCGCGCCCCAGCCATATTTGATGGTTTCTTTGCCGCGGATGAGAACGATCCCTTGATTAAATAATTTGAGCGTTTCGTTTTTGCCACGGAACCAACGCACCAGATTGACCAGCGCCCGAATGAGGAACAGCAACCCGCCTATGGCAACCACAATCGTTAGGGGTGTCCACAAGCCTTCCGGCAGCTTGTCAAGATTTTGCGCCTCGTAAAGCCCCCAAAGCCCCAAAACGGCGGCAATAAAGCCCAGTAAGGAGAGCCATACCCGTCGGAAAAAGGGTCTGCGCGTAATCGAAGCTTCCATCAGGAGCTTGTTTTTGGAACCTGCTGCCATGTACGTTATCTCCTATTAGCCAGATGTGGCATTCGAGGGTATCCCCCAGATCATGACTTTCCCTGATGTGTCTTGCGAAAGTAGAGCAGTCGCGTGAAAGCTCAAGTCATTTATAGCGGCTACGTGCCCATTGAGTACCGACAGCGATTCACCATCCAACACACGCCACAGACGCACGCTTTTATCTTCACCACCTGAGGCCAACAAATTGCATTGGGCATCAAATTCCAAGTTGGTCACCGCACCGGTGTGAGCGCTTATTTGCACAAGCAGCTTGAGTGTAGTGGTATGTAATTCAACCTGCCAGATTTTGATGATACCGTCCGCGCCACCAGAGGCAATATAGGAGACTGATGTGGAGGGATTTACGCCACTGACAAGGCTGGTCACCGCGCCCGAATGGGCAGCAACTTTGGTTTTTTCGGTATTGGTGCGATAGTCCAACAGCATGAGCGATCCATCTGCGCCACCAACGACCAGCGTCCTCTCATCAAATGTGGTGATGGTCAACGGATTAGCGGCGTTGGTGGCATAAAGCTGGGTCATGCTACCGGCGTTCGCTACCGTCACTGCTACCGGTGCTTCTATCGTAAAGGTGGGGGTCGGTGTTGATTGCAAATCAACCGGTTCAACCCAGTATGTACTGTCCTTGCCCTCGCCTGTCCAACCAATCAGATTATTGTAGTTAATCTGCCACCAGACAATTTTATCCAGCAAGGTACAACGGGGGCCATCCAGCACGATGAAGCTGTCACCGGGTGGAATTTGACCGAGCAATTGGCTGCTGCTGCCCGGTTGGTCACGAATGACGTTAGGAAGGTCACCGACGACCACCCGCGCCTGAACACCTTTGGTAAGACGGGGTGTAAGGAAAGCGGTGTCATCCGGTGGTGGGCAGGGGGGTGCGGCAACTGGAGCGAGAGCAGTACCACACAATATAACGATGCTCTGATCATCCGATACGCGGTAATCATAAATTGTTCCCGCATAGGTGATGATGAATTGAAAGCCACTGGTGATTACGTCGGCATAGGCGACACCGGGCTGCGGGCAACCGAGCGCGGGTGACGGATAAACACTTTGTTGGTAATTCCATTTGTCAACCTGTGCCAGCGTCACATTGCGGTTGGCGCGTGTACTGAGATCAGCCAGCGCAGCGTTAATGGGCTCAGGTGCATTTTGTGCCCAGACTGGAACGCCCAACAGCAAGATTGTTGTCAAAATAAATAAACGTTTCAGCATATCTCAATCCCCAAACATAATGACAGAACTGCTGCGATTTTAGCACTAAATGATGAACAGGGCGCTGTTAGACGTGGCGACTGGTCTTACACTTGGGTTTGCAGAAGGTTCGGATATAAGCATAATCAGCGCTATCTAGCGAGTAGATGAGGGGGAAACGGTGAATAAACAGGATATGCTGCGGCTGTTCGATTACAACTTTTGGGCTGGTCATAAAGTATGGGATTGTGTGGTGAAACTGAGTGATGGGCAGTTCACGCGCCCAAGCGATTATTCGATTGGGTCGGTTCATCAGCAAATTGTCCACACGATGGAGGTGGAGTGGTTGTGGCTAAAGCGCGTCCAAAACGAGCCGCCCGACACGTTCCAGCAAGCCGCATATTACCCGACCTATGCAGATATTCGCACCCGATGGGATGCTATCGAGGCTGCATGGTGGGTGTATCAGAAGGGTTTGCCGGAAGGCGAATTGCAGGGTTTTTCGGAATACACCAGCCGAACAGATGGACTTAGCTACCGCACCCCATTGTGGGAGTCGCTGATGCAAATCCTGAACCACAGCACCGATCATCGGGCGCAAACGCTGGCACAAATCCACCGCGTGGGTGGGGAGACAGTAGCGCAGGATTTGATTTACTATACGTGGGAGAAACCTGCCGGAGTGTAAAAGGATTTGCCCTACTGCTGCCAGATGTAGGCCAGCGATAGGTTAATGAGGATGAAAATCGCAAAAATTAGTGCCGCGGCGGGTTGTCTGGCAGCAGCGAGGGCAAGAGCAGCCAAACTAAACATCAGGAGTTCGAGCAACAGTCGTGGGTTAGGCGCAAGCCGTCGGGCAGAACGCGGGGCGTTATAGATTCCCCAGATGATGATGGCTAATAACGGTGTGCCAATGCCCAGCACGACTCGAATGAGCGTGGATGTACCGGTTTGAAAGCCCCAGTAAC
>JBBSBS010000079.1:0-19511 GCA_038251045.1 Aggregatilineales bacterium | reverse complement strand
CCTGCTGCCACATCTGAGCGTAACCACTCCACTTGAGGAACGGTTCCGGGCACCAATGCGGGCCAATGTCCGATGCCCAAATGAGGGTGCGTCCCATGCCAACCGTTTGGACTGCTAGCAGCGGATCGTCGCCAGCACTGGCAAGTAAGTGTGCCTCCGGCTTGAGAACGACCTCATTGTAACCCAGCAGCGGCGGCCATTCCCCCGTGATGCCCTTGAGAATAGGATGGTTTGCATCGACAACCTTGCCGCTTATGCCTTCGGGTGTTTCGACACGGTCATCAAACGTATGGATGTTGACCGGCAGAATAGTCTCAATCGGTGAACGGTAATACTTGGCAGAGGCGTTGATACCCGCGAACGACATATACCCGCCGCACATCGCCAACCCACCGCCATTTTCGACCCACGATTTAAGCAGTTTGAGCCGGTTCGGCACGATCAGGCCAGCCGAAGTATCAGGATGTAGCAAGAATGTGTTCGCTCCAATATCACTTAGAAGAATGACATCATACTGTGTCAGACCTTCGATGGTGGTTGGGAATGACTCAGCCGCGATATGACCCGGCATATGCCCGAATACAAACTCGTCGCCAGCAAGAGCCTCCACAATGTATTGTGTGCCCACACCGTACTCAGTGCTCGAAAAATAGTCCCAACCCTTAACATGGGTGGTGGTCGATATCCACGATTCACCAACCAGTAAAACGCGTATGCTGCTCATTGTGTCGCTGCTCTTTCATTTCAGTTTGATTTAAGAATTAATGTGCATCCGAACGCAGATCTAGCCACGCGGCGGTTTCTGGCGAAAGCTTGTGGTCAGCCGCCGCTATATTGGCAGAGAACTCCGCGCCGTTGGCACAACCAACCAGCGCAAATATATCCAACGGTTGGCTCATAACATAGGCCATCGCCACCTGCGGAATCGAGAGGCCAGTTTCCTCTGCAAGCTGGCGCACACGGTCAAGGCGTTGGAAGTTCGCCTCATAACAGTAAGCATTGACGCAAACGGTATCAAAATAATTGGTAAATGTATCAAGATTATCCCGTGTGAAGCGGCCTGAAAAGAACCCCCCCGCAAGGCTAGACCATGTGAAAAGCGGCATTTTGGCTTGTTCGTAATAGTCACGGGAGGCAGCATTTTGTGAACCGCTGATGGTGACGCAATTAGGCCACGGTTCTTTGAACTGCTCGGCTAGGCTGTAATTTGGGCTGCTGACGCTGAATCCCTGCAACCCGTGTTCTGCCGCGTAAGAATTCGCTTCCTGAATCCGGCTGTGTGACCAGTTCGATCCGCCGAAAACATGAATACGTCCGGCGGCGAGGTGTTCATTTAGGGTTTCGATAATCGGGCCGACCGGAACTTCAGGGTTATCGCGGTGCAGCAGGTAAAGGTCGATATAATCCGTTTTGAATCGTGCCAATGAGTCAAAAATATCAGATGTGATGTCATGGGGCGTAACCCGCTGACGATCGATACTGTGGTGCGCCCCTTTGCCGATAATGACAACCTTATCGCGTATACCACGGTCATTCATCCACTTGCCAAATGTGCGCTCGTTGTCACCACTGCCGTAGACATGACCGGTATCAAACGTGGTACAACCGAGTGCAAAAACATCATCTAATAATTTGAAGCTGGCTTCCATTTCAGCCGAGCTAATTGGGATTGTACCCTGCACCAGCCGTGAAATGGGCTTGTCAATGCCGGGTAGTTTGCCGTACTGCATGGTTAATTATCCTTTGAGCAAATCACTTATTGATCAGACGGGTATCGAAGACCCCATTGGCTACGAATAGTATCCATTGTTCGCATAATAGCCAATGTTTCATCCAGCGACATGGTATCACTTTCCAGCTTGCCAGCGCGGACGCAGCGGGCAACTTCAGCCGCTTCGTGACCATATCCATTGCCATCATGCGGCACATCGAAAACCTGCGGCGGTTTGCCGTTGGTCGTCAGGATGACCTGTTGGGCGTGCCACCAATCGGGGATGCGGATCGAGCCATCGGTTCCATAAATCAGTGCTTCGTGGGCAGTGTTGGTGCGGGTGGCGGTCGAAAGCAGGGCAAGCTGCCCCTCGGCATACTTGAGCACCATAGCCGCCTGTTCATCGACTCCGGTTGTGCCGATGTCAGCCGCCGAAACAATCTGGGTCGGGCTGCCAAAAAGTGAAGAGGCCAGCGACAACGGATAGATACCCACATCGAGCAGCGCACCGCCACCTAGCGCCAGATTGAACAACCGTCCATCTTCATTGACGCTGGTGCGGAAGCCAAAGTCAGCGTTCAACATCCGCACCTCGCCGATTGCACCGCTGGCGATCAGTTCATGTGCTTTGACAATAGCGGGTAGGAAGCGCGTCCACATCGCTTCCATCAGGAATAACTTTTTCTCACGGGCAACTTGAATCACGGCCTCGGATTCAGCAGTGTTAATCGTGAAAGGTTTTTCGCACAATACAGCTTTACCCGCGTTCAGGCATAGGATGCTGTTTTCTTTGTGGAAGGGGTGAGGCGTGGCGACATAAATGGCATCCACTTCGGGGTCATTCGCCAAGGCTTCATAGCTGGCATGACGCTGCGGGATATTGAATTGATCTGCGAATTGATCTGCGTTTTGCTGTGTGCGCGAACCGACAGCGATAAGCTGCGCATCCGGCAGCACCGTTAAACCTGTGGCAAACTTATGGGCGATGCCGCCAGCTCCCAGAATACCCCAACGGAATGGTGTGGTCATGAAGTTAATACCCCTTGGATGAGATGCCATAAATAAGGGCGCAATTTCTGCGCCCATTGGATAATGATTGTAACGAAAACGAACTAGCCTTTCAACGCGCCTGCTGCCAGACCGCGCACAATGAATCGCTGCAAGAAAAGCCCGATCAGCATCACCGGCGCAACCATAATCAAGGTCAGCGCAGACATATACCACCACTCGATGCCCTTGGTACTTTTCATACCTGCCAGATAAACCGGCATCGTAATAGCTTGAAAGTTAGTGAGCATAAGTGCGAATAAATATTCGTTCCAGGCGAAGATGAACGAAAACAGCGCAACCGTGACCAGCCCCGGTGTGCTTAAAGGAATCACAATCCGCAAGAATGTTTGTAAGCGTGTCGCCCCATCCACCCGTGCGCTTTCTTCCAGATCAATCGGCAAACTATCGAAGAAATCTCGCATGATCCACACGGCAAAAGGTATATTGAAAGCCGTATATGCGAGGATTAAACCAAAATGGGTATCGATCAAATGCAAGAAGTTGAAGAACAACAAAAAGGGTATGACGACCGCGGCAGGTGGCAAAAAGCGTTGGGAAATAATCCAGAAAGCGATGTTATCATTGCGCCAGCCCAGACCCGACCAATAATACCGAAATCGTGACAGACCATAACCAGCCATTGATCCCAGTATCACCGAAAACACGCAGGATGTTAAACCGGCGATCAAGCTGTTTCGAAAGTAACGAACGGTTTTTGCCTGTTCATCGACCAGCAGGAACTGCCAATGTTCAATGGTCGGCTGATAATCGACAAATGGGATGTACCGCGGGACACGATTTACGTCCAATGGACGTTTAAAGGATGTGGTAATCATCCAATAAAACGGAAACAAACAGATAAATGCCCAAAATATGAGCACTGAATAAAGCATAATGGATGATGGGAGCGAACGTTTTTTCATGATACGTTATGTCCCCAATTGGCGACGCGTAAGCCGTCGCGAAAACACCAGAAAGATGGTCGCGAAAATGATGACCAGAATGAGCAGTACCAGACCAATTGCCGCCGCGTAGCCGTAGTTACCGTAACTGAGCGCTGTATCAAACACATACATAACCAGCGACTCGGTAGATGTGCCGGGGCCGCCGCCTGTAACCACGTTGATCACATCGACAATTTTGAACATCTCCAGACTGCGGATAAGTATGGCAGTCAGTGAGATGGGCAGTAAGATCGGAAAGGTGATGCTCCTTAACAGACGTAAACGGGTTGCCCCATCCACACGCGCCGCTTCATAAATTTCTTCAGGAATAGCCTGCATTCCCGCCAGCAGCAGCAGTGTCATAAACGGTATCCACTGCCACGAGTCCAACAAAATAATCGTGAACGGGGCGACGCTGGTATCCGTCAGCCACGGCACAGAAATCGCCACTTTTTGACCCACGATGGATGTTATGAATGTGGCAATCGTGCGTTGGAATTGCGCCAATGGTGAGATGCCAGAGTCAAACATCATACGACCGACATAACCCACCGCCACCGGCGTGAGCATCATCGGCAGCAGGAACACGACACGAAAGAAACGCTGTCCGCGAAATTGTTGATTAAGCGCTAACGCCAGCCCAAAGCCAATCACATATTGAAAGGCCACACCCGCGACCACATAAAACAAGGTATTTTTTGCAGCGTTTAGCAGTCGGCTGTCCTCGGGTACGCGGGCATAATTGGACAGCGATAACTCAGCCGGGTTGCCAAGACATAGCAAAGAGCCGACTGAGGGTGGCGTTTCTACGCCGCTGGTAGCCGTGCGCTGGCAGGTTGTGATGCTCACACCCAACGACCAAACCAGCGGCAGTATGGAAAGAATGAGAAGAATAATAACAGCGGGTGACAAAAACAGCCGCTTAAATAAACGATCTTCACCACTCTCGGTGATCGTTTGACCGTCCTTCGAGAGCGGTTTTATGTCAGCTAGGTTTGTCAAAAGAAAATTCCTCAAATAAATACATTTTATGATGCGTATTTTGTTATAAATCTGAGTACAGAGGCGCGGCAATGCGCGCCTCTGTCGTAATGAATGAGACTCGGAACTTGTCCGGTACTATTGAATACCCAGCGACTGCTTGTAGAGCTTGAGCTGGTTTTCACGTCCCAGACGGTCGGTGATCGCATCCCATGTGGCTACGACCTCGTCCAACGCAGCCTGAGCATCGGCCTCACCTGTGATGGCCTTGGCGATACCGGCATCCAGCGCATCAAAGTATTCGAATGCACCCGGAATACGCAGATCAACAATCGCGTTCGGGTCATCAATGGTGGCCTTGATAGCATCCAGATAGTCCTTGGCAGATTCTTCGTCAAATCCAGCACCCGTCCACAGACCGAGGTTGTCGAACTGGCTTTGACGCAGTGGGTTCACACCCGTGCCGCCAGTTGTCGCCAACACACCAGCCAGATCTTTGCCGGCGAGGTACTTGACGTAGTCGAATGCAGCATCCTGAACATCGGAGTCCGACGCAACCGAGATGACCCAACCACCGAAAGCGATAAACGGTGCAGAGTTAACACCACCGGGGGCATCTATCCATGCGCTCGTCGCGCGATCCCAGTACTTTTCGGCACCGGGGGTAACGCCGAAGCCCGCCAAACCTTGGACGACCGAAGCGTTCGGATCAACCGTAATCGGGCCGACATCACCCCAGTCTAGGCCAAATACGGATTGACCGGATGGGAATACCGCGCGCACATTCACAACATCGAAGTTAATCATGTCCGGCGCTGCGCAGCAGTTGTAGATGTCAATCCAGTCTTGCAGACCCTGAACCCAACCCGGATTATTGACCAACGGCTTCATGTTTTCATCAAAGAAGAAATATGGATCACCGGGAACCTTCGAGTAACCGGCTGCACGATCCATCAGGAACCAGAAGCTCTGAGCCTTCTTACGCAGGGCCTCGGCCACACCGTAAATCGGGGCAGTCACGCCAGCAGTTTCGACTTCCTTATCTTGGAAGAATTCGGCAATCGCCTTGTACTGATTCCAGGTCTTGGGTTCATCCAGATCAAAACCATACTGAGCCTTGAAGTCAGCAGCATACATGCTGTTCGGATTAACCAGATCTTTGCGGTAATACATCATGTGGCTGTCGCCGTCGAACGGAACAGCATAGGTCGTACCACCCCAGTCAGCAATGCGCTCACGGTACAGGGGCAGAATATCTTCCCAATCAATGGAAGTCTTGACATCTTCAGGAATGGGGAGCACATATCCGCCACCTGCGATGTCGCCCATCCAGTCAGAGGCGTAAATCAAGACATCAAATTCGCCTGTTTTTGTTTGGAGTGCGGTGATCATCTTGGGATACAAATCACCAAAGGCAAAGCGCTGAACTTCAACCGTTGCACCCGTCTGGGCTGCCCATTCCGCACCATATTTTTCTGCCGGGCCACCAATGGCCGACCCTTCCTGTGTGACGACGACCACCTTTTTACCTGCAAAAGGTTGATCCTGCGCTGCTGCCGGCATAAGTGCCAGCGCGAACATCGCTATAACGACGACTAAGAGTACTTTTTTCATCTTTAACCTCATAATTCTTTAAAACGGACACTAATCTGGCGAACACAAACCGAAATATTTTGGATACGACCTCTTTCTCTAAGGATTTAGATCACCATGTGTACAATCTGAAATCCTATACCGATCATTATAACTTTGTGAGGGGGATTAGCCAATTCGACTACCCCTCCGAGGGAAATTACAAGATGATGAAACCCGAATCTACTAATCACTTTTGGGCTGGCGCAGAAGTGCCCCGCACGATTCCCGAATAACCAATTGCGTTTGTAAAGTCACCGTCCGTACCGGTGCGGATGGGTTAGCGATTCGCCGCAGCAGCAGGGCGACTGCTTCTTGACCAAGTTCATAAGTCGGCTGCGAAACGGCAGTCAGCGGCGGACAAAGATCACCCGACCACGGCATGTCGTCAAAGCCGATCAAACCCACATCTTCCGGTACATGTTTGCCCGACTCGCGCAGCGCCCGTAATGCGCCGAGGGTCATCAAGTTATTGCCCACAAAAATCGCTTCGGGCGGGTGAGGGCTGCTGATGAGATCAAGCGTCAGCCGGTAGCCACTTTCCGTACGGGCATCCCCGTCCTTGACCAGCGCTTTGTCGATTGCTATGCCTGCATCACCCAACGCCCTAATGTATCCCTGATAGCGTTCGCGTCCGGTGGTAATGGTGTTAGAGGCGATGAGAAATGCAATCCGGCGATAGCCGAGATCAAGGGCATGTTTGACCGCACTATAAGCCCCGCCGATATTGTCCACTTTAACCGTATCAATTGCGATGTCATCTAGTGAGCGGTCAAGCAGCGTCAGGGCAACATCTGCCCGCGTCAGCGAGTCAAGGCTGGTACTACGTGTGCCGGGGCTGGGTACAAAGATCAAACCGGCGACCCGTTCGGCGCGCATCACATCCAGATACATTTCCTGCTTTTTGATGTCCTCGTCAGAGTTGCACAGGATGATATTCATATTTTGGGCATAAGCCGCGTCTTCGATGCCACGAATAATCGAGATGAAATACGGGTTCTGAATATCGGAGATAATGAGGCCGATGACATTAATGTGCCTCAAAATAAATTTATTTAGCAATCGTTTTCTCGGAAAGAAATGTTTATTATGGCAGCAAGTGCTTCAATTTAGTGTTTTAATGATTGAGTTTAGTCGTGTGTTGGGAAAACGATTTCTAAATCTGGATTATAAAAAAAATTCGTATTTTGTCAAATGTACGAACAAATGGTTTTCGCTTTTGGGCAGGAGAATGTTATCCTATATCCACAATAGGGTGAGGATATAACTTAGGTGACTTTTCGGATTCTGGTGACAGCACGTTCCTTTGCCAACACACCGGGGGTGCATCTGGATATGCTGCGCGAAAGTGGTTGCGAACTGGATTTGCGCCCTCCGTCGCATCCCTATCCCGCCGATCAGCTTCGTGAAATCATTGCGGGCTGCGATGGTGTCATATTGGGTCTAGATGCGTGCGATGCCTCAGTAATTGAACAGGCTGATAAGCTGCGTGTCATCTCGCGCTATGGTGTCGGTGTAGACGCGGTAGACTTGCAAGCAGCGACCCGCAAAGGCATCGTCGTGACCAATACACCCGGTGCCAATATGCTTGGGGTCAGTGAACTGGCGCTGGGGTTACTATTCGCGCTGGCACGCCAGATTCCACAGGTTGCCGCGACTGCCAAAGCCGGAGCATGGAGCCGCCCGCCCGGCTGGGAACTGAATGGCAAGACGCTGGGTGTGGTCGGCTTTGGAGCCATCGGTCGTGATGTCGGCAAGAAAGCCGTAGCTCTAGGCATGAACGTGCTGGCTTATGATCCATTCTGGCAGGGTGAGATCGCCGGTGTTGAAAATGTCACTTTGGAACGGGTAATCAGCGAATCAGATGTGGTTACACTGCACTGCTCATTAACACCCGACACAACTAACCTGATTAACACCGAGCGCATCGCCCGTATGAAAGACGGCGCGTATATTATCAACACCGCGCGCGGCGAACTGGTTGATGAAAATGCGCTTTATAATGGGTTGAAGACAGGTAAGCTGGGCGGCGCGGCGGTGGATGCTTTCCGGGTAGAACCACCCATCGGCAATCCGCTGCTGACACTCGATAACTTTATCGCCATCCCTCATCTGGGTGCTACCACCCGCGAGTCCGTAGAACGCATGGCAGTTATGGCCTCGCAAAACCTGCTCGATGTATTGCGCGGGAATAAATGTACATTTGTTGTTAATAATTAGGCGTTAAAATGCGAGGGTAGGTTGGATGTCGCGCCTTGAACGCTTTGAAGATTTGATTGTATGGCAGAAAGCCCGCGAGCTAACCAAGCTGGTGTATTTCATCACGCGTCATGACACGTTTGAGCACCGCCTCGCCAATGACATCCGCCAAACAACCGTCATGCTGGCGGCAAAGATCGCCGCGGCTTTTGAAACACGCGGCAGCAAACACGCGCTGGATATGCTCACATTAGCCAAATCGGCATGCAGCGGCTTCGAGCTGCAATGGGCGGTTGTGTATCGCAGTAATCTGATTTCCGTGATGGAATACGACACGCTGATTGACCGCGCCATCGAAATCCGCCAGTTACTTTTTGAATTGGAATATACGTTTGAGTTCTGGTACCCACAGCAAGATGATTCACAGGAGTAGATGATTATGCCTGAGTATATGCCCCTCTTCACGACCATGATTAATTTGGCCAACGGGGTAATTCCAAACGCGGTTGTCGTGCAAAAGCGCTACCTGCATGATTTAGAAGGATTATTTGCCGACTCAATGGCAGAAGATGCCTTGATGATTAACAACCCGCTGCTCTATGAAGTCCACGAAGCGACCGAAAATCCGATGGAAGAAGGCCAGCTACGTTATTCGACCACCACCATTTTCCCTGGCAAGGTCGGTGATGAGTATTTCTTCACCAAAGGCCATTACCACGCCATTGGCAATCGCGCCGAGTTATATATGGGCTTGGCAGGCGAAGGTTATTTGCTGCTGATGACCCCCGAAGGCGAAATCAATGTGCAGCATATGACCCCCGGAGCGATGAGTTATGTGCCGCCGTTATGGGCGCACCGCACCATCAACATCGGTACAGAGAACTTCGTGTTCTTCGCTTGTTATCCTGCCGATGCCGGATACGATTATGTCTCGATTGCCGATAAAGGTTTCTCACAAATTGTTGTGGAGCGTGATGGCAAGCCGACACTAGTTCCGAATCCCAAGTGGGTCAAGTAATTTCGCCAATGTTGACACAATCAAAGTGCCTGTGCCCGCGTTGGATGTGCGGCGTATTGGCAGTAAAGAAGTGACACATGCTCGTGTCATGGAATCAAAATATCTAATTAGGTTCGGTGATGAAAAATTACATTCTTGCACATGATCTCGGCACGACCGGAAATAAGGCGACGCTCTATGATCGTGAAGGGCGATTAGTAGGCAGTGCTTTTTATGCCTATAACACCCGCTACGATTTCACCGGATGGGCGGAGCAAAACCCTGAGGATTGGTGGCAGGCGGTTTGCAAGTCCACCCGCAAACTGCTGAGTCAAATTCCGGGCTTACGTACCGATGAAGTGGCTTGTATTACCTTTAGTGGGCAAATGATGGGCTGCGTGCCGCTCGATAAAAACGCCCGACCATTACGAAACGCCATCATCTGGGCGGATCAACGTGCAGTCACCCAACAAAAATGGCTGGCTGAACGCATCAATCCGGCGGATATGTACCGCATTACCGGACATCGCCTGAGCGCATCTTATTCTCTCTCGAAAATGTTGTGGCTGCGGGATAATCAACCCGACACCTATAAAGCCACTTATAAATTCGTCCATGCCAAAGACTCGATTGTAGCGCGGCTCACCGGCAAATTCGTGACCGAGCCATCCGACGGTTCGAGTATGAACATCTATGATCTGGAAAAAGGAACATGGTCGGATACGATTATTGACGCGGCACAACTCAATGCCGATCAACTGCCTGATCTGGTGCGCTCGATTGATGTTGTTGGCGAACTACTGCCTACTGTTGCCGACGAAATTGGTCTGGTAGCCGGTACGCCGGTGGTCATCGGTGGTGGCGATGGAGCTTGTGCGGCGGTCGGTGCGGGCGTGTGGCAGGAAGGTGCGGCCTACAACTATATCGGCTCATCGTCATGGATTGCCCTGACCAGTGCCAAACCCATATATGACCCTGAAGAAAAGACCTTCACCTTTGGTCACATCGTACCGGGCATGTTCATGCCCACTGGAACGATGCAGGCCGCAGGGGCTTCTTACCAGTGGACGCGCGATCAACTCTGCCCGATTGAGGTGCACGCGGCGCAGGCAGTCGGCGTGTCCAGCTACGAGATTATCAACCTCAACGCCGAAAAATCATCCGTCGGCGCGAATGGCCTGATTTATCTGCCGTATTTGATGGGTGAGCGCAGCCCCCGTTGGAATCCCCGCGCACGCGGCGCATTCATCGGTTTAACCATTCGTCACACCCGCGCCGATATGGTACGCGCGGTCTTGGAAGGGGTGACAATGAATTTACGTGTCATTCTGGATGCCTTTACCAAACAGGGCGCGAAGATCGAGGCCATGCGCGTGATTGGCGGCGGCTCACGCGGGCGTTTCTGGAATCGGATTATGGCGGATATATACGGGATGCCCGTTCAGCGCTTGGCTATTCTCGAAGAAGCAACCTCGATGGGTGCTGCCGTTGCAGGTGGTGTGGGCGTGGGCCTGTATAAAGATTTCTCCATCAGCGAGCAGATGAACCAGATCGTGGAAACCATCCAGCCGGATCCCGCAGCCCAAAAAGTCTATGCCAAAACCTTCCCAATTTTTGAAGCCTGTTACCAACAACTGCTGCCCATTTACGATATGATGGCAGAAGCAGAAAGTAATCAAATTATTTAAGGGTTATCTCAATCTTGCTTAATGATTTTTGGGCGGCACTCGTATACTATGGCATAACCTTATTTGGCTTCTGGATAATTGGCGCTGCTGCTTTGGAATATCGTGTAGCGAGATATAAGCCTTCCGATGTTGTTTTGGAATCATTTCTGCGTGAGTTGAATTTCCCGCTAAATCGTTTGTATTACAACTCGCGCTACAATATCTTTCTTGCGAAAGGTCATAAGTCGTCAGTCGAATATTTACAAAAGACCCAAAATCGATTCCTAAGTCTACTGGCATTATTTTTACTGATTGTTTCCTTCTGGGGCTTTTAGGTCTTTATCTGGACACTTTCAATCATTCAGGGTCACAATAACATCATAAGATCAGGATGGTTGCTAAGTGAGATTGTATTCCTCGTATTGGCATGTAGTTTTGGGCGAAAATTACCGATTATGATCAGATTAGCGCAAGCGGAAGCGGAGCAAGTGACAATAACTCAAGGCGTAAATAATGCAGTTTGAATCGCGTACAGTATCCACTTTCTACTTCATCGGCGTAACGACCGGTAAATCATCCAGTATGCAGGTCTTCCCGCGATGGATGGATGTGCTGGGACTCGATGTACACATCGCCGGTATTGATGTGCCGCTGCACGCGCCTGCTTCCACCTATCGGGCAATTGTTGAGCACATCAAGTCTGATCCGATGGTGCGTGGCGGATTAGTGACGACTCACAAGATTGATTTGCTGGCAGCCACCCGCGACCTGTTTGATGAACTCGATGCCAATGCTGAACTTTGTGCCGAGGTGTCCTGCATCGCCAAGCGTGATGGCAAACTGCTGGGGTATGCCAAAGACCCCATTTCCTCCGGCAAATCTTGGGAGCATTTTGTCCCGTCAGGTCATTTTGGACACACAGGTGCGGATGTGCTGTGCTTCGGCAGCGGTGGCGCAGCCGTAGCCACGACTGTCTATCTATCCAGCGCCGCAGATAGACCACATCACATGACATTAGTGGATGTCAGCCGCGAACGGTTGAACCATGCGCGCCACATCCACGCCCAACTCAAAACGGATATTCAATTCAATTATGTGCTGAATGCTGACCCGTATATCAACGACGCTTTACTGACCGCTTTACCGGCTGCATCGGTGATCATCAACGGCACCGGCATGGGCAAGGATTTACCGGGTTCGCCCCTTACTGCTGCCGGAATCTTCCCGCAAAACGGATTAGTGTGGGAGTTCAACTATCGCGGTGAGTTGACCTTCTTAAAGCAGGCAGCACGTCAACAATCGCTCCGTAATCTGACGATAGAAGATGGTTGGATCTACTTCTTGCATGGTTGGACTCAAGTCATCGCTGAAGTTTTAGAATTTGACCTAACGCCAGCAGTGTTCGATGAACTCGACAAGGTGGCACACTTATGATGACCGGTTTCGCACAGTTGATGAAGCGCGACCAATGGTTGACCGATTCCAACCGTCCAGTGGTTCGGGCATTGGTGTTTTCACAGGTGATGGCGCTGGTATTCTGGGCGATGGCCCTGTGGGTGCGCGGGTTAGGGGTACTGGTTTGGTACGATCAAGCGGCATTCTTCCTTCCGAGTGTCTCCGCCTTCACAAATCCGTATCAGTTCGGCGGATTTGTTCACATTCCTTGGGTGGTCGTCTTATTAGCACCATTTTCACTACTCCCTCTGGAACTAGCCACATTATTACAAAGTTGCTTACTGTTTGGTCTGATTACGCTCGTGATCTTCAAGTTCGGTGGAGACATGCGCGCAGTCGTGTTGACATTAACTTCTTTCGTGGCAATGGATGCTATCATCGAAATGAATGTGGATTGGGGTGTGATTATCGGTTTGTTGGTTCCCGTTCAATACAGCCTACCGTTTTTGCTAATTAAGCCCCAACTGGCGCTGGGTTATTACTTTGGTGTCCCACCCCGCCGCTGGCTGCCAACGATTCTCGTGGGTGCCGTCGTAGTCGCGCTGTCATTCCTCATATGGGGCTTCTGGTTTCAAAAAATTGCGGCGGCGGTTCCGACCGTGAGTATTGAGCGCTCGTTCAACATCGCGCCGCTTCATCTGCTGCCGTGGCCCGTTTCTATCGCCATTGGTGTCGTGTTGGCTTATCTGGCTTATAAGCGGCAAGACCCCGCCATCGGCATTATTGCTTGGTTCTTTTTCACACCCTACATTGCCTTCTATGCACTGCTGCTGCTGTTCGGCATCATCGCAGTACGCTTGCAAAAGTTGGCCCTGATTATCCACATCTGCACGTGGATCGTTTATGGCGGGGTTGTTGTATTAAGTTTGTTGAATCGTGGATAATTGCATAGTCGCTCAAGCACATTGTTGGCAACTTTTGTAATCACAAGACATCTGTCTTAAGGCAAGTGATGCAGTATCTGAGTTTATACTCTACGAGAAAGGTTTGAAGGATGGCGCGTTTTGACCGCATGACAGTTTACAGTACGATGATGAGCGACGGTATGCTGCCGTTGTTTTATAGTCCGGATGTCGCAGTAGTGAAGGGTGTGGTGGCGACACTTGTTCGTGGCGGTAGTCACGTTATGGAGTATACCAATCGTGGCGATTTCGCCATCAACGTATTTAGCGAATTAGTCCAGCATACCACCAAAGCCCATCCGGATATTATCCTCGGAGTCGGCACAGTTGAGGATGCACCGACCGCCGCCATGTATATCGCCCACGGCGCAAATTTTATCCTCGCCCCCAACTTTAACCCCGAAGTCGCCCGTCTGTGCAATCGCCGTAAAGTCGCTTACGTGCCCGGATGTGGCAGTGTGAGCGAAATTTCTGATGCTGAAGAACTCGGTGCGGAAATCGTTAAACTCTTTCCGGCGGATTCACTTGGCGGGCCAAGTTTTGTGAAAGCCATCCTCGGCCCACGCCCGTGGTCTCGTATACTACCGACCGGCGGTGTGAGCCCCGATGAAGCCAACCTTCGTGCATGGTTCGATGCCGGCGCAGCTTGTGTCGGCATGGGCAGTAAACTGATCCGCGCCGACTGGCTCAAAGACGGCAATTTCGCCGCGATGGAAACACTCGTGCGCGATACCTTAGCCCTCATAAAAACCATCCGCAGCGAAAAGGCCAAGTAAACAGAGTATCGTTTCGTTGTGCTGCCCACGAGAGGACAGGTTATCCACCTGTCCTCTTTCAATTAGGTGTCAAAGAAGCCTGACTCAGCAGTAATCTCCTGCGGATTAACGAAGGTCGCCTCCGCTACCGATTTCCCCGTACGCTTGAGGTAAGCTTGTACCACACGGTATCCGATGGCATAACCCGCGTAAAGCGGCACATCAATCTTCTCAAACCCGCCGATTTCGGCAATCTCACCACCGAATATATAACCCCGAATGACGTTAAATCCCGTTCGCGTCAGCCCATCACGGAAAATCACTTTGGTGTGATCTAGTCGGCTCTCATCGAAGCCCGTCACCCACGGGCCAATCGTATCCTCACCATAGAGTTCAGCCGCGAACGATTCGGCTAGACCTTCCATCACCATATAATCAGCAACAGTGGTCGTGTTCATAAAATCCGGCTTAGTGTAATCGCTCCAGATGTTGTGGTGCATCTCATGAACGGTGCAGGCTTCAATCCGTTTGAGGTTTTCTACGTTCGGTTCGCCGTAAATCGTCATGATCCAACCCGGTACACCGCCGAATCCGCTGTAACCGCCCGCCTGTGGGAAATGGCTCAGGTCTGCCAGCATCAACCCGAAGGTGATTTGTTCCAGCACAATACGGTCATCATAGGCGCTGAATGCTGCCCAACCTTTGTCCAGCGATTGCGCTGCCCGCTGCCACGCATTCGCTTGCGCAAGTGTCTTGATGATGCTCGCCATATGCGCATGGTTATCACCACCAAACTGCGCGGGAGACATGCCCCAGCCTGCAAATGCATCCATTCCAGTTTTGCCGAAACCGAAGATTTTCACCAATCCCGCAAATGGCTCGATCAATTCGCCGAATATCACCTCGCGTGACGCATCATCCGGCGCATCCACCAACCGTTGGTAGATCGATTGTGTGTCGATAATTGTGAACTGCATGATTTCCTTCTCCCTCTCGAAAACGTCTTCATCATCAGACCAACATCATGATAAGGTCTAACGTCGCGTCATACTCAAGAGAGAAGGTTGTTAGGGAATTGTCAATAAGAATGGAGGCAGGATATTCCCATAGTTTGGGTCAGTCGGCCATTTCGCCGCCGACTCGGTCATCTCGTGTTCCGGCAACCCCTTGTAAAAAGCCGATAAAAACCAGCTCTTCATCTAGGGCGCGTACGGTATGGGCTTCACCCGGCTCAAATATGAGTAATGAATCCGGACCAAATTTTTGCTCTTCGCCACCATGAGTCGTAAACATACCGTGGCCTTTTATGATCACCACAAAAAATGGTGAATGCGGCACGCTGTGTTCGATAATGCTTTGTCCGGGTTTAAGCATCCAGCGTAATATACGTGCGTCCTTATCAACCAATAACGGTTGGGCAAAGGGGACAGACTCGTGGAACTCCAGTTGATCCAATAGTTGTTTTGACTTCAAGATACATCCTCCAATATTATGCATTGAGCGGGACTGTCATAATCTTCTAACGCAAAGTTTTGCTTCGCCTATTCAATCTTGTGATTAGCGTACTAGTCACGTCCCAACAGTTTTTACTTGGGTGGCGCGACCACGCCGATCGTCAGCAGGATATTCGCATAAATGCGCTGCTCACCTGTCGCGATCACCAGACAGCAGTCCGGATCACGCGCCAGATCATAGAACGGAAACCGCCCGTTCTTTTGGAGTTCGATCCCCGGCAGCAACCGTCGGAAATCGGCAAAGATGCTCGGTTCATCGCCGCCGTCCGGTGTCATGACATCCACTGCTTCAATCGGAATCGCCCCCACCAGCACTTCGAGGACTTCCACCACACCCAGCTTACCGGCTGTGAAGTTCAGGTAAACCCGCTTGGCTGCCGGGTTCGCCCGCGTGTTGAAAGGGTAGTTGCCATCAGCAATCAGCACCTTGCCGCCATGACCGGAACCGCCCAGTGCTTCCAATATTTCAGGGTGAATCAGTTGTGTTTTAAGCAAAATTTTTAGTCCTTCGTATAGTAAAGTAAGCCGAATGAGAGTGATAAATAGTTTGTTTGTTAGCAGCGCCTTTGAAGTCCCTTCAGTGGACTTGTCCTATGGTTAGCATCACGGCTTTAGCCTGATGCGGCGCACTGGTAAAATCCTTTATCCATAACTGATGTCGCGCTAAGTGTTTTCGGATCGTCCAGCCCGTTTCCTGAACCACCCCACAATTCCCCAGATCAGCGAAATCCCGCCGATACTCCCTAACAGTATCGTCGCCACATTCTTACCGAGTACGCTGTAAATAACCGCCAATACTAGCTGAACACCTTCTGCCCCCCGTGTCTGAGTATTGAGAGCAGTGTACGGATCAAGCAGCATAAACACCGCGATACCCAGTAAAATGCCGCCAAACCCCAACCATATTGCTGGATCAATTGGCTTGTTCAACTCGGTTATTAATTTAGCCTGACGTTCGGCTTCGCGCTCGGCCTTAGTCTTACGTGCGCGTTTGGGTTTGGCTTTCAGTTCTGGTTCCGGTGAATCAGTCATGGTATGCTTCCTCAAATGAGGGGGCGACATCGTCTGCCGCCCCATAAGGTCACGCTAATTTACAGTTTGACATCACCGCACAGATGCACTTCGATGCCCATTGCCGCCAGCATCGCCGCTTTGGCAGCCAGCGCTTTATCTGCCGAATCAGCATCAACACCGTAAGCCACATTCAGATGATTAGCCTTATGCCGTGCCATCATCTGGTCGCGGCTGACACCGTGCAGTACCGCGTGCATAATCGGCCATTGCGGCGTGGTCATCTTCCAGCGGCGTTCGGTTTCCTTCTTCGGCAAGGTGACCACCGTCGCGCGTCCCACATCAGCGTGCAGCACACCGCCCATCACATACACCCGGCTCCAAACAATCTCACCCGGCTTGCTGATTCCTTTGAGGCTTCCGCCGCCCAACCGGAAATACATCGGTGGCTGCCGTTCGCTGGATGCCCCCGCATAACCGTCAATAAAATGAGAGGCCGGTGCCGCTCCTGAAATCAAAAACACCCACACGAAGTCATTCACCGTTTTACTCGTAAAATGTTCACCGTAACGCAAATCGTGCAGCGTCGTCGCCGGATCAAGCCCCATCGCGTTCCACACACGGTTGGTGACGATTGCATCCACCGCCGCCCCTTCATCTACCTCGTTAAAGTGCGGCAGCGCTTGTCCTGCGAATAATTCTTCACCCGATTCAGCATGATAAACCGGTGGGCGCTCGACATTGTTCAGCAAACCCTCCACCAGATCGGAGGCCGGAACCATGTCCTTTAGACCCTGCTGATACTGAATACCAATTGCCGCGCAGCTAAATTCATGCGCAATCCGCACCGCAGCGATATACATCTTGCACTGCTCAAGAATCTGCTTATCGGTCAGCTCGGTCGCCTCGTCTTTGCCCGTGACGAACTTCACCTCACGTTGATCCAGCCACTGGCGCACCTTTTTGGCTTCTGCGTCTTTCACCAGCTTCATGCCAGCAACCAATCCCGATTGGCTCAAGCGTTCCTTGTAAATGCCCGTCGGGTTAAGCAGTTCATCATCAATGATGCCGTTATACATCCCCATGCAGCCTTCATCGAAAATCCCCATGATGGCTTTGTCGTTTTGCAGTTGGGCGGCCAGTGCTTCACCCAGCGCCCGTTCAGCCTTCGGCAATTTGGACTTCTTCAAATCCTGCACATGGTTGCTGTTATGGCTGATTTTGCCACTCTTAATCCATTGGCGAATGCTCTTGACGAAGAAGTCGTCCTTGAATTCCTCACTCCAGATCGAGCTGTAATTCACACCCATCTTGGTTAGCGAACCATTCAAGTTAAGCATCCCGACCAACCCCGGCCACTCGCCGCTCCAATTGGCGATGGTCAAAATCGGCCCCCGATGTGACCGCAATCCGGCGAGGACGTGGTGGCTGTACTGCCAAACCGCCTCGGCAACAATCAGCTTGGCTTCGGGATGAATGTTCTTGAACACATCCATACCCATTCGTTGATTCCAGATGAAACCGTGCTTGAGTTCCGCGTCGTATTCATGCCCGCGCTTGACCTTGATGCCTTCTTTTTTGAAGGCTGCCACGATCCGCTTCTCCATGTCCTCCTGTGCCGCCCAACACGTCTGGTTTGCCGAAAGGCGCAAATCGCCGCTGGCTATCAAGATGGCTTCGTCTGCCTTGATCGGCGCGGGGTCATGGTGTTCGGGTAAGGTGTAATTTGCCATGTAATTAATGCTCCTTAGCAAGTGCGGTTGCGGGTTAGCAATCCGCCTGTTCATAAATAAAAAGAATGTGGATGCATATCATTAGTTGTACATAACTCTGGATTATACGCCTCCCTCGCCACAGCACAAACGCGGCATGGTCTTATTGCGCGAAGAATCCGAAATCCAGATAATCATAGCGTTTACCTTCGCCCGCCAAAGTACCATGCTCCTTAAACACGAAAACACCGGGGTCATGGCGCTTGAACTTCTTCTTCAAGCTGCTCCACTGCGATTTGCTCGCTTCGGTTTGCCCCGGTTGCAAGATGAAGTACGCCGGATCAAACAGCAGTCGGTAATGTCCGTCAGCGTGTTCGATCAATTCATGCAGATACGAATGGTCACTGTGCGAGTCAAGCATCAGCACGCGGTTGGCGAGTGCCATCACCTGTTCACGCGGTCGGGCTTTAAAAGAGGGCAGGGGCTTCATAGGTATTCCTTACATATATGGCGACAATACGTTGATTATAATCCCGACTGTGCAGCATTTCCCACCGATGTTACAAAGCATGTTATTATAAGGGCGATTTGATAACCGTTGCGGGGTATAAGGACACGGATGGACACGCTTTTAGGGGTCTTGTCGGTATTTTTTCTCGTGGCGACCAATGGATTTTTTGTCGCTGCCGAGTTTTCTCTGGTCGGGGCACGTCGCACACGCATCACACAGCTTGCCAGCGAGGGCAACCGCGGGGCGAAGGTCGCCCAAAAGGCGATGGAACATCTGGATAGCTATATTGCTGCCACCCAATTAGGCATCACCCTTTCCAGTCTGGGCTTGGGTTGGGTCGGTGAGCCTGCCATCGGTCATCTGATTGAACCGCTGTTGCACAACCTATTCCCAAAAGACACGGTGGAAACCGTCGTGCCAGCCGTTTCATTTGCGATTGCCTTCTCGGTGGTCACTCTCCTACACATCGT
>JBBSBS010000078.1:0-19521 GCA_038251045.1 Aggregatilineales bacterium | reverse complement strand
GCAGGCGGCGTGGCGTTCATAGCGGGGACGATGTTGTTCATCAACAGTGCGCTGCGGGTTACACCGGCACAGACGAGCGTGAGTCTGTTGATGCTGGCGTTAATGGGAAGTTCATTGGGGTTTGTACTGTATAACTTTTATCCGGCGCGGATCATTATGGGCGGCGGAGCGTTATACCTCGGTTATTTACTAGGGACATTGAGCATCATCGGTGGGGCAAAGATGGCGGCGATTTTGCTGGTGATGGGTTTGCCGCTGTTGGATCTGGTGTGGCAGGCATTTAACCGGTTGCGACGTGGACGCAGCCCGTTTGAAGGCGATCGCGGGCATGTTCATTTTCGGCTGCTTGACATCGGGTTCAGTCAGCGGCAGATCGTGACCGGTTATTACCTGTTTTGTGCGTTCTTTGGCATATTGACACTGGTTACGGAGAGCCAGTTGTTTAAATTTGTGGCATTGGGGATCATGCTACTGCTGGTGATTATCGGGTTTGCGCTGTTGTCGCGTACAGCTCAGGCCGGATCTTCAAAGTCCTCGTAGCTTACTTCGTCATCTTCGTCTTCGTCGTCAATGTCATCGTCTGTATTAGTCGCCGCCGAAAATGGGCTGCCGGGTTTGGGTACGGGGCGAAGGACAGAAGGTGCTGCCGGGTTGGCGGGCACGGGTGATTTGCCTATGGGAGTGGCAGGTTTTTGAAAGCCAGACGGGGCTGATGTGGGAGCGGCGGCGGGTGGTGATGGTCTAAAAGGACTTGACTGCGATGGAGTTGCGGGCGTAGACGGCTTGTAGGGTGTCGGCTGCGGTGGAGCAGACACGGTTGGTCGCGAAGGTGGCGCAGCGGGATTCGATGGAATCGGTGCGCTGCTTTGGGTTGTGGAAGGCGGCGGCAGTTTTTCATTGACCGTGCCAGTGATAACCGCCGGGCCAGAGCGTGAATCTGATTGAGAAGATAGGGCTGGTTTGGGTTCCTGCGAAATAACAATTTGTGGACTCGGTGTCACGGCTTCTTTGCCGGGTGCGCCGGGAATCGGGAACGGTAGCTTATAGACCGATGGTGGCCCTGATGCGACGGGGACTGTGCGCTGTGTTCGCGTTTGCGGTCTGGTGGCAAGTGCCTGCTGACGGCGGGCGAGTAGTTCGCTGCGACGAAGCGTAATCATCTTACCGTTTTCAAAGGTAGCACTGTCTCCGGTGATGCGTTCGATGATGGCTTCTATTGTGCCGAGAACGGCGACCATGAATACATCGAAGCCGATGATAATGGCGAAGACACTGGAAAGTGAATTTAGAGCATCGGTGACGGGACCGCGCAGATTGTTCATGACGACTTGATCGCCAGCGCCAAGTATGTAAAAGGCGGCAATAATGCAACCGAGGATGATGAGTACAATGCGCCAGCCGCGCAGATTGGCAAAGTTGGGCATCATGGTATTGCTGACGGCAAAGGCAAGGTAAACCCAAATCCAGAAATCCGGGGCGTTGGTGAAATGGTTTATTGCCGTCGATAGGTTAATGAGGAAACCACCCTCATTCATTTCGGTCAGAAATGCAGGCACGTTGAGGACATTATTCGCTATTTGCCAGACAGCTAACATGCCCACGAGGAGCGGAGCGGTACTTATCAAGGCAAAGCGCAAGGGGCTGACATTTTTACTTAAGCGGATGAAATCGAGCTTGAGTTCGCCGATTTCCTGTTTTTCAGGCCATGCTATGGAACGTTCAGCGCTGACATTCAGGAAACCGGCTACAAGCCAGAATACGAATTGATTGAGGATGATACCGGGCAAGAAAAAAGCGTAATAGAGAATAGTCGTGGTCTGATACTGTTTGGTGACGAGCCAGCCCACTTTGAAAATGTGCTGGTGCAACCAGACCTCAAGCTGACGCAGCACATAAAAGAGTACTACGACAATCAGCCAAGGCGTAATCAGATCCAAGCTAGACAGGTTACACGCCTTTCGCCTTCGCAGCAGCTTCGATGAGTTTGGTGAAATCGTCAACTTTCAAGGCAGCACCGCCGACGAGCGCACCATCAATATCGGGCTGAGACATATATTCTTGCATATTGTCCGGTTTGACACTGCCGCCGTACTGGATGCGTACGGTATCGGCAATGGCGCTGCCATAAAGATCAACCAAAGTTGCGCGAATTGTACTACCAATGATGTTATTCGCAATTTCACCGCTAGCACTTTTGCCAGTGCCGATTGCCCAGATGGGTTCATAGGCGAGAACAATATTTGCCATGTTAGCGGCATCAACACCATTTAAGGCAGCGCGAACCTGCCCACCAACGATGTTTTCGGTCTGACCTGCTTCATTTTCGGCAAGACTCTCGCCGACAGCAACAATTGGTTTGAGTCCATAAGCCAAGGAGGCTTTCACTTTTTTGTTGACGGTTTCATCGGTTTCATTGAGGTATGCGCGACATTCAGAATGCCCAATTATGATATATTCAGCAATGCCTTGAAGCATGGTTGGTGCAATTTGCGAGGTAAACGCACCCTGTGCTTCCCAATGGACGCTTTGAGCACCGACACGAATTTCGGTGCCTTTGAGTGCATCGGCAACCGAGGCAAGTGCAACGAAGGTTGGGCAGACGACCCGTTCGACACCCGTGAAAGGGGCAAGCCGTGGGGCAAGCTCTTGAACAAAAGATACTGATTCGGCAACAGTCTTATACATTTTCCAGTTGCCGGCGATGATCGGTTTTCGCATAGTGATTAACTAACTCCTTAGTGATTTAGGGTAAGGCAGTTAATCCGCCAACCCATTATATTCCTGTTATTTGCATCATGTATTCGCAAAACGGCAAGAAAGCTATTTCTCTTAGGTTTTATGCCCGTTCAATACCTAAGCAGTGATACAGATTTATCCCTATATCAACAGATTCGAACTGTGAATTCGCACCGAATATAGAATTGTTAGTTCTAATCTTTATCTTTCAGGGCGACGACACCGGGTAGGGCTTTACCTTCTAGCATTTCCAAGCTGGCTCCACCACCTGTAGAAATATGGGTGATACGGGAAGCTAGACCAGATGCTTCAACGGCAGCCGCAGAGTCACCCCCACCAATAATGGTAATCGCACCGTTATCGGTTTGATCGGCAAGAATCTGGGCGATGGCATTTGTCCCTTTGGCAAAATTCGACATTTCAAATACGCCCATTGGGCCATTCCAGACTACAGTTTTGGCAATAGAAAGATGCTGTTTGAAAAGTTCGATGCTTTTGGGGCCAATGTCGTAGATGCTCCAACCATCGGGCACTCCATCAGCAACATTAATGACACGTGTGTTGGCGTTGTTGTCAAACGAGTCGCCAATAACGGCATCAATGGGCAGAACTAGTTTGCCGCCGGATTTTTCGAGCAATTTGGAGGCCGTTTCGACTGCGTTTACTTCGATCAATGAGTTGCCAAGAGCATGTCCTTGTGCCTTGAAGAAGGTGTTAGCCATGCCGCCACCAATTAGCAGATGATCGACCTTGCCAAGCAGCGATTCGATGACTTCTATTTTGTCAGAGACTTTTGCACCGCCGAGAATGGCGATGAAGGGACGTTTGGGACTTTCGAGCGTGGTTGAAAGATAGTCGATTTCTTTTTCCATTAGGAGACCCGAAACAGCAGGCAAATAACGCGTTACACCTTCGGTTGAGGAGTGGGCACGATGGGCAGAACCGAAGGCATCGTTGACAAATACATCGCCGTGCTTTGCCAGTTTTTGTGCTAGCTCAAGGTCGTTTTTCTCTTCACCCTTGTAGAAACGTGTGTTTTCCAAGAGAAGAACGCCGCCGTCTGGTAAATTTGCGACTGCGTTGTCCGCAACTTCGCCAACACAATCGCTGGCAAACTGCACATTCACGCCGAGTAATGTCGCCAAAGCAGGTGCAACAGGGGCGAGCGAGAATTTAGGGTCGGGGCCATCTTTGGGTCGTCCGAGATGCGACATTAGAATGATGGCTTTGGGTTGCTGGTCAAGGATATATTTGAGGGTGGGCACGGCGGCACGGATGCGGGTGTCGTCGGTGATGGTGCTGCCTTCTAGTGGCACATTGAAGTCCACACGGACAAGAACACGCTTGCCTTTCAGGTCAATATCACGGACAGTCATTTTCTTCATTGCAGATACTCCTATTCACATTGGAGGGACGAAACACTTTAGATGAGTTCGCCCTGAAAATTATTTATGCGTGAACGCTTATGTTGCTTTCAAATTGGATACGCGCTACTCAACCGGCTGCTTTCAGTTGGATCGTGCAAACGTAGTACAAATTTAGCAAAGCGATAAGAAAATAACGAGACTGTTTGTTTAAACTTCTGTCACTATTTCTTTCGGTTGACTCATGCCAACGCGTTCTTCCGCGCTAAGCTTAAGGATGGCACTTACAAGTTTTTCGGGGTCGTGCCGCCAAGGGCGCTGGTCATCGGTAAGGTCGGCATAGCGGATTTCATAGCGTTGTAGAATTTCATGATGTTCAGGAACAGGTTGAACATAATTGGTGTATGAACCGGCGTTGGTACTGGGATAGGCGTTGTTGGCAAGTACGGCTTGAATCACTCCACGCCCCACATGACGTTCGAGGGCAACAACATGTTCGGCGACCGTGAATCCATCGGTTTCACCCGGCTGGGTAGCAACATTGCAAACGTAGATAACGTACGCGGTTGAGGCACGGATGGCTTCGGCAATGCCTTTAACGAGCAAATTCGGCAAAATACTGGTGAATAAACTGCCGGGGCCGATTACGACTAAATCCGCATCCAGAATGGATTGTACACTCTCTGAATAGGCTTCTACATCAGGCGGCGTAAGGCTGATTTGCTCAATTTTGCCACCGGCTTCGGTGATTTTGGATTCGCCGAGAATATTAAGGGGACGGGTTTTGCCAGTGACTTTAACAAGTGCTGAGAGATGAACATCTTCCAGGGTTGCGGGAAGAACGCGGCCAGTAATGTTGAGCACCCGCTCGGTTTCGATTAGAGCCGATTCAATACTACCAGTTACGCCTGCAAGGGCACTTATAAAAAGATTTCCAAAAGCGTGACCGCCAAGATCGCCGGCATCAAACCGATATTGGAAGAGTTGGGTCATGAGGCTTTCATCATCGGCGAGGGCTGCAATGTTGTTGCGGAGATCACCGGGGGGTAGAACACCTAATTCGCGGCGAAGGCGGCCTGAACTGCCACCGTCATCAGCAACGGTGACAACAGCCGTTATGTTACTGGTGAAGCGCTTGATACCACGCAGAACTGAAGGTAAGCCCGTTCCACCGCCGATGGCTACTACTTTTAAACCCTTTTGGCGGGTACGGTGGGCACGGACAACATCCGCGACATTGCCCTGTTGATTTTGGCGGTAGGGGGCAAGGATATTCCGGGAAAGTTTTAGTACGGAAAAGATGATCAGCGAGAAGCCTAGCGAAACCACTACACCGCTGAGAATAAATTCACCCAACCGAGATAGCGTAAGGATGATGTGAATATCAAACATGGTAAGGAGTATATAGGTGATGCCAATGCCGATCAGAATCACGCCGGTCACCAACAATACTAACCAGCGTTTGATGCCCATTCCAAGGGTTAACCATGCTGACAGAGGGCGAAAACTTCGCATAGATCATCTCAATTTGGTGTTTGTGGATACTCGAAAAGAGTACCATTTCAGCGAGAATGTGTCAAAGGAGCTATTCGGTTTTACGCGAGGCAAGGAGCATGGTCACTATTGCGACTAGTAGGGTAGCTCCGCCAATGATTAAGGCGGCATCGAACCAGAATTGTTCAGGGAACAACCGAATTAATGTGTCGGAATAAGCAAACTGCCATGTACCCCCGGCGAAGAAGAGACCATGAAAGGTTGTAAAAAAGGTGTCCCAACTGGTAACCGAGATGATGGCGATGGCTGCGATAAGCCCGATGGTAATGCGGCTTCCGTTGAGTAGCGCCGAGCGCAGACCCGCGCGATTGGTGCGCCATAGGGCGTAGGCGGCGATAAGGGCAATTACGCCGCCGATTACGGCGAAAAGAAAGGCATAATCGGTAACCGTTTTGACATCACGCATATGGTGGAGTTCGCGGACATTGTACATTTCTGTGCCATCGGGGAACCGCAGATCACCCAAGAATGAAATATCATCGCCATTAAGCAAGTATTGAATGGCGTAGGGTGCGTAGGTGAGGCGATCCTGTGATGTAAAGCCGTAGTAGTCTTCAGGGAAACCGAGTCGGTTATATTCAAATTGAAGAAAGAGAGGACTCATGATGAGGCGGACGAATATCATCACCACAAGAAAAGGGAAGCTAATCGCGAGATAGGTGCGGAGGATGCTTCCGAATACTGTTGTGGTGCGCGAAGCAGTTGAATTTGTCATTGGTTAGGGCTGTGTAGCCAGATTATTGATGTCATTTGATAAGAGAAAATTGACTACGAGCGAGTCAACTAATGTTTCGACGGGCGCGTGGTCGTCGGTAAATATGGTGGTGGAGGCGTGTATCGGTACGAGCTGCTGGACACCCCAAGTAAGCGAGTCGCGCAATAGTGGAGAAGCATCAACCGGCAAGTTCGCGAGATTGTCTGCCAGATTTTCATTTTCGGTAGGTAGGACGGTTGCGACCAAGATTGTATTGAACGACAGTGGGACATCTATGGCATGGAGTGAAGGGAAGACTTGTTGAAGGGTGGCTGTTAAAGCATCGACAAGGCGGCGATCGGTGCTGGTGCGGCCTACATTGATGGCAACAACGCCATTATCGGTCAAATGAGTTTTAACTTCATCAAAAAATTCGACAGTGGTTAAGTGCCAAGGGATGTACGGCGGTCGATAGGCATCAATGGCAATTAAGCTGTAGTGTTTATCAAGATGGTTCAACATGTAGCGACCATCCTGCGCATAGGTTTTAAGACCGGGCATCATTTCAGCGTTCATGTCAAAGTAGCGCGCTCCAGCATCAATAATGTCGCCATCAATTTCGATGCCATCAATGGGGATATTGCCATAGACAGCCGTATATTGACGGGCAATTGTGCCAGCGGCGAGGCCTATTATGGCGATGGATTGCACGTCTGATGGTTGGGTTGGTGGTGGATTGAAGTATGGCGCAGTCAGAAAGAAACTCCATGTACGGTGATTATCGCTGTAGGTATCGGGACTCCATTGGCTATGGATGCCCTGACCTTCGTTCAAATAGAGGTAGCGATTGCCAGCAACGTCTTGCTGTACCTGAATGTAGTTGTACTGACTTTCTTTTTCGTAGAGCAAGGTTGCGCCAGCGAAGGGAGGTCGCAGCGGGCCATTTAGGACAAGAAAGGCAAGAACGGCAACGACAAGAGGCATCCACAGCCAGCGAAGGGCGGACATTCCTTGATGCTGGTAAAGGCCGATAAAGGCGACGCTATATAATAATCCGCTGAAGAGTAAGAACGTTCGAATGGTGCCGAGTTCGGGAATGATGAACAGAACGGGTAAATATGTACCGAGCAGACTGCCGAGGGTGCTTATAGCATTGATGCGCCCAGAAATTTTACCGGTGCGAGTCAATTCGGGGTCGTTAGCGATGGCTAGCCGAATGGCGAATGGCGATGCACAACCTAAGAGGGTCACAGGAATGGCAAAGAGTACAAGAACTGAAATAAATGAGCCAATTGCCAACGCCGCTTCTGCACCAGCGACGGCAGAACCAGCAGTGACCAGAACAGGGCGGGCAACAAGCGGTATTAAGGCACCTAAGAAGGCGCTCCAGAGCAGAATGCGATAGAAGGTGGTGGGGTAGGGGGAGCGATCCGCCCAACGACCGCCAATGAAGTAACCTGCCGTGAGGTAAAGCAAGATGAGGCCGATGACGTTTGCCCAGACAATATTGCTGGAACCGAAAACGTTACCCAGCAAGCGGGAGGCGGACAGCTCGACAGCGAGGGTCGTCATGCCACTGGTAAAGACAGCGATATAGAGATATTTTCCAGAGGATTTTGGTAAGATATTTGGTTGCACTGTGATTGATTAATAACGTAATTACTTAATGGCGCACGAGCGTAACGGAATTTCAGCCGTTTTTCTAGAGGAGAATTGATGAGTACCTTTGAATTACGCTGCGCAGATCACAGCGATGCCGTAGGTATAAGCGAGATCATTCATCGTGTGTGGTCAGAAAGTGTGGTCACTCCTGAACGTATCGAGGCAGTGGTGAGTGATCCGGCACACGTATCGATGGTGGCTATTCAGGTAGGAAAAGTCGTTGGTTTTGTGGATGGTTTTATGACAACCTCTGCTGACGGGGCGCAGCGATGGGAAGTTGATTTGCTGGCGGTGCACCCTGATTATCAACGACAGGGTATTGCGTCGTCATTGGTTGAGGCGAATACACAGGAAGGGCAGTCACGGGGAGCGACATTGGCACGGGGATTAGTGGCGGTCGATAACGTGGGCAGCGAACGGTCGTTTGAGCGATGCGGATATACGACTGATGGGGTCGTTTGTGAATTATTGGTCGCAAGCCAATCCGCTCAACGCAGGCCAGAAATGCAGGCCAATGATACAGTGCATATTATTCGGGTTAGCACCATAAATTATGTAGGTTTGTGGGTAGAAGGTAGACGTACGAAAATAGGATTGGAAAAGGCACTGCAACAGTTGGCGGATATACGACTTGATTTAGTAGGGGCAGTTATGCCAGAGGTTGAAACGGATTTGATAGGGGATGCAGAAGTGCTGGGGTTTGAAAAAATAGGACGCTACGGTTGGTGGCAGCGCCCTTTGTGAGACCCTAATTAAAACGTGCTGCCTTAAATAGGCTGATATCGTAAGGAGTTTCTCCGGTCAGTGTAAGGTCCGTCAAGATTTTGCCGATCAGTGTGCTGAATTTGAAGGCATGACCGGAGCAGCCGCCCGCGAACACAATATGCTGGTAATCTGGATGTTTATCCAGAACCCAGTGTTCGTCGGGGGTCATAGTGTATAGGCAAATGCGAGTGGCGCGCATACCTGTGACATCCGGTAGGTATTTTTGGGTAAACCGTAAAGTCATGTCGACTTCGTTTTGCGAAGGGTTATAGTCAATTTCTGAGGGATGGTTGACTAATTGACCGCCATGCCATGCGACTTTTAAGCCGGAATTTTGATGACTGGCGATGCCATAGGGCATACGGGTATCTTCAAATTTCATATGCCCGATAAACGCGGGAAAACGATCCCCTTCATACCGTTCTGAATTTTGGGTGTCGAAGTAGATTTCCTGACAACGGCTGGGTGTGAGGGGGAGATTTAGGCCGAGTGTGGCTAAGAATGATTTTGCCCATGAACCAGCCGTAATGACTAATTTTGCTGCCGAGAAGGTTTCGTCCGCTGTTTTGACTTCGACGCTATCGGGATGGGCGGTAACGCTGACAATGGGGGTATTGGCTTTAAGAATTGCACCGTGCTTCTCGGCAAGGCGCAGATGAGCGAGAACGGATTTGGACGCTGACAAAATTCCTGTATCTGCCTGATAAAGAATGATCATGTCGTCATCAAATTGAAACTGCGGAAAGCGTTTTCGGCCTTCATCGGAGGACAGCACTTCATGGGGGATTCCGGTTTGGGTTAGGGTGGAAATCACATTTTGAAGGCTGGTTTGATTGGGTTTGCCGAAGTCTATGCCGCCGGTACGGGTATAAAGTTTTTCGCCGGCTTCTTGCTCGAAAGCTGTCCACATGGGGAAGACGGCTTTGGCGAGTTCGACGTACTGTGGATAGTCATAGGCATAGCGGATGATACGCGAGAGCCCATAAGAGCTGCCTTTTTGATGGTTAAACTCAAATTGCTCCAAGAGCAGGACTTTTTGCCCTGCTTTGGCGAGATGATACGCGGCGGCGCTTCCCATCGCCCCTGCCCCGAGAACGATTGCGTCGTAGGTGGTTACCATGTCATTTCCCTTTTTAGATAGAGCGCTGCGAGAGGACTGCTCCAATATCATCGTTTTTCTTGATGGTCACGGTTGGGATACGTGCTAGTTGAAGTAAAGCTGTCAATTCTGTTGCTGGAACCCCGCCACCAAATGTAAAGGGGTCAACTAGAACGCACACAGGACGTATCCCCCGACGTGAAAGAATTTGAGCTTCCGTCACCCATTTCGTATCCAATGATGAGGTGATTATAACCAGCGTCGTGCCACGCGTAAAATACGGTGTTTCGAGCGCTAACATTTGCGAAAGGGAATAAGTGGTAAGACTGCGTGCCACTGCTAATGTCTGCAAAATCCGGTTTAGCTGACGATTGCCATGCTCGGGCTGCAAGATTTCGCGATTAGGAATATAGGCAGCAAAGCCAAGTGCCCGTTCTGAGTCCAGAAAGTATTTCGACATGGAGGCGGCAACCACGACAGCATATTCCTCGGTAGAGGCTGGAATGCCGCTGCTGGTGGCGACGATTGAGCGGTTAGGTCCGGTACGTTCTAAAAGTGGGTCATCGACAATTGAAGCGGAGGAGAAGTCTACAAAGAGCCAGATGTCCACCAAGGGGTCAATTTCAAATTCTTTGACGATTAAGCGATCTTTGCGGGCAGTAGATGACCAATGGATGCGGTTAAAGCTGTCACCGGGGACATAGTCGCGCACACCAGAGGCGTTGGTGGTGACATTATGTGAACGCCGGCGCTGCGCATCACCGCCGGACATCTGACCAATGGGAAGGTCAATGTGATTAATGGGAATGGTTTGCGGATAGACAATGACTTTGGACGTGGATTCAAGACGACGCGGTGACAGGAAGAAGCCAAACGGGTCACCACTTTTGAGTGTTACGGGGCCAAGTTCAAATTCACCACGAATGAGGCAGGGTGTTTCGACTGACCATTGATAGCGCTTGCGCCCGGCTAATGCCGGAACAACGTGACTGGCATGGTGACCGGGTAGGGTAGAATGATCGCGTACTTCCAGCCAAAGTTTAGGTAGAATGCTGCGATTATAGACGATGAAAGTTTCTTCGAGTTTACGACCCACCTGTGCGCGTCGAGCGCGTGTTTTGCGGTTGATGGTGAGCCAACGGACGGAAATCCACGCCCAGACTAATGATATTACCAATAACCCGGCAAAGAGATAGGCGAGCGTGAAGAAGAACGCCCGCCCCGTAAAAAGGCCTGTCACTAGAGACGTGATTAAGAGCGCATAAACAGCATTGCGGCGACTAGACATTGAATATTACCGTGCTGATGCGCCGGGAACGCTGGTAGAGGCTAGTATGTCCTGAACGACGGTACGGGATGAGATGTCTTTAATACGGGCGGCTGGCCCAACTATGATGCGATGTGCCAGTGTGACCTCCGCCAATGCTTTGACATCGTCCGGTATGACGTAGTCGCGACCTGCCATTGCAGCGCGAGCTTGCGACGTGCGAAACAACGCTAGTGAACCACGAGGGCTGCTGCCGAGGTAGACATCAGGATGCTGGCGCGAGGCGTTGACGAGATCAATGATATAGCGTTTAACTTCTTCGGCAACATAGATTTCCTTGATGGCTTGTTGTGCCGCAAGCAGTTCAGGAAGGCTTACCATTTGTTCCAAATTGTTAATCGGGTGTTCATATTGTTGAGCCGAAAGGACTGTTAGTTCTTCGGCAGGGCTGGGATAACCCAGTTGAATGCGGATCATGAACCGATCAAGCTGAGCTTCTGGCAGGGGGAATGTGCCTTCATATTCGATTGGATTTTGAGTCGCGAGAATCATGAAGGGGTTATCCAGCATATGAGTGACCCCATCTACCGTAACCTGTTTTTCTTCCATAGCTTCAAGCAAGGCAGCCTGCGTTTTGGGTGTGGCGCGGTTAATTTCGTCCGCGAGTACAATTTGGGCCATGATGGGGCCGGCACGAAACTCGAATTCGCGTGTTTTTTGATTGAATAGCGATACACCCGTGACATCCGAAGGGAGCATGTCGGGGGTGAATTGAATACGACTGAAGGTGCAGCCGATTACACGCGCCAGCGCTTTCGCCAGCATGGTTTTGCCTACGCCGGGAATATCCTCGATAAGGATATGTCCTTTGCAAAGGAGGCCAAGTACAGCGAGACGCACTTCATTGCGTTTGCCGATGATTACCTGCCCGACGGATTGTGCGATGCGTTCGGCAACATTTTGCGCCAAGCCAAGTTGGGATGGCGCATTGTTTACCACACGCGGTGTTTGACGAGTATTTTGTGGAGAGTCGGTCATTAGTACCTGCTTTTTGTCCGATTGTGCGTATACATTATGACTACAAAGGGAATAGCGAACCTGCTGATTACCCTATGTTACACCACCAGTATAGCGGAAGTTGATGCGACTTGCTGTTTATAGTGTGTTTAGTATAATATGGGGATGTGCTGGCGAAATTTTGCAACAGCATTCTTTCTTCAATGTGTAAAACACTTGTAAATCTATTTTGGATAGACTCGTAGTACAATTTCTGTTGTAACTCATCATTGGTTGATGGGCATTCGATTTTTGCTGATTAACGGCTACCCGGAGCTGTGCAACCCGGGCAACTTGAGAGGAGTGCGAGTATGGCAAAATCGCGGACAGAATTGATGGTTGACCGCCTGCGCGATCTCCAGTCTACAACGCCAGAGATTGAAGCATCAGCCGTTGTTAGTGTGGACGGTTTAATTATGGCTTCGTCGCTTCCAGCTGGGGTTGAGGAAGACCGCGTATCGGCTATGTCTGCGGCTATGCTCTCGCTGGGCGAACGTATTTCCACCGAATTGGGACGCGGCCTCCTTGACCAAGTGTATATCAAAGGTAAGGGCGGATACGTCATTTTGATGTCGGTTGGAGATGAAGCTGTATTGACTACGTTGGTTCGTGAAGGCGCAAAGCTAGGTCTGATTTTTCTCGATATGCGTCGTGCCGCTGACGATCTAGAGAAGCTCGTCTAAAACGAATTCCGGATAAACACTCTATATAGGAGTGTTTATCGTTATCTGAAGCATTGACCGGCGGGCGATACCTGCATTCCCCGTCGATCTTTTTGTTTTGTATAGGTGAGTGTGAAATGCCAAAACCCAAATACATTTTCTGTACCGGTGGGGTTGTTAGTTCGGTCGGGAAGGGCGTGACTGCCGCAGCGATTGGGCGCATCTTAAAGGCGCGTGGTATGAAGGTTGCCATTCAAAAGCTAGACCCATATTTGAATGTTGACCCCGGAACGATGAGTCCTTACCAGCACGGTGAAGTTTTTGTCACGGCTGACGGTGCAGAGACGGATCTTGATTTAGGTCATTATGAGCGTTTCATCAATGAAAATCTGGATCAGAACTGCAATGTGACAGCGGGTAAAGTTTATAGTACTGTCATTGATAAAGAGCGCCGTGGTGATTACTTGGGAGGTACCATTCAGGTAATTCCACATATCACCAGTGAAATCAAGCGGCGGATCGGGTTGGTTGGCAAAGAGAACAATGCCGATGTGGTCATCGTCGAAGTTGGCGGGACTGTTGGTGATATTGAGAGCCTGCCATTCTTGGAGGCGATACGCCAACTGCGTAATAGTTTGTCGAGAAGCGATTCGCTTTCGGTTCATGTTACGTTCTTGCCATATATTGGGGCAACAGATGAATTAAAGACTAAGCCGACCCAGCACAGTGTACATGATTTGCGCGGGATTGGTATTCAGCCGCAGGTCATCATTTTGCGTACAGATCACCCTGTGAGTAAAGAGACGGCGGATAAGGTTGCATTATTTTGCGATGTTGAACCGGGAGCCGTGATTCCGCTGGAAACTACGGATCTATTGTATGAAGTTCCACTCACCCTTGAAGACGCGGGATTAGGGGAATATCTGGTACAGCAATTGCAGCTTGAAACGCCGAAACCTATGTTGGACGAGTGGCGTTCGATGACCAGACGGATGCGTGCCGCGAAAAGGCCGATGAAAATCGGTGTTGTTGGTAAGTACGTGGAATTGCATGATGCGTACATGAGTGTCAAAGAAGCGCTATTCCATGCAGCGACTGCTCAGGATTCCAAACTCGAGATCGAATGGATTTATTCCGGCGATTTGGAGAAAGAGAAGGGGTGGGATCGATTGGCGGCAGTTGATGGCATCGTTGTGCCGGGCGGATTTGGTCATCGCGGTGTTGAGGGCAAAATCCTTGCTGCCCGATATGCGAGAGAAAACAAAATTCCATATCTAGGATTGTGTCTTGGTATGCAGGCGATGTGTATCGAGTTCGCGCGAAATGTGCTTGATCTGGAGAACGCGAACAGTTCCGAGTTTGAAGTTAATGAATATGCGGTCATTGACTTGATGCTTGAACAGCGCGGCATTACGGAAATGGGTGGTACAATGCGGTTGGGTTTGTATCCGTGCCAATTGACACCGGGCAGTGTGGCAGCCCACTCATATGATGATGTGGAAGTTGTTCAGGAACGGCATCGGCACCGATTTGAGTTCAATAATACGTATCGTGAAGCATTTGAAGACAATGGAATGCTTTTTTCCGGATTAAGCCCGGACGGTCAACTGGTCGAAATTTCGGAACTCAAGAATCATCCATTTATGGTTGGAAGCCAATTTCACCCTGAATTTTTGAGCCGACCGGAGAAACCGCACCCTCTATTTGCCGCGTTTATCAAAGCGGCATCCACCTTTCATCAAACCGCCCAACCGGCTAACGAAACGAGTCCGTCGGTAAATGGGCATAAGACAGAAGTGACCGACTAATCACTAGCAGGAATAAGTAATGACAATAGAAAATTTTGTACAGGCGATGCCCAAGGTTGAGGTTAATCTTCAATTTGAAGGGTCGATAGAACCTGAAACTCTGATTGTTATCGCCGAACAAAATGATGTTCCGCTACTAACTAAGCGTTTCAAGACTCTGGTCAAACAATTCGAAGAGCCGGATTTTGCTCATCTAGATGCTTTCATCCGCGAAGTCAGCAAATGGATTCAACAGCCGGAGGATTTCACACGGATTGTATATGAAATCGGCGTTTCACAGGCCAAGCAGAATGTGAAATACACAGAAGTTGGGTTCAACCCGTCGTTATATGCCGAGAATGGCCTTACTTTTGAACAAGTGTTGACTGCATTGAATGACGGACGGGAGCGGGTGCAGCGGGCATGGAATGTTGAAATGCGATGGGTACTGACCGGAATGCGAGATGAGCCGCGAAAAATGGATGATGTCATCAAATGGGCATCCAGCGCAGCGGCAATTAAGGGCGGTGTTGTTGGAATTGGCCTGACGGGGCAGGACGTTAAAGGGTGGGTACCGGAGTTTGAACGACCCTTCCGGACTGCTCAAAAGAAAAGTCTGTCGCGGGTTATACATGCTGCTGAAAGTAATGCAGCGGTTCAGACCATACTTGAGCATTTAGAGCCAGATCGTATCATTGGCGGGTTGGCAGCAGTTGATGATCAAGCAGCCATACAGGCACTGACTGATAAGCATGTTGCAATTGGGGTATGTATGGCCCAGAGCATCGCAATAGGCAGCTTTGGCTCGTATGCGGATTTTCCGTTACGGCGGTTGTATGATGATGGAGCGGCAGTCAGCATTGGCACGGGAATGCCGAACTTCTACCGAACTACGCTTGTAAAAGAATATCTGGCTGCTGTCCAGTATGCTGGACTGTCCGTAGGGGAAATTGAGCAAGTTAGTTTGAATGCGATACAGGCAAGTTTTATGCCGGACGAGGTAAAAGCTAGTATGTCAAAAGACTTTAAGACTGCTTATGCTGCGCTGTGTGATGAACATCAAGTTGTACTTGATAGTACATTTCAATAAGCATTTCGTATAAATCGGGAATAGAAAAGCACTATCCAGCCGATAGTGCTTTTTCTTGGAATAAAGGCGAAAGGTTAGGTGTTGGTGTTTCTAAAGTCTATGAACCGATAGCCTATGCCACGTTCGGTGATGATGTACTTGGGATTAGCAGGATCTTCTTCGATTTTCTCACGCAGGTAGTTGACATAGAGCCGAACATAGTGGGCTTCATCCCTGTATTCATAGCCCCAGACTTTCGCCAAAATCTGGTCATGAGGAACTGTCCAACCCGCGTTCTCGATCAAGTGATAGAGCAAGCGATATTCAGTGGGACGCAATTTTATGTGCTCACCATTTACGATGACTTCGCGCCTGTTAAAGTCTATGCTAAGCCGATCATCTATGCGTAGGACGGCAAGTTCAGGCGTGTTCGAGGGGATAGCAGCACGACGCAAAACGGCTTTGATACGGCTTGACAGCTCGCGCGGGCCAAATGGCTTAGTGATATAGTCATCTGCGCCCAGTTCAAGGCCATAGACACGATCATTTTCTTCGCCTTTGGCGGTGAGCATTATGACCGGAATGCTAGAGAATTCACGCAGCATCCGCAACGTTTCGTAGCCATCGAGTTCGGGCATCATTACATCAAGCAGCACTAGATCGGGCAGCTTCGTCCGGATGGCCTCAAGAGCCTCGATACCATTGTGTGCCTCAAGGACTTGATGACCTTCAAGTTCGAGATTCATACGGATGAATCCAATCATACGCGGTTCGTCGTCAACTACGAGAATGCGTTTACCGTCACGCTGGTTGGTCTTTGGTAACCTAGTTGTCATCTTTTCCATTTCAATCGCTGTTGTGCTTAACGTTAGTCATTGCGCCAAAGCTGCGGGAACTCATCTTGTGCGTCACCGCTTGGCATGATTTGAATGAAGTTAATGCGAGACCAAGGTAAAATTACGGTAGTGACCCCTTCATCAAGCCATTCGACTTCGCGATCTTTACGATCTCGAGGGTTGCGTCCCAAGATCATTATATCGGTAGGTGATGGCAATTCTTCAACGTCAATTTTTACTGGTTCACTATTGGAGATATGTACAAGTAAGGTAATCATCAGCGTTGCCCTCAATACACGTGGTTATTTGAAATATACATGCGCAACTAATTTCCCCAGCCGAATTTCATCTCCGTCGCGCAGAATTCTTGGTTGTTCTGGTACCAGACGCTGACCGTTGAGATGGGTTCCATTCGCACTGCCCATGTCAACCAAGGTTAGCGTGTCGTCACTGCGACAGACGGCGGCATGAATTCGCGAAACACCTTTTTCGAGTGCGCCAAAGGGGGTTAGATCCAAATCAGGTTTGGTTGTGCTGGTTGAGTCTGCGCGGCCGACGACGAGTTTTTCGCTCGGTTTCAGGATGATTGGTTCTGCGGTATCGCGAATATGGATGATAATAAATGCATCATGCCCAAAGCGAGCTGTACCCCAAGTCACTTTGGCTGCCAAATCCGCTACAGATTGGTCGAATCGCTTGGTTGGCGAAACCGTTATGGTACGTTCTGTTCCCGAATGAAGATTTTGTCCGCATTCTTCGCAAAACATCTCACCTTCACGGTTCTGGTGACTGCAATACTGGCAGGCGATCATTCTGCGTTTTCCTCGGCAGATTCCATAAGCAGGAACCGGGTTTGATATTTTAGCGTTTTGCGTCCTTGATCAGACAAGTTGCTGGTGTGAGCCACACGAAGTGCCTCCGAGCGGGCTTCATGAGCGAGCGATTCTTCGCCAATTGCCAGCAGTCGTGTCGCAAGGTTTTCCAGACGGCGAGTTGCTTCTTGAATGTCTCCAGTTGCTAAGGCTTCTTGAGCCCGTTCCTGCATACGATAAAGGGTGAGCTTTCCCAGTGCATCGAGTATTGCGACTGGAGGTTCTTCAGATGACGGTTGATCGGTCACTTCAATGGAAATATCGCTCAACGCTTGAAACTGCTGCTGTGTATTTGCAAGGATGTCCCCATAGGCAACAATGCGAGCTACAGATCGGAACCCCTGTGACATATTAGGGGGCAGTTGAAATTGGAGTAATACCGAAATGAGACGGGTAGCTTGTAGACTGCCTAACTGAATGTAATTGTCGGCTGTAGAGAGTGGCTGCGGATGCGGCGCTAATTTGAAGGCCGATTCAATTTTCACATCGGGATCGGTGGCGATTGAAATACGTACCCGTTCCGCAAAGGCGTTGGAGAGGTTACGCACATGGTCATTTAGGAATTGAACGACGGCATTGGCAGTGTTGATGTAGGATGATGTTCCGCCCGTTAACGAGGCTAGTTCGTCCAAAAATTCATCATTCCATTCTTGACCTAGACCCATAGCGCTAATTGATATGCCTTGTTCGGCTGCTTCGCGGGCTAATTCAAGGCATTTGTCTTGATCGCCGAAGGTATTACCGTCAGTTAACAATACGATGTGATTGACTAATTTCGGGCCAAGATAGCGTCGATTTTGTTCGACCCCTTTAGACAAGCCGTTGAATATTTCGGTGCCGCCGGAGGCAGACATCATGCTAATCTTGGCTTTAAGACTTTGTTTGTTGTTGACGGGTGTAGCCGCAATTATGATTTCGGCACGATCATTGAATGCTACAACAGATAGTATGTCCTGTTCATTCAACTGGTCAATAATTTGATGAGCCGCGACTTTTACTTTATCCAGTCGAGTGCCGTTCATCGAATTGCTATGGTCTAGCACGAGGGTGAGATTAAGGCGTGATTCTCGTTTGCTTTGATCTTGGTCACGGGCACGAGGATCGGGTAACAGTTCAGCCAATAAATAAATAACTTGTGGTTCTTGCAGCGGCATAATCGAACGTTTGCTGGGGGTTACACGCAAATTGAAAAAAAGTGTATTTTCAACGCTTTTCCGGCTGTACTGGGTGTCATAATCCTGACGACGATTAGGGTCTAGTAGTAATTCATAGGCCAGTGTTACGTCCTGAAATTGCGTTGTAGCGCCTACACTATCGTGGTTGACATCGGGGTGAAGTCGACGTGCAATACGGCGATACGCAGTTTTAATATCTTCGGCGGAAGCATCCCGCGCAATGCCTAGTGTCACATATGGATCAATATTAAGAGACATGTTTTTAACTTTACGATTTATCCATTAGTGGGTAGGAATTCTAAGTAATATCACTGTGATGTTATCGGTTCCACCGTGCGTATTTGCGAGTGCTACAAGTTTATCACATGCTTCTTGTGGATTCGAATGATTAGTAATTATTTCTGAGATTTCTTCGTCACTTACTAGATTCCATAGACCGTCGCTGCACAGCATTAGTTTGGAATTGGGCGGTAAGCGACGGGTAAGGGCATCGACTTCTAGCGACTCGCTTTGACCAAGCGCCCGATACAGAACGTTCTTTTGAGCGTGGACGCTCGCTTCTTCAGGAGTCAGTAGATTAAGTTCGACATAGCGCTGTACCAATGAATGGTCGCGGGTAATTTGCTCAATGTTTTCTTTAGTAACGAGATAAATCCGGCTGTCGCCGACGTGTGCTACATAGGCGAGGTCGCCAATGACCGCCACTGCTGTTAACGTTGTGCCTCCATCTGGCACTTTGACAATGATATCAGCGTTTGCTTTTTGTACGGCTGCAATCATGGATTCAGTTACTGGTACGCGTTCAGTTTCGTCATCATTATTCAGCATCGGTAGAAAAATATGATGGGTGATATATGAGGCGACCATATTGGCAGTGAGGGCGGACGCCTTTTCTCCGTCATGATGTCCACCCATGCCATCAG
>JBBSBS010000077.1:0-19547 GCA_038251045.1 Aggregatilineales bacterium | reverse complement strand
GGAAAATGGCACTTAGAGAGGTTGCTCAGGAAATTGGGAATATAAGTCCCCCAACTCTTTCGCGGTTGGAAAAGGGCAATATCCCAGACCTTGATACATTCGTTCGTGTTTGCCGTTGGCTCGGCGTCTCACCTGAAACATTCATGAAAGGTTTTAACGATCAAGCATCTGTTGACCAAATTTTAGATGAAGATAGTCGAAAAAAACTCATTACAGCACATCTACGTGCTGATAGAAAACTTGACGATCAGACAGCTCAAGCGCTTGTTAAACTGATCGAAATAGCCTACGATCAAGCTGAAATCAAAAGCGCATCGACAAGCTCCCAATCACAAGTGTAAGCAGACTTATTAGAAATCCATGTCCAAATAAATAAAAGCCCCGGCATACACCGGGGCTTTTGATTCACATTCAAGTGTTGGGGCTGGTTGGTTCGCCGCGCTTCAATACGCGTAATTCAGGGCTGTGGAGGCGTATTCGTAGCTGCTATTAAGCAATCACAGTTGGTTTATGAGGTGTTGTGAAAAGTAAAAAAAGCGATGTAAAACACTTTCAAAGCAAAAGCGCCCAACCGGACGCTTTTTGTTTAGCGGGTAAGGAGACTCGAACTCCTGACATTTTGCTTGGGAAGCAAACGCTCTACCAACTGAGCTACACCCGCGCTTGCAGAGAATTATAGGAGCATGGGGTAGGGATGTCAAGAATGGGCAGTACCTTTGGCGAGTGCTGCGAGTTGACTCTCGGCAGGGGTTTGTTGGCGATAGTATAATGCCCATTTTGGCAGGCATTCAGGAAAGGCACTGAACACGGGTGAAACGCTGGCGTGTCGGTTTGCTGGGGTTGGTCGTCAGCCTCGCAGCCATATACTTCATCGCCTCGCAGGTGGACATTAATCAACTCAAAGAAGCGGTTGTTGGGGCACGGTATATTTATGTGCTGCCGACGGTGGTTTTTCTGCTGTTGGGATTGGTCACGCGGGCGCTGCGTTGGCAAGTGCTTTTGAGCGGCGATCTGCCGATTCGGCGCACATTCAGCATTATGAATGTGGCCTATCTGGTCAATGGTGTACTGCCGCTGCGAATTGGCGAAGTGGCGCGGATTTACCTTGCCACACGGGCAATACCACCTGTGCCACCAATGAAAACTGCCAGTACGATCATCGTCGAGCGTCTGTTGGATTTGCTTTGTGTGGTGTTGATGGTGGTGTTTGCACTAGCGCGAGGTTCTGTGCCGGATTTGATTCGGGCGACGGCCTTGTTCAGTGGCCTGGCGGCAGTGGCAGGGTTTGTGGTGCTGGTAGTATTGGCTGGTCAACGGAAGTTGGCGCGTCAGCTTTTGTTACGTGCCTTGCGAGGCTTAGGGCGCGGATCCGAATCACCGTTGGCACGGCGTTTGACGCTGTGGTTGGATCATTTTCTAGATGGTCTACAACCGTTGACACATATACGCGCATTGGTGGCGGCCTTGGGGTGGACAATCGTCAGTTGGGGATTTTCCATCATTGCCGGGTATATATTGATGTTTACTTTTTATGAACAGGCTAGCTGGGCAGCCACGATGTTGTATATCGCGGCTGCGGCTTTCGCTATTGCTGTGCCAGCAGTTCCGGGTAACCTTGGCCCATATGAAGGATCGATTTATCTGGCGATTGGCGCGATGGGTTATGCAAGTCCAGCCGGGACAGCTGTAGCCTTTTCGGTGTTGGTACACGGGTTAAATCTGGCTGTTCACGCCACGACGGGTGTGATAGGGTTTATTCAAGAGGGTATTTCGCTGGAGCAACTTTCGCAGGGTGTTCAGGAAATGCGCCAATAATGGATGGAGTGGTAGGTCACGTTATGTCGGTTCCCGAATACGAAGCGCAGGACAACCGAATCGATTCCTTTAAGGATACAATTTTGGAACGTGGTGAGCATGAAGGAAAGCTCAAAATACTGATTTGCCTATTGTATTACGTGCCGCACCGGACGGGCTTAACGATTCATGTCCAGCATGTGGCAGAGGAGTTGGCGCGGCGGGGGCATGAAGTCACGGTCTTGACAGCGCGGTATAAGCTATCACTCCCGCGTGACGATGAAATGTATAACGGTGTGCGGGTAGTACGCTTATGGACTCCGCCGATACCGATTAGTCGCGGGCTGATTATGCCAGCGTATCCATGGGCGGCATTGGGTTTGATGCTGCAACATGATGTGGTTTTTGTGAGCACACCGATGCTGGAAACGGCGTTGATCAGTGTGCTAGCAGGCTTGACCGGACGCAAGGTGGTGGCAACGCATCATGGTGACCTGATTTTGCCACCTGGATTAAGCAACCGCATCATTCAGAATGGAATGTTTGCCATGTTTAAGTATATGGCGAAGCGGGCAGCACGATTGATTGCGTATAGTCAGGATTATGCCGATCACTCATATTATTTAAAGCCTTTTAAGGATAAAGTTACGCCTATTTATCCGCCAATCCTGATGCCACCGCCGAATTTGGAACATGCGAAGGCGCTGCGGGCTGAATGGTCAAATGATGGCGGCCCGATTATCGGATATTCGGGGCGGTTCGTACAAGAAAAACGCCCTGATTTGTTGATTAAGGCGCTAGAAGTCATTAATAAAACCTATCCCAATGCCCGGATCGTGTTTTGTGGTGAATATGAGATTGCCTATGAAGACACGTGGGAGCGGCATCAAGCATTGGTCAAACAATATGGTGACCAATTGGTGTTTCTCGGCCTTCAGAGCGATATGCAGTACATGGCAGATTTTTATGCGGCATGTGATGTGTTGGCGCTGACCAGTGACAGCGAGTGTTTTGCGCTTGTTCAAGTCGAGGCGATGTTGAGTGGTACCCCGGTTGTGATGACCGATACACCGGGTGGTCGTGTACCCGTGACCGTGACAGGTATGGGAAAGTTGGCTACCGCTGGCGATTGGGAATCAATCGGTGAGTCGCTGGTTGAGGTTATTCGCAATCGTGAACAATTTGTGAAGTCACGGAGCGTAATTGAGGATGTGTTCTCGTTTCAGCGTACTGTTGACCAGTATGAAGCAATCTTTCGGCAATATTCCCGTAACGCGCAGGGACACCCCTAAGCAAGTGGATTCACTTATCAACAAAGGTAGAGCGAATAAGTGGTTGATTTAGCGACGATTGAACACATGACGCAGAATGAGGCCGATATGGCCTTTAAGAAGCGGGTGCGAACTATCTTTGAGTGGATCGCGCCGCGTGATGAGTCGGTAATACTGGATTGTGCCTGCGGACGAGGCTTTTACCTTAATATGTTTCGCTATGTCAGTCAATGTAAGTTGGTTGGCCTTGAACTTGATTGGCCGGTTATTGAGAAGGCTAAGGCTAACGTTGGATATTTGCCGAATCTGCTACTGACAAACGCGAATATTTACCAACTCCCATATCCTGACAATACCTTTGACGGGGTCATTCTGTCAGAAATATTGGAACATATTGATCATGATGTACAGGGTTTAAAAGAGGTTTATCGGGTGCTCAAGCCGGGAGGGGTGGTGGCAATAACTGTGCCAAATGCGAACTTCCCGTTTTGGTGGGATCCGATAAACAAGACACTTGAAACGCTCTTTAATACCCATATCGGCAAAGGTCCACTAGCGGGCATCTGGGCGAACCATGTGCGCTTGTATACGGCAAAGCAACTGCGTGATAGTGTGGTTGCAGCAGGGTTTTTGGCAGAAGAAGAAAGAGCTTTCACGCATTATAGTTTCCCGTTCATTCATAATCTGGTGTATGGACTGGGGAAACCATTGCTGGAGGCAGGGGCGCTACCAAAGGCGATGGCGAACGCGGCAGATCGAACCACATTCGATAAGAACAACGGCAGTTTGCTAAACCCGATAAATCTGGCACTCAAGGTGCTCAACTTTTTTGACAAGCCGAATGTCATGAATGAGCCTGCGGGGCGCTCCACGGTCAATTTGTGTATTAAGGGGCGCAAGCCCTGAACGTGTCTTATACTGGTTCAATCCGGCGCTGATGGGTACTCTATAGGTACTGCTTAGGCGGTCATGATTAACCGGCTCGAAATTTAGCACTCTATTACAGTAGTAAAGTGTCTGCAAAAATGACTTTATCATCCAACGAAGATGAGCAATATGTTCCGCCCGTAGATGACGAATCTCCTGATTCGATTGCTGATAGCTTGGAAGCACCAGCAGCCATTGATGACAATTCAAGTCCGCACGAGGCGGTTGACGAAATTCCAGCTATAGACATTGAGAATCTGACATTGGCAGAGACTTTCGGGTATATGCTGCAATCGCCCGCAAGTACATTTCGAGCGCTGCGACAGGTGATCGCCGTCAATGATGAGAAGGCCGAGGCTGAGTTTACAGGTTTTCCTAATCCTATTTCGGTAAAAAGACGATCTGTAAAGGCGGTTTCGGCAGCCGACATGGCTCTCAAACATGCAACCGATGCAGCCCGGCAGCGCGAGATATTTTTACTGAGTACGCGTTTGGTGGCGTTTCTAGTGGCTGTTTACGGTAACTGGATTATGGTAAATGAGCGCACCGAGGCCATTGGTTTGACCGGTGGTTTACCATTTTTGCTGGCGGGATTTTGCATCTGGATCGCAGGAGATGTTTTTAGCGCCTGGCCGCTGAAACGTGAGCGACAGCATGATGACATCGAAGAAATAGATATTTTACCCCCGCCGTCTTTCAATTTCTTAGATGGTCAATATGACTTTCTCCCGCTGGCGTTACGTGTTCTAGGGGCAGCGCTGGCGATTACGATGAGCCTAATTACACTCTCGGCAACAGCCAATAATCGGTTTACGACGTTGGGGGTTGTGACATGGGTGGCTAGTGTAGTGATATGGATAGTGGTACTTGCCCCACGCGAATGGACTATTCCGGCATTTATAGCCTCTATTCGCGGCTTACGATTGCCTGCACGTTGGACATTGGTAACACTGCTTGCGATTATGTTGGTCGCCGGTTTGTTCCGTTTAAGTAACTTAAACAGTGTGCCATCCGAGATGACCAGTGACCATGTTGAAAAGATTCTGGATTCGCAGCGTATTTTGAACGGAAATCCGCAGGTTTTTTTCCCCAACAATGGCGGTCGAGAGCCGATCCAATTTTATTTGATGGCATTTATTTCTCAGATACCCGGTTTGGGCATGAACTTCTTTACGCTCAAGTTTTTAACGGCAATCGAAGGACTGCTTTGCATACCGGTGTTGTGGTGGATGGGGCGGGAAATCATCGGAAAGGATGAGCCTGAACTCGGTAACGTGGTCGGGTTGTTGTTGGGGGCGCTGGTCGCCATAAGCTACTGGCATACCATGCTCAGTCGATTGGGGCTGCGCATTGTGCTCACGGTCATCGTGACTGGGTTGCTGGTCATTTACCTGAGCCGTGGGATTCGACACAATCGACGTGGCGATTTCATCAAGGCTGGTTTGGTACTTGGTATCGGAGTCTATGCTTATCAAGCCGTACGAATGCTGCCGGTGGTGGTCATTGCTGGCGTGGTGCTGGCGATCATATTTAGCTTGTTTAGATCGGGACGGCGTGAGCAAGTCACGCGATATGTTACCAATTTAGTGGTTCTGGTTGTTATTACATTGGCGGTCTTTGTGCCCATGGCGGGTTTCGCACGCGATTATCCAGAGGATTTTTGGCGGCGGACATCCGGGCGTTTGTTGGGTGACGATACCGTACAAACGACGGATGAGAACGGTCAAATTGTCACGCGAAATGCAACTATTGAAGATCGCATGTCCGCTTTCCAAGAAAACATTGGCATTCTGGCGAACAATATCAGAAACGCCCTGTTGATGTACAACTGGAAGGGTGATGTGGCATGGATTACGGCTGTTCCGAACAAGCCGGAAATGGATATGTTCACAGGCGCGTTGTTGATTGTGGGATTGGGCGCGTGGGGCGTGCGAATGGTCAGGCGGCGCGATGCGGCAGATTGGCTGATGCCGATTGCGTTGTTTATCATGCTGCTGCCGTCGGCGCTGTCGATTGCCTATCCGATAGAGAACCCAAGCGCTACGCGTACCAGCGGTAGTTTGCCGGAAGCGTATCTTTTTGCTGCGCTGCCACTTGCACTGATATGGTTAGCGCTCGGTCGATTGTTCCCAAATTGGCGCGGGAAAGCGGCAGGTACAGTAGTTGTTGGAGTTGTTTTATTGGCGATTGGAAGTGCCAACTGGAATGCGTATTTTGTTGATTTCCGTGACTCTTATAACAACTCGTCACCAGCACCTTATACCGAAGTAGGAAAGTTTTTAAGAGGCTTCTCGGACAGTGGTGGCAGTTTGGGGAATGCTTTCATGATTGCTTATCCATATTGGTGGGATCATCGGGCGGTGGGTATTGAAGCAGGGGTAACAGATTGGCCTAATGGCATCGTAACCCGTGATTTCTTGCCGGGTTTCTTGAAAGAGGCGGCGCAGCGAACTGATGCGTACCTGCTCAACCCTGATAAAGATTTGTTGTTCTTCTATAATACGGAAGACACAGAAACCGAAAATCAGTTACTGAAATGGTTCCCCACTGGAGCTATACAAAAGATTGCCAGTTACAAGCCCGGTGCTGATTTCATGGTATACCGCGTACCAAAAATTGGGGCTCAAGGATTAATGGATTTTGAGATCGCCACCGGACAACTCACGCCGTAGTGAGGAATACAATCCAATACAGTGTATACATCAAGTCTTAAGTCTGCGGTGTGAAATCTGTAACCAACGAAGACAGTACATCGCCAAAGGGTCATTATGGTAGAAGCCGTTGTTAATCCGGTGAATAAACAAACGCGTGCGCTGGGAATCAGCCGCAGCGATATTGTAGTGGGAATACTACTTGGGTTGGTGCTGCTCGCTGGTGGATATTTCCGTTTCATTGGTCAGAATTGGGACGAGTTCACCATCTGGCATCCTGATGAACGTTTTTTCACCAATATGACTACCCAACTGAACGGGCCATTGAGTTTTACAGACCCGGATATTGACCCCATTGACCAACAAACCGAGACCTGTCTGGGACGCTACCCAGCAACCGGAGGTGTAGGCGGTTACTTCGATGCACAATGCTCGAATATGAACCCCAACAATGTGGGGCAGGGTTTGATGGCCTACGGCACTCTGCCAGCATTCATAACGCGATGGGCAGCGGATGCACTAGCACAACTTAATGGTGATCCTTCGATTGCGGGCTATTATGGGGCGCGCGATGTTGGACGTATCATTTCCGCGCTTGCCGAAATGTTGGTCATTCTCGCGACATTCTATATCGGGCTGCGTTTGCATGGTAAGTGGGTTGGCTTGCTGGCGGCGCTGCTCTATTCGTGTACCGTCTTTTCGATACAACAGTCACATTTTTATACGGCTGATGCTGTTGCGAATTTGATGGTTGTACTGGCAATTTTGGGAGCCGTCTGGGTGCAGACCGATGGCAAGCTCAGCTCATATATTTTCTGCGGGATTTTTTGTGGCCTTGCTCTGGCAAGCAGGGTGAATACCGCACCTGTTGTCGGGCTGCTGTTGTTGGCGGCAGGCATACATGGGCTGCCACTTTTGGATGGGCGCTTGTCTTGGAATGAACGCGCACGCTTGCTGGTTAGCAGTTTTACTGGTGTCGCCGTAGCTTTATTTTTAGCGCTGTTAATGTTTCGTATTTTCAATCCATACGCATTTACAGGTCCGGACTTTTTCGGCCTGAAACCGAATTTTCGCTGGTTGCAGGATGTAGGCGCGGCGCAGCATCTCGTCAGCGGAGACGCTGAGTCACCGCCAAACTGGCAGTGGGCGGGTCGTACTGCTTACCTGTTCCCACTCAGCAATATGGTGTTGTGGGGCATGGGAATCGCATTGGGACTAGCTGGATGGGCAGGCTGGTTGTGGAGCGGATGGCGGCTGATTCGCGGCAAATCAGGAGCCATACTCAATATTCTGCCGTTCGTGTGGATATTGGTGTATTTCGGGTGGTTGGGGCGATTGTGGGTGATGACCATGCGGTATTACCTGCCACTTTATGCCACGATTGCAATCCTTGCGGCGTGGTTGTTGGTTGAGTTGGTGCGGAGAGCAGATCGGGCGGGTGTTGCATGGCGTAAGCTGGCAACACGTGGTTTGCTTGTAGCGGCTGCCGGATTCACTGTATTGTGGGCGGCGATGTTCACCAATATTTATCGCCATATGTTTGCACCGGCACAATCCACCAATTGGGTGGCGGAAAACTTGCCATCGGATTTCACGATGCAATTGGAAGGCGTGAGCGCACCACTGATTAATATTTCGGTGTACAACCGACTGGGTAACGATGAAACGCCCGTCGAGCAAATCGCATCGCGGTTTGAGCCGGGGCAGGAATTCATACAAGGGTTTGTTGCTCCGGCGGATGGTGAGGTGACAAAAGTATCTTCACTGCATCTGGGTGATCCCGACGACAAACCGGGTATGAAAACGATTACGGTTACTATTCGTTTGCCAGACAACAACGTTGTGCTGGCTGAAGGAACTTTGACGGGTGAGTTCAAACGGGATAATAATGCTATCGGTGATGCCTACGACATCCCACTCAGCGAACCGGTAACCTTAAAGGTGGGCGAAAATTATGTGTTTTCGGTCGTGGTTACAGGTGGGGCACTTATAAGTTCCGGGCCGGTCGTAGCCTGGGAAGGGCAGTGGGACGAGGTGTCGCTCCCTAAGATATGTGCCATGCCCCCCGGGTTCTCGATGGGCGACAGCATGCCGCCGAGTAATGTATCGGCAAGTGAGTGTGTACCCCGCGATGTATGGGGAGGCCAACTTATCCCACAACCCCTCCAAATTTATTGGGAAGACGAGCCGTTCAAGCGTGATGCGATGCAGCGCGGGTTGGATAATTCTGAATATCTGGTTATTTCGACTAACCGGCGCTACGACTCGCAGGCACGTATACCTTATCGCTGGCCTATGACCATGCGGTTTTATAGTGCGCTGTTTGATGGCTCCCTTGGTTTTGAATTGGAAAAGACTTTTCAAGAGTCGTTTGAGCTGGGGCCGCTGCAGGTTTCTGATGAATATTTGCCGACTTATAGTGGGCCGAAATGGTTGAACGAGTTCGAGGCGGAAGAAGCCTTCCATGTTTATGACCATCCAGCGGTTTTTATATTCAAGAAGACGAGCGCCTACAGCAAGCAGAATACTGAAACGATTCTCAACAGTGTGCCTCTCAACAAGATTGACAGCGTTACCACACAGTTGAATTGTCCACAATTGCCATTGAGCGCATCGGCTAATTACTATTGTGATTCGCAATTGGTGGGTGTGGTGCAGTTATATTCTGTGCCCGCTAGCAAAATCCCAACGGCGCTGCAATTGCCGCCTGATCTGGCACAAATGCAGTATGACAACGGTACGTGGTCGGATCGGTTTCACAGCGAAAGTATCATCAACACACAACCCATAGTGAGCATCTTGACGTGGTGGGCAGTAATGGTGTTGTTTGGTTGGGCGGTATGGCCTCTGCTTTTTGTGCTGCTGCCGGGATTGGCTGATCGCGGCTATGGTTTTGCGAAAGCGGCGGGTTTGCTGCTGGTGGGCTGGCTAGCGTGGTTCGTTTCCAGCGCGCGGATTCCGATGTGGTCACAGAGTGGCATATTGGTAGCGCTTCTGCTGGTGGCATTGTTGAGTGCTGTCATGGGATGGCGGCGGCGTGATGAATTTGCAGCGTATATTCGCGAGCATCGACGGCGGTTAGTGTGGATGGAAGTGATTACGCTGTTGGTGTTCATCCTGTTCTTGATTGTGCGGGTTACCAACCCCGATTTGTGGCATCCCTATATGGGCGGCGAAAAGCCGATGGACTTCGCCTATTTTAACGGTGTGCTGCGGAGTACAGTTTTCCCACCGATTGATCCCTGGCACGCGGGCGGCTACATTAACTATTATTACTTTGGTTATGTGATCGTAGGTTCGCCTGTGCTGCTGTTGGGCATGATGCCGTCGATTGCCTATAACTTGATTATCCCGACACTGGCTGCTCTAACAGGCATGGGGGCATTTTCAGTGGCCTTCAATGTGGTTAGTGCATGGCGAGAGAAGGTCATTGTTAAAACCAGTAGACTGCCGTTCATCAGTCAGGATCCGTCACCGGTTATGACTGAAGCGATTGGTTTACAAGGTAGTCAAGGCTTTGAAACTAACCCGATGGTTGTTGAAGCACCTGCATTTGCGGAACCAGCACCTGTGACGGTTGTGAAACAGATGCGGGTGGGCAATCCGTGGGTGGCAGGTATTGCGGCTCTATTGCTGGCAGTAGTGCTTGGAAACCTCGGTACACCACGCGTTTTTGTTGAAGAAGGTCTTCTTAAAGCGGGCGGCTACAACCAAGTGAGCACCATTCAGCAGCGACTCATGCTGGATTATCATGCCCGCACTGGTGTAGACGCGACTGGTGCTGAACTTGACAGTATTATCGCGCAGGCTAATGATGAGGCTCATTCAGTCATTGGCAGTTTGATGCGGGGACTCAACAGTGGCATTAACAATGCCATGCAGCAAATTGCGCCTAATCGCTGGTACTGGGCTCCCACGCGCATCTTGCAGGAGCTGCCGGATGGTGGCGGTGGCGCAATTGCTGAATTTCCATTTTTCACATTTCTTTATGGCGATTTGCACGCCCACATGATTGCGATGCCACTGTTGTTTATCGTCATGGCATTCGTTTTGAACGAGGTGTTATCGGCAGGCAGCGATCGTCGTGGTAAATGGGCATTGTTTGGTGCTCTGGCATTCGGCGGTTTGACGGTCGGAATGCTGCGGGCGACCAATACTTGGGATTGGGTAACATTCATATTGCTGGGCATTCTGGGTTTGGGTTTCGCGTGGTGGATTAGCACCGAACGCGTCACCCGCCGCACTTTGCTTTCGCTGGTACTGCGGATCAGCATATTCGTCATCGTGGGTATGGTGGCTGTGCTGCCATATACAACATGGAATGCGTCGGTTTACGACAAGGCGCTGATTTCGGAACAGCCGCGTTCCGAACTTTGGCGCTATCTGATTATCTACGGATTATTCCTATTCCTGATTATATCGTTGCTGATATGGGATACCGTCCGATGGTTGAAAAGTGTTTATGTGCGTTCGTTGAGAGGCAAACTTCCACTCTTGATGGGAGGCCTGCTGCTGGTGATTGTAGTACTGTTGGTGGCTGTGGTATTGGCATCATTCCCGATCCCTGTCCAGCTCACTCCTAGCGGCTCACCCCTGCAACCGGCTCCCGTTGCAATCATAACCATTCCGCTGATTTTGTGGATTGGGCTGTTGTTCGTGCGACAAGGGCAATCGCGCGAAATGCGTTATGTGCTGGCACTGGCGGGACTATCCATTGCCCTGACATTGGGTGTGGAATTGATTGTGCTGGATGGGGATATTGGTCGCCAGAATACTGTGTTTAAGTTTTATGTTCAAGCATGGCTGATGTTGAGCGCAGTCGGTGGAATTGCGGCTTCGTGCCTGATACAAAGTTCTGATGATTGGCCCGCGTTTGGGCGTTGGGTATGGTATCCACTGGGTGCTATTCTGGTGGCGGTAGCAGGCATGTATCCGTTGATGGCAACAAGGGGCAGGGCACAAGACCGGATGTCACCAGATGTGCCGTTGACGCTGGACGGCTCGCTTTACATGCAGTATGCCTCTCAATATGAAGGTGATCCGGCTATATCACAGAAAACGCCTGAATTGTCGGTGTTCCCGCTGGTTGAGGATTACAATATGATCCGTTGGCTAGAGGAGAACGTAAAGGGTACGCCTACAATCATGGAGGGTCGCTCCAGCCATGAATATCAGTGGGAAGGGCGTGTGTCGATCCAGACAGGATTCCCTTCGGTGAATGGATGGAGTTTCCATCAGCGGCAGCAGCGTACTTTTGATCCGCTACCGAGAATCGTCGAGCAGCGGGTTGCCAACATCAACGCATTCTATGTCACCGATAATATTCCGACAGCGTGGCGAATTTTGCAGCGGTATAACGTAGCCTATATCGTCGTTGGAGGATTGGAACATGCTTACTATCCGGAAAAGGGATTAGCCAAGTTCGACACAATGGTCGAGCAGGGATCATTAGAAGTAGTTTATGAATCGGGCACTACTAGAGTCTATAAAGTGAACCAAGATAAACAATTCGCTTTGGAAGAGAGTGTAGCCGGTGGTATTTGAATGGCTTGCCCGCGAGGGCTGGATGATCTTAAGCTGGTGGCTGCTGGTCACGTTGGCAGGGGTGGCGGCACTGCCGCTGTGTACGCGGTTGCTGGGAGCACTGCCTGATCGTGGTTATACGCTGGCCCGAGCGGTGGGGCTTTTACTCACCGGATATGTGTTCTGGATTTTGGGCAGCCTCGGTTTCTTGCGGAATTCATCGGGCAGCATCATCCTATCGTGGGTGGTGGTGGTCGCAATTGGGTTAGCGGTTTACTTTCGTGCTGAAGAACGCTTTGATTGGCGTGGGTGGTGGCGTGAAAACCGAACCGTCGTCATTGTGGGTGAACTTTTGTTCATCACGCTGTTTGTGGGATGGGCATTGGTGCGTGCCTACCAACCCGAACTCCATTCGACAGAAAAGCCGATGGACTTGATGTTCATCAGCAGCATCATGCGAAGCCCAACCTTTCCGCCAAATGATGGTTGGATGGCGGGCTACTCGATCAGTTATTATTACTTTGGCTATTTTTTGGCGGCAATGTTGGCAACTGCCAGCGGTATTGCTAATACCATTGCCTTTAACCTGACGATTTCGCTAGTATTCGCGCTGACGGGTCTGACGGCTTTCGGCGTGGCCTATAATCTGGTGCGGGCGAAGCAGCTTGAACGGGCGGTTTCGTCGGCGCGTTCGGCGGTATTCAGCGGCATATTGGCAATGGTGATGGTTGTGTTGATGGGCAACCTGCATACTTTGCTAATCAATATTCCGTATTCCACGGGCAGCATCAACGACGACTATTTGCGCTTCTGGGATGTACAACGATTTGAAACCGCTTTGCCGGGGCCAAATCTGAACTATAACTGGACGATCGAGTGGTTTTGGCCGAGCAGAGTCATCAAAGAGTATGATCTTGATGGGACTGCTATCCCCGTACAGCCGATTGATGAATTTCCACAGTTTAGTTTCTTGCTGGCGGATAACCATCCGCATGTTATGGGACTGCCGTTTGTGTTATTGGTTCTGGGTTTAGCGACCAATCTGGTGCTGCGAAAGCGGCGACCTTCATGGGGCGAGCTTGTTTTTTATGGATTATGTGCGGGGGCGTTGGTCTTCCTGAACACGTGGGATGGACCGATCTACATGCTGGCGCTGGTGGGGGCGGATGGGCTTCGACGGGGCATTAATCGACAGGGCAGGTTGGATCAATTGGATTGGCTGGGCATGGTGGGTTTGGGTGCTGCGCTGCTCATTTTGACCGGTATTTTCTATCTGCCGTTCTTAATCAGTTTTCGGTCGCAGGCTTCCGGTTTGCTGCCGAATATCATCACGCCGACTTATTTCCCACAATTTTTCTTGATGTTTGGGCCATTTCTGCTCATCCTCATATTTTTCTTATTGAATGAGATTCGATTGGGGCGGCTGCGGATGAATTGGCTGCTGGCGCTGCAATCAGTTGTGGTTTTGTTCGTCGGATTACTGGCAATTGTTCTGGTACTGATACTGGTGGCTTTAAATGTGCCGGAACTTTATCAAAGTGTGATGCAGTTCGGGGCGCGATTTGGTGGTTTGGATCAGGTGCTGCCGCTTATTGCCCATCGACGTTGGGTTACGCTGCCGACGACACTGCTCTTGCTGGCAATGCTCCTGGTGATTGTGGCGCGTGTTTTTCCGCGCCGACAGCGATTTGTGGATGATGAAACCGCGCCCGAAACACGTGTGGTGGTGAATTATTCACCAAGTACCGGTATGGCTCTGGTGATGGTGGCATTGGCTGTCGGGCTGACGCTCGTGCCAGAGTTTTTCTACCTGCGTGATAATTTTGGCGTGCGCATTAACACTATTTTCAAATTTTATTATCAAGCCTGGGTGTTATTCAGTATTGCCAGTGCTTATGCGGTTTATGCAATGCTCAGTGATCCGCAAACACGTCCAAATGTATTTGTGCGTGTCGCATTTGGCATTGTTACCATTGTTATGGTGGGAAGCGGGTTGCTGTATCCAATCCTCGGTAACTATACCCATTCTATACTGGAAACGCGTCGTCTAAATGACGAGAACACGACTCCGTTGACGATGGATGGGGGCTCGACATTGACTGCCGCTAATGATTATCAGTCAATAATGTGCTGGCAAAAGCAGTTGGACGATAAACAGACTGTCGTATCTGAGGCATTGGGCGGCGCATATGATCCAAATTTCGGGCGTGTGGCTGCGCTAACGGGTGTTCCACTGGTTTTGGGTTGGGAGAATCATGAAAATCAGTGGCGTGGCTCGACCTACCCGCTTGTCGCCGGGAGTCGAGGCGCTGATATTCCTACGCTTTATACTGATGTTCGTTGGGAGACTGCACAAACCATTATTCAGCAATATAACATCGGTTATGTTTTCTTTGGGGCGAGCGAACGCGCCAAGTATGGTAGTGCAGGGGAAGAAAAGTTTATCGAACATTTGCAACCTGTGTGTGCAGTCACAGATGGCAGCGGGCAAGTGGCAAGTGTTTTTTATCGAGTAGACAGTAGTGTGATCGCCAGTAATTAAGTGCTGAGCGGCGTGTTGTGAGAATAGAGTAGGCTTATGGATTCAATTCAATCGTTTGATAGTGCTCCCGACTCAGACCAACTTTTACCGCGTCGGTTGACTATTAGCCGTGAGGTGATTGTTTATCTGATAGTGGCGCTGATGGCACTGGTCCTGCGGGTGGCGCAGTTAGATGTTGTGCCGATGTCGCCGTATGAGGCGCGGCAGGCGCTGTCGGCATGGCGTGTTGTTTATCCCGAAGCTGCCGGTACAGGAATTGTCGCTGATAGTCCGCTGCTGTTCGCACTGCACACGATGTCGTTTAGCGTTTTAGGCGCGAGCGAATTTTCGGCGCGAATTCTGACGGTTTTTGCAAGCGTGCTGTTGGTGCTTTCGCCGCTGCTTTTCAGCCAACTATTTGGAAAAACGCGTACTTTCATCTTCGTTCTGCTGCTGGCGTTTTCACCAACTTTATTGGCTGCAGGACGCATGGATAGTCCTGTTATCTGGACGATGCTGGTGGCGGTCATTGGGTTGTGGAGCGTGTGGCAATATCGTATACGCGGGCAAGGTCGCTATGCGGTACAAACCACGATTTGCGCGGCGGTGATTATTTTTTTGACGGATGCGACCGGCTTGTTCGTATTTCTGACGCTGGTTTTGGCGGGGTTATTCCTGATGTGGTTTCGCCGCAATACGCTTGAAAACGACGAACTGCCTCACTACATTCCTGAGGGGCGATTTACTGCATGGCCGTGGGCACGGGCAATTCCCATTGCCTTGTTGGTTGTGTTTTTGGTTGGCACATTGTTTATGTTGTATCCGTCAGGTATCAGCAGTGTGGGTGAACTGCTCAGTTCGGGTTTGCGCGGTTTGACAACGCCACGCCCTTATTTACCGCCGTTTTTCGCATTGTTCGCGACTCTATTTTATGAACCCGTGCTGGTCATTATTGGCGCGGCAGCAGTTTTTGTTATCCTCACCGAGGAGGATGTAGCTTGGGAGGATCGCTTTTTACTGGGCTGGTTAATATTCGGTGTAGGCATGTCGTTGGTTTATGCAGGTGCTGGATCTGAACACACGTTGTGGATTGTGCTGCCACTGGCTGGACTAGCGAGTCGCGTGGTAAAGGATATGGTTCTCGGCGGTGGTCGGTTTTTCGCGCCACGATGGAGCCGTTGGTTTATTGCGGTGGTGGTAGCGGCGTTGACTGCTATGATTAGTGTTCATGCTCAGTCCATTGCCCGCGCATTGATGACTACACCTGATGCAACACTTCAACAGATCAATATTAGTCCTCAGAACCTGATCGGTATTGTAATTGCGGTACTGCTGATTTTGATCGGCTACTTTCTAGCTTCGAGTGAATGGGGCGAGGGGGTAGCTGTTCGTGGCGGTGTACTTGGTGTATTGGCTTTTGCGATGGTTACCGGATTGGGCGTTGGCTGGAATGTAGCCGTCAATAATGCAGATAGCGCAGTCGAATTCTGGAATCGAAACCCAACCAGTTATCAGACTGCTCAACTACGCCAAACCGTGCTGGAGTTGTCCGCCCGCGAAACATCCGGATTTCCACAGTTGACAGTCACGGCGCTGGCGGCTGATGATGGGGTTGTGGCATGGATTTTGCGCGATTTCCCGAATACCACTTTTGTTGCAGACCCGACAGCAGCTAAAGGGCAGGGTGTTGTTTTGCTGCCATCATCGATCGCCGAACCTGATTTGGGCGGAGATTACGTGGGACACACATCTACGATTAGTAATGGCTGGGATTTCCGCACAATTACGCTGCTCAATTTTCCGGCGTGGTGGTTGCAGCGTCGTACCCTGACGGGGAATCTGGCAACGGATGCGGTGACGCTCTGGTTACGACAGGATGTCTACAATGGTGTTAATGCAACTGGTATTCAGTAAGGAATGGTTAATGTTCCTGTGTATATAGTGTTGAGCGAACCGGTGCAAGAGGAATGGGATAAGTTATGAGTCAGCAACCCGATCAAATTGCCGATGTCATTCATCAATGTATAGCAGGCGACCAAACAGGCTTTGAGGCGCTGTACGAATTGTGCGCCCCCAGCATCTACCGGCTGTGCTATGGGTTGTTGATGAATCGTCAGGATGCGGAAGATGTTATGCAAGAAGCGTTCGTCTACGGCTTCAAGAATCTTCATCGCTATGATGCTTCGCGAGCCTCATTCAAAACATGGTTATACACTATCGCTTTGAGCCGCTGCCGCAATTTATACCGTCGCGGGCGCTGGTGGAATATAGCGGGATTACTTTCGCTGGATTTGCCCGCACCACACTCGGATGCACCTGAAGCACGATTGGCAGATAACGATGCCAAGGCTGCAATTGAGGTTGCATTATCCGCGCTTTCGCCACGTTTGCGTGAGGCAGTTGTGCTGCGCTACGGGCATAATCTCACATTTCGTGAAATGGCAGAGGTTATCGGCTGCCCACAAAAAACCGCCGAGAGTCGTGTCCGGTTGGCACATGAACAGCTGCGGGGTGTGTTGCAACCTTCCGGTGAGTATTTGTTGGATGCACTATTAGGTGTTGAATTGTCATCATGATTTCCTGCAAACAGTGCCAGAAGCATTTAGTAACTTATGTTCATCATGAACTGCCGCCAAAGCTCAATCGTAAAGTGGCGCAGCATCTTGACCGGTGCGAAACGTGTTACAGCGCTTACATGGAACAAAAGCGGTTGGTGACCGAATTGCGTCGATCCGTTCCCGTCGTTGGAAATGGACGAGTGCCTTCGTTTGAACGGTTTCGAACGGCTGCACGATTAGAATCAACCCGGCGCATGACCAGCTACTATCCATTGCGTTATGGCATGGTTATGGTGGTTGTGACTGTTTTGCTATTAATCCCATTTGCGCTGGGTAAAAGTAACCAAGTTTTTGCCGGACCACCGACACAGCCAGCGCCGTTGGTGCGTGTATCGGTTAATGTGACTGCGGCAATCCAAGAGGGTGTTTCGGTCGCATTTGAGATTAACCAGACACCGGCAGCGCCAGCTCGACCACCCGTAATTTTACCTGTTGATGTCATCAGCACACCCTGATATGAGGACGTAATGGACTTAACTAGACACTCCGAAAGCTCAAGCTATACACCAACAAAACCGGTTGATGGGTGGTTTACAAAATCATTCCAACTCAATTGGGAAACGACAATCTATATTGTCATTTTGTTGTTGGCAATCTTTACGCGGTTTTATAACCTTGGCGAGCGGACAATGAGCCATGACGAAAGCTTGCACACCAAGTTTTCGTGGGATTTGTATAAAAACGGTGTTTTTCAACACACACCGTTGATGCACGGGCCGATTCTGTTCCATATGACTGCGTTAGATTACTTCTTGTTTGGTGACAACGATTTCACGGCGCGGATTTATCCGGCTGTGCTTGGCATCTTAATGGTCATGTTCCCGCTGCTGTTCCGACGCTGGATCGGACGGTGGGCGGCTCTACTAGCCTCTATCATGTTCCTGATCTCGCCACTTATTTTGTATTACAACCGCTATATACGCGAGGATACACCATCCATCTTTTTTACGTTGATTATGGTGTACTGTACGTTGATGTATTTAAACGGGCCGCTTAATTTGCGTCGAAAGGCAAGGTGGTTATACATCTTTTCGGCGGCGATGCTGGCGAGTATGGCGACCAAAGAAGTGGCATTCATGTATATCGTCATTTTCTTTGCCATATTGTTCCTTTACTGGGTTGTGCGTGTGGGTCAACAGTATTGGCGGTGGCCGGGTAAAAGTCTATTTTATTTCTTGTCGCTGACGGTATTGTTGGGTGGTGTGGCGGCGCTGGCGTTTTATGTGATTGTAGGCATTATTCCCTTAACGCCTACGATAACAACACCCGGAACAACCGATTATATAAGCCTGATTTGGTGGTCAGCGGTTGCTATCGTTTCAATGCTGTTTGTCGTCATTGGAACGATGTTATGGGCTTCGCGAACAGGGAAAGGGCGCTCACCACGAATTGATTTACTGCCCATGTTGGCTTTGATCGTTGTAGTGACCAGTGCGCTTCTGGTGTTTGAAGAAATTTCTAAAATTCCGAAAGATGCAGAAGTCCCGCCAATATCAGTCCTGCCTTTATACGCGGAATGGGGACTGGGACTTGTCGTCATTGGTGTGTTGATTTATTCATGGCGGGCCGGATTGTGGGCGAAACTTCGGCGTTTCCCCGAAGTCGATTTGATGGTTGTCATCGTGACGCTTGTGCTACCGTGGGCAACCCCGTTCATCATGAAAGCTATGCATCCGAAAGATGTCACTTCGCTGCTTGATGTTGCAACTGCTGTGCAATCTGCTATCCCTTTCATTCAATTTGACTTGACCCAAAGCGGGATGCAAATCTTAGTTGCATCGCTGACGGTTTGGCCTGCGATATTTATTTCTGTAACCATCGGGTTGATCTGGAATCCCAAGCGCTGGCTCATCTGTGTCGCTGTTTTCCACGCCCTGTTCTTATTCTTTTTCACCACGGTGTTTACCAACCTATATGGTATTGGTACGGGGATGTTCGGCAGCCTCGGCTATTGGTTGCAGCAGCAGAGTGAACGGCGTGGAAGTCAGCCCCAGTATTATTATCTCGGTCTGATTATGCCGTTTTATGAATTCCTGCCGGTCATCGGTAGTATTCTGGCAATGCTCGCGGGAATGACGATTTTCTGGCGATTCCGGGGAGAACGGCTTGCGGCACGTGATCAGCGCCGTATGGAGGCGACTCTGGCTTATACCGGTGATGAACTCCCAAGTTTCTCCACAGGAACTCTGGAGAGCGCCGAGAGTCCCCTTCCGGCTGAACCGCTGCCTGTATTACGGCACAG
>JBBSBS010000076.1:0-19564 GCA_038251045.1 Aggregatilineales bacterium | reverse complement strand
CCTGAAATTTGCATCCACGCGCTAGACCAATCCACGCAATACCTGTTTGGGCTACAAAGATATTTCAGTTACAACAAGCGCGTTTATCTAGCCAATGCGAATACCAGTTTTGGTGTCGAAAAAGAGGAGTTCGTCAGCATTCAAGCCGCAGTAGATGGTTGAGCCGCGTTCGATGTGGCGGTCAAGGGGTACAGTCAGTATCCAACTTTCACCAGCGAGATGTACGGTGATGAGTTGGTGACGTTCCGCCAGCATGGGTACGACCTGCTCGACAACACCGGGTACGCCTCCGTCTTGCAAGTACATGTGTTCAGCACGAATGGCAGCGGTCACTTTACTTCCTTCAGCGAGGTCACGGCGGAGCGGATAACCGCCGAAATTTTCACCCTGCCAGAGTCCATTTTCGCTGCGTCCTTTAAAAAGATTGATGGGTGGACTACCGATAAAGGCCGCTACGAAGATATTTTGTGGGCTGGTGTATAACTGCTGGTACGTTCCGATTTGGTCAATTCTGCCAGCGCGCATGACGGCGATGCGATGCGATAAGGCGATGGCTTCAACTTGATCGTGCGTGACATAAACCGATGTAACGGGGAAAGCATTGAGCAACCGCTTGAGTTCGATACGGGCTTCGGTGCGATATTTTGCATCCAGATTCGCGAAGGGTTCATCAAAAAGCAGTATCTGCAAATCGCGCGCGAGGGCACGGGCGATGCCGATACGCTGCTTCTCGCCGCCGGAAAGGTGTGCGGGACGGCGTTCCAGCAGTTTATCCAGCCCGATGCCGGTAATTTTGGCAATTTGATGCAGCTTTTCGGGTATTTCTTGTTCACGCTGACGGAGGGATAAAAAGAAACCTACGCTTTTGCGGCTTTCCCAATGGGGAATGAGCGCACCTTCTTGAAAAACCATACCAACCCCACGCTCACGCAAAGGAACCATTTCCAAGTCAACATCATCATACAGGACGTGTCCGCTATCCGGCTTGAAGATACCGGCAATCAGGCGCAGAAGGGTTGATTTGCCGCAGCCAGACGGACCGAGAATGGCAAGCACATCTCCAGTGTTCAGCTTTAGCGAGACATCTTCAACTGCGGTGATGGCTGGCCCACCGCCCATTTCAGTTGAGCCGAAGCGTTTGCTAACGTGTTCCAGTGTGATTGTGGTCATCTTGGTTCTGTCCATTAGCCAATTTCCACCCCCAGTTTAGCGCAATTCCGGATAAATTGTGGAGAAGCATTAGTCTTGCACCAGTTGTACATCGTGGCTGGTGTCATATTCGGCCTGTGCTACCAGAACCGTGTTGATATGTGACTCTGCCCATTTTTGAATGGCAGCAATAGGTTCGGATAATGTGTGCCCGAGCGGGGTAAGATTATACTCAACACGGGGAGGCACTTCAGGGAAGACGGTGCGTTGGACAATGCCATCACGCTCCAGACTACGCAGCGTTTGCGCCAGCATCTTCTGCGAGATGCCATCAATGCCGCGTTGGAGATGGGAAAAGCGCTTCGGTTCATCTTCCAGCAAGATGACAATAAGAACTGTCCACTTATCGGCAATGAGATCCAATACCTGACGGGTGGGACAATCGGCGGCAAAGGCATTGGGTATTTTAATAAAAGTTACCATAGCGCGAGTATAATCTCCATCATTATGTGCTAGCAATCAGAAAATGATCGTGTAGTTTATAAGATAATGAGTCCTAATTTGGTCGCACGGACAACCGCTTCGGTGCGGCTCTGCACGCCTAATTTGGTCATGATGGCGTTTACATGAAATTTGACTGTGTGGTCGGTAATACTGAGACGACTGGCGATGGTTTTGTTTGGCAGTCCTGATGCTACCAATTGTAAAACCTCCATTTCGCGGGGGGTAAGTGCTTCAACTTGCCCATCCTGCTGGATGATTTCGACCTGTGCTAATGCGCTTACCAGTGTGGGTTCGATGACTGAAAGTCCATGAGCGGCAGTGGTTAAAGCTGCACCGAGGCTGTCCGGATCGAGGTGGCCGAGCAGTAGACTACGCGCCCCGGCACGCCACGCTTCAGCGGCTTGTGAAGCATCCTTGAGGAGGGCGACTACGGGCAGTTCGCGCGGGAGTTCAGGGACAGCACTCCAACTCCAATCCCAAGCGATGACATCCGGTTTGTCGAGGTCAAGGTCAACAGCGAGTTGATTACCGCTGCTTTGCCCGGCAACGATCAGTCCGGTTACGCCAGCGAGCAACGCGGAAAGTCCCATGCGGGCAAGGGGGTTTTCGGCAACGAGTAGAACTTTGAGATCAGGCATAGGCAGTCATTAATCTATGGTCGGTCGTGTTTGTTTCGCCAAATGTAAATGAGACGAAATGTCATCGGTTAGTCAAGAGGCTTTAGAGACTAGCGAATTATGAACTTCATCATAAGCAATTAACTGTTGGAAGCGTGTCAGAATTCGCTATTTGCAAACTGTACTTTTGTTCAGATAGGATTGGTCACAGGCGTGATGTGTTGGTCGCCAGGTTGTGCGATGATGTCATGAACCAAAGGGAGGATGACGCGATGAAGATACTTGAACTGCGATTGAAGATTAGTGATTTGATCGGGGCACGGGCTTTTTATCATGAGGTGTTGAAACTGCCGATTATTGTGGAAACTACCGTTCGGTTGGTTTTGCAAGCAGGCGGTACCCGATTGGTGTTTGAGTATGAGATGGGGTGGCAGGGGAAATATCATTTCGCGTTTGATATACCCGAAAATCAGCTTGAAGCAGCAGCGGCGTGGATTGACGGCAAGGTAGAGATGGCAACACTTCCCGAAAAGACGCTTTTCAGGTCGGATGGATGGAATGCGAGTATGGTGTATTTTTATGATCCAGTCGGCAACATACTTGAATTTGTCGCACGGCACAACCAGCCGAACGCCACCACGGTACCGTTTTCAGAAAGCAGCATCATTTCAGTCAGTGAGATTGGTTTGGCGACGATGGATGTTCCGCAAACGGTCAATTGGCTGTGCGACACGCTGGGCGTACCCGTTTATGACTCGCCGGACAGTAATACATTTACGGCAGTCGGGGATGAATCGGGATTGTTTATCGTGGTCAAAGAAGGGCGCATATGGTTTCCCGATACGCACATTCCGGCGGGATTGTCTGCTGTAGATGTGACGGTTAGTGGGGATAAAGCGGGTGACTATGTTGTGCCGGGGCTGCCATATCACGTCAAGCAGATATAGCCAGAATCAAACAGGGGCAATCGTAATGTTCGCCCCTGTTCGTTATCGGCTTTTTGGTGAGCCGAATTAGTTCGACTTATTGTCTTGTTCTTGTCCGGCTTCGACCTTGGACATATCGAGCGCGATGAGCTGCCCGATAAGATCACGGAAGGCCGATTCAGGCAATGCACCGGGTTGGCTGAAAACGATGGTGTGTTCCTTAACCATCATGATGGTGGGGATGCTCATCACCTTGAAAGCCTGCGAAAGGCCGGGGTTGGCATCAACATCAACCTTGGCAACACGGATTTGACCGGCATATTCTTTTGCCAGTTTTTCCAATACGGGGTTGACCTGACGGCAAGGCCCACACCATTCCGCCCAGAAATCGACCAAGACGGGCTTGTCGTGGTTGATTACTTCGGCTTCAAAGGTCGCGTCGGTCACATGAACGGGTGCACTGTCTGTCATTATCTGATTATCCACAACTGTCTCCATAATTACCTGTTTTTGTTCAGGCTGGTGCGTGATGACTGCTGCCTGTAGCATTTCAATCGCCAGCGGCACATCAGTTCCCCAAGGACGGCTGCGGCGCAGAATTTCTTCCCCACAATACCAGCCAAAGAGAATGGGTTTGTCGCCGACCTCGAAACGCTGTGCTAGTTCTGCACTGGCAGCGGGGTCAATCTTCGCAAAAACGATAGAAGGTGTTTCAGCAGCAGCTTTGTTGAATGCGGTTACAAAATCACCTTTGAGGCCGCTACCGTTTGAAAACAGGATCAGAGCAGGTTGGTCATTCAGCAGCAGTTCTTCCAACTGTGTGCCGTTTAAAATTTGTAGTTCTGACATCGTTGCTCAATCCTTCCATTACACCTTATAGACACACTGACCATGCCAGTTATTACGTTACAACTACATGATAATTCAGTGCAAGTATTTTCGTGCCTATACTCATATTTGTCTATGTTGGGTGTTTTCATTGGTCTAGTATTGCCTAATTTATTGAATACTATATGATACTTTGGTCTGGTTGGGCGGCTTTAACAGGGGAGTATGGGGATGCCAAAATTACGCTTATCACCGGTGTTGCTGGTGATGAACATCGCACTCGTGATATATGGTTTGACAGCACTTCTGAGTTTGGTGACCGCATATGATTTAAGTTTGAGTGAGGGTACGGTCTTTTCGGTGTGTGCCAGTATCATTATTTATTTCGCGCTGCTGACTGTGCTGCGCAAGACCAATCGGAACACCACGTTCGCTGCACTAATGAGTATCCTTGGAGCGCTTTTCAGTCTGTTATTCATCAGCCAGTTTCAGTATCAGAATTATGTCGAAACACCGGCAATTGTCGAACGGATAGGGCAATTCACCACTTTTCTTCCAAACTTTGGCCTCTTTATTCATCCGAACAGCGCATCGACAGTCATCGAATTGCTGCTACCGATTGTGATCGCGCTCTTGTTCGCGATGCGCAAAAGCCGAGGATTTGTGATGTGGGTGGTTGTGCTGCTGGTACTGCTCTATGCTTTTATGCTGACTTATTCACGCGGGGCTTATCTGGGGGTAGGTGTGGCGCTGCTGATTGGATTGGCGGCAATAGGTATAAAGCGTCTGTCTCGCAAGCAGGCGGTGGCGCTGATCGGCGGGTTAGTAGGCTTGGTGGTTGTGATTCTGGTCGGGTTAGTGGTCATCGGGCCGCGTGTGCCCTTCGTGGCTTCGTTAATGGGCGTGACAAGCAGCCGACTGGAAATTTACCGGAACAGCTTGCAAGTGGCGGGTGATTATGCCTTCACAGGGATCGGATTAGGCGACACTTTTGCGATGGTTTATTCGCGCTACAGCTTGATGATTTTTGTGCCGTTATTTTCATATACCCATAACCTGCTGCTGGCTATCTTGCTGGGGCAGGGTGTGTTGGGGTTGGCAGCTTTTGTGGTGATCGTCATCACATTTTATTTGTTTGTGCTGCGGGTGTTATGGGTAGTACGGATTGCCGAACCGGATCCGGTATTTTATGGCGCGTGGATCGGTGTGACGGCGACGCTGGTGCATGGGTTGACGGATGCGCGGCAGTATGTTGAAAGTCCCTTCAATTTGCCCCTGTTGTTTATTGGGATGGCACTGGCTTTAAGCTGCGGTGTTAGAGCCTTACGCGAGGAAGCCTTTGAAGATCGTGAATCCAAGAAAATTCGCGGGTGGCGGGTGCTCACGTTGGCAGCGGTAGGCTTGGTGGTAGTGCTTGTGGGCGGATTCGTGATTTTTAATAAGCAGGTGATGGCGGCGTGGTATACCAACATCGGTGCGCTGGACGAGACGCGGGCAGATGGCACGATTCGTCCTGAATTGGATGCTGTGGAGAGAACCGTTTACGGAACGAATGCCCGTCATGCGTACGAGCAGGCTTTGGAGTATAACCCTGATTACCCAAATGCGAATCGGCGTTTGGGTAATATGAATCTGGACATCGGCGGCTTTGATGCGGCTATACCGTACCTTGAGAAAGCCTATGCCGCCGAGCCTGATTATCCAGCCAGTATCAAAGGGTTGGGGCTGGCGTATACATGGGTTGGCAGAACACAGGAGGCGGCCTGTGTGTTGAAGGCGCTGCCCGACGTGGATGGTATGGTGGATGAATTGTTTAACTGGCAAAACTACCGTAACGAACAGCAGCAGGTTTTACTTTCAGCCTATACATTGGAAACGGCGGCGATTCTAGGCGATTATCAACAGACCAATATGGCTGTATGGGTGCTGACGGGGGATCGTTACCGGATGGCGGGAAACAATGAAAAAGCACAGGAATGGTACAGCCGTGTACTCGACAAAGAAGCCAATAACCAGAATGCGCTGGATGGATTAGCCACAATGGGGCTTGATCGCATCACTATCCCAGACACGAATGGCAATAACTGCAATTAACCGTGAATGTAACGCTCGCTTACAGCCGTACAAACGTTTGGGTATGGCTGTAAGTGAGATATAAAAATGGCACATTCTCGTGCTTGAAGCGCAGACCGGTGGCATTAACCGTAGGTTAATAGTTGGATTCATGGCTGATGCGGCGTGCTAGAATGTAAAACTTGTAACGGTGAACAACCTCATATTTAACGGTATGGGGTGCGTTACTATGTGCCTCTGCTGACCGTATCCACTATTGAGCCACTGTAACTTATGCGACGATTCCTGTTTTACATCAAACATGCGGTCACCAATTTGCGGCACAGTGGTCATTGGACAACTTTCGCCGTGTTTTGTGTGGCAGCGGGGGTGGCGACGGTGGTGGCACTGCGCAGCCTCGGGTTAGCGATTGATGATTCGTTGATTAGCAATTTGCGCCAGTATAATCACGGCGATATTAACGCGACCAGCATCAGCAACTTTGGGCCGTTCACGGCGACCTTCCAGCGTGGGCAGGACGAGCAGCAAGTACTGCACCCGGATGCGATGGCATGGATACGGAATTGGGCGGCGGAACACAACGCCCAGATGACCGCATACGCGTTGGTGAGTAATCTACAACTTACGCCGTATGTCCAAGAAGGTTTCAGCAAGCCGCAGTTCACCAGTTCATTCTTAATTGACCCGCAAACATTTGATATTACCGGCCCAATCGTCGCCCTTGATCCAGCAGGCGTGCGGCTGAAGGATTTGTTTACTGGCGGCTATGATGTGGTTATCAGCCGTAATCTGGCAGACTCTCAGCATCTGAAGGTGGGTGATTCGGTTCGTGTAAGCGGTACCGAGCAGCCGTATGTGGTGCGGGGCATTGTGGCGACCGAAACCGAAGCCAGCATTAACAATATTCTGGCTTCATTTTTCGGATTCGCTTATTTTGATGCGGCACAAGCGAGTAACCTGAGCCTGAACACCAACCCGAACAGTGTCGGCATTATCATGCCGGATGGCAGCAGCGGCGAGGACATCTCGAGGACAGCCAATGAGCTAATCCCATTACGGATATTTAGAGATGTGAATGCAACGCCGTGGCTTTTGGAGCGCAATAAGCTTCTGGCTGACCTGATCGGGCGTTTTATTGTGACGATGGGGTTGGGGGCGATGTTGATCGGCGGAGTGGGCATCATGAATACGATGCTAGTGCTGGTTGGCAGGCGGACAATGGAAATCGCGGCACTCAAGACCTTCGGCCTGAAAGGACGGCAGATCGCATCGCTGTTTATATGCGAGGCGTTCTTGTTGGGCGTACTCGGTAGTGGGTTGGGGGTGATTGCAGGGCTGGTGCTAAGTGGGGCAGTCAATGCTTACGGCGAGGTGTTCCTACAACAAAAGCTGCCGTGGCGGGTGTATCCGGATGCGCTTGTTTACGGGGTGGTGCTGGGCATGGTGGTGACGGTCGTCTTTGGCGTACTGCCGATTTTGATGGCGGCGAAGGTACGACCGGCTATTGTCTTACGTCCGAACGAAACATACGTACCGCGAGCCAGCATGGTGCAAGTTCTGGCTGCGTTGGGAATCGTGGTGTTGGTGCTGGGAGTAGTCACAGGGCAGATCATCGGGCCGGTGGTGGATACGGTTGTTGACCGCGTGATACAAGCACCCAGCCCGATTATCATCGGTATTGCGTTGGTGGCTGGCACGATGCTGGTGCTGGGATTTCTGACGGGTGTGATGTGGGTGATTGTGTGGTTTATCGGGCGGCTGCCAACGTTTGGTTGGATAGATTTGCGGTTGGCATTACGCAATTTATCCAGCAGGCGAGTGCGAACGGCGACGACACTATTAGCATTGACAGCCGGTATGTTCGCCTTGAGCGCGATTACTTATTTTGGATTAGGAACCCGCGAGATCGTCCGGTTTCAATTCGCGCAGACGTTGGGCGGTAACGTGATGCTGGTTCCGTTAGTGCCATTACCAATTGCCCAACCGTTTATCAAGGGCTTATTGTCGGTGCAAGACGGTGTGGAATACAGCACACTATTGAATATTAATACGGCGCGGCTGACGGCTGTCGATGGTACACGCGTTCAACTTGAAGGAACCCTGCGTACTTTCCCACTGAGTATCATGACGCGCGACAGCGATAACCCGGATGTGAACAGCGGCCCACTGCTGGCAGGACGCGACCTGACGGCGGATGACCGGGGCAAGGAAGTGATTGTACTGACACAGCAGAATGCGTTTGGCGGGTTGGTGCAGGGGTTCGACTCGTTAGAGGAATTGAACATTGATGTTGGATCGACGGTGGAATTGTCGATTAATGGTCGCCCACGCACATTTGAGGTGGTAGGGATTGTGGGAACAGCCAGCCGCATTACGCCGAGTATCGCGAATGCGTATATCCCGCCGGATATCAACGGCATACGATCCAGCTACCGGATTAATGTTGTGCAAGTTGAGCCGGATAAGGTCAATGAATTTTTGACCAACATCAACAAAGTGCCGTTGGTGTTCGCGGTGGATGTGTCGTTTATTGATGGGCTGCTCAAGCGGGTGATTGACCAATTGGCATCGATCCCAACTGTGGTGGGTATTTTATCTTTGCTAGCGGCAGCGGTGATTATGGCGAACACGGTGTCACTGACGATGCTGGAACGACGGCAGCAGATTGGTGTGTTAAAGGTGCTGGGGTTGAGCCGTAAACGGGTACTGCGCATCGTGCTACTGGAGAACACAGTTATCGGTTTGCTGGGGGGCGTGCTGGGCATCGGGTTGAGTTCTCTGGGTGTATCCTTATTGACTTTAATTGGTACAGGGTTCACGATTCCGATTCCGACCGATGCCAAGTTGATTACCGTGGGATTGGTGGTGGCTTCGGTGGTGATCGCATGGGTGGCGACGTTGTTAAGCGCACGGGTGGCGATTGACGAGACGGTGGCGAAAATCCTCCGGTATGAGTAGGAAACAGTTACTGCAAAAATTGCACAATTTCCGCTGAAATGGCGGGCGGGAATGCGGGAGCGCGGCGCTGAAACGACACAAAATGCGGCGTGGATGTTCGGCTGATGCCGCCGAGCGCCGCGATTGGCTCGCGTATATCCGCCGCGTCGCAAGGGTTGTGATGTTGCAGCGGATGTGAGGGAGCAAGGCGCGGAAACTGCAAAAACAATTGAACTTTTAACTTGAGGCTACTGAGCAAGGTTGAAAAAAAAGGCAGATGCATTTAATGCGGACACTCCACGACACAGAGACATTACGATACCCATAGGATAGCAGAAAACGAGTCGTTAAGGGTGACCATTTGGTAACTTTTAAGCGAGTCGTGCGCTAACTTTGCACGGGAGCGTGATTGTTAAAACGGTCGGTGAATGGTTAGGAATCGGTTTGTGCGGGTTTTAGGCGCGTTGACTGGGCAGGTCAATAGGTGGTGGTTCCGGGCGAAGCCGATCAATGGCGGCAATGATGATGGGCGAAAAGGTGTAAATCAAGAAGGCGATGAGCATGATGAGAACGATTAGCAGGAAGATCACGCGCCGCCATGACCAATACGGTTTGAGGACATCATCAACTTGGGCATCTTCTGGCTTCCACTCGTCATACATCGTTCCGGTTAACTCCGCTTAAAAGGGTATTCGCCAAGTATTTCCAGCTCCATTATAATTCAATAATTGGTGACTCAACGGGCGCAACCTGTGATGGTTTATCTGCCTGTAATCCTGCGAACCGAAATAGGACGGTTGGTTGTTTTTCGCTGGCTGTTGGTGGCTTGTCAGGCGGTGACGGTGCTGGTCACATGGCCGCTGTGGCAGGTACACAATTTGCCGCCGATGCTGCCTGCCCTGCCTTTGCCCGCTTTCGATTTGGGAATACTGCTGCTGGTGTCATTGGTGGTGATTCTTATTCGCCCACAGGCGGGCTTGATCCTCAACACAATACTTTTCATCTACGCGACGCTGATTGACCAAACGCGCTTGCAGCCGGAAATGATCTCGCTGCTGGTGTTGACGTGGGGAACGCTGCCGAATCCGAATGCGCTGGCAGTGGGGCGCGGTCATTTGATCGCGATGTGGACATGGGCGGGTGTGAATAAACTGCTGAGTCCGGTATTCATGACCAGCACATCCAAGTGGATGATTTCCGGTTTGCTGCCGGATGCGCCGGTGTGGCTGCGGTCACAGGCGGGGTTGTTGATTGGCGGGACGGAATTGGCGGTGGGTGTGCTGGCGCTTTTCCCGCGCACACGTAAGCTAGCCGGGGTGATGGCTTTCGGGCTGCACATGGGCATCTTGCTGACACTTTCACCCGTGGGGCATAATTATAACTCCTCGGTGTGGGCATGGAATTTGGGGTTGGCCTTCGCTGGATTGGCGCTGATTGCTCCGTGGCGTGACCATCTGCACATCGGCTTAAGACCGTGCCGGCGGATTGTCGTGGTGTTTGTGGTATTTCTGCTTCTCTCGCCTGCCGGATATTACTTTGGCATGATGGATGCGTATCTGGCGCATAATCTGTATTCTTCCAATATACCGTTTGCGTTGAGTACATCACTGGACACCAATATGACTTGGAAAGTACTTAATGTGCCGCTGCCACCGGAGCACCGTTTGTTCGAGGAATATTTTCGTCTGACGTGCAAGGCGGGGGATGTGATGACCATTCGCGATACGCGCTGGTGGTACACCGAACAGGGAAAAGGATTTACGCGGCTGACCTGTTAAGTGGATGATCGCAATTTTGTGCCGATGCATTACGATGGATGAGTATTTATGACAATGTGCCTACTCATGAGGATTTCCTGATGGTGAGTGATCCTACGCTGGTGTTTTCAATCGCGAAACCGGGCAGCGGACTGCGTTTGATTACGGTGGTTTATGGGCTGCTCCTGTTCGTGTGGCTGTCGCCGGAAGACAGTGTGGTGTGGTTGGTGGCTGTTTTAGGAATGGGATTGTCGGCACTCATGTTGACATGGCTGGTACAGCGACGGTTAGGCGGCAGTACGATTCCAGCAGCTTATGTGCCTACGGCTGGCGGGTTGTTGGGCACGATATGCGGATTGGGTGGGACACTGGGTGCGGCAGGATTGATGTTTTTCAAGAATGCGCTGCACGCGCATGTTTTTTGGGATTATCCCCCGGCATTGGTGGCGGCGATGTTCACGCGGGCACCGGTATGGGCACTGGCCGGTGGATTGGTGGGGGTCGGTCTGAGTTTATTGTGGTTGTGGCAGGCGCAATTTCGAAAGTCCAATAGGGCGGGATGAGCCGCAATCGCTATTGCATTGGGGAACGGGATTGCGTTACTCTGTATATAATCCGCATATACCAACATTCCGACGGCACGGATGAACAACGCGCGAACACAGCTCTTCAAAAAAATACTTCGGGATACGATTGCACGTTTTGTAAGCGTACAGCGCTGTACACTGGGGCAACCGACGATGGCTGCATCCCCTATACGGGATGTGGATATTGTGGTGCAAATGTGGGCAGGGGTCGTTATCCATATCCATGTCATTGATGAGCCGATCAAAGTGAATAAGGTTCGGCGCATCATCGAGAACGCGACCGATAATGGTATTCCCCTCATGTTTTTGTTGGATGCGGCGCGGATGCCAGCAGCCAAAGCCCATATTGCGATTGACCAGTGGTATGTGCCTTTTCAGTCGTTGGTGGATGACCGGGCTTACTGTTATCGACTAGATGAGGACAACCACCCGATTATTGTACCGATCCAATTTCGCCCTTACAGCCGGATTGAACTTGAAGTGCAATATGGCACACCGCTGATGATCACCCAGATTCGTCATTCGCGGATTAGTGTGCGACAGAGTACGCTGAAGGGTTTCTGGTTGTTGGCGGATTTTGAGAGCGACACGAGCGCGAATGCGGCTCCGGTTCGGCGCACGGATTACAGCAATTACCAGTACAGCGGCCCGCGACCGTCATTTCAGGATATGCCGCACTGGGAAAAAGTGCCGAGCGGTGACAAGACCAAACAAAGCCCTAATCCAAATTTGCCACAGAAATCCCGCCTTGAATTGGCTTATGAGGTGCTAGGGATAAGTGCCACTACCAGTAAAGATGAAGTGAGAGCGATTTTTCGTAAGCTGGCATTCGAGGTTCACCCGGACGTGAGTACACTACCCAAAGCGGAAGCCGAGGCACGGTTTAAGATGCTGAGTGAAGCCTACGCGTTCATCAAGACAGCGAACCGTTGGGGATAGGATAAGACACATTTTGATTTCAAACCAGCCGCTGGCGCTGCAACCGCCACCGATTTCCATTGCTATGCGTCCAGTGCGGGCGACCGATGTAGATCGTTTACGGACGCTGTGCTGGCCGAATCGTAATTTTCTGACGATTTATAACCTGATTACGCGCACGGTACGGAATGCGGCTGATGGCAGAGGATTGGGGTTGGTGGTGACCGGCGAGGATGATGCGCCACTGGCTTACGGGCAGTTTACGCTGTGGCCTACCTGCGCCGAGATTAGTGATCTGGTGGTGGCTGAACCTTTACGCGGGCAGGGCGTGGGCACGGCGCTCATCCAAACACTGGTGAAACGGGCACGGGCACAGCGGGCGACTGCTTTTGAGATTGGTGTGGCACTTGATAATCCGCGGGCGGCGGCATTGTATCGGCGGCTGGGATTTGAGGAGAGTCATACGCTGATGATGGATTTGGAACGTGGCAAGGAAAAGATATTGTTCTTGCGGCTAGAGCTTCCTGATGATGACCAATAACGAAATACCTATCGCCAAAATTCAGACACAGAGCAAGTAATGTGAATTATTCAGTGCGAAAAGTGGTGTCGCGGGTTGTCTTATGTTGGGTGTTGTTGGGGTTAGTGCCTGCTGCTGATGCCCAAGACAATTCTCCAGCTTCTCCTGCACCTGTGACCTATACGGTACAGCGGGGTGATATTCTATACCGAATCGGCAAGCGTTATGGGGTGAGTGTGGCAGCACTGGCGGCGGCCAACAGCATCGGTGACGTGAACCTGATCAGCGTCGGGCAGGTGTTGGTGATCCCACCGGCGGGTGTTGAGCCGGAAGTTGTAGCAGCACCGGTAGAAACCACGGTATCCGATGTTGCGAGCAGCGCACTGGCGAATGTGGCTTCCGTTCCGTATGACCCAACCAGCATAAATGGTATCGCAATGGGGTCGATTATCGAACTGCCCGAACAGACCGTGGCAACGATCCGCATGATTTACAGCGTCGGGCAGAGTTTCAAGCGTAATCCACATGCATTTTCCAAGTTGGGTGACAGCACCATCGAGAATCCCTATTTTCTGGCGCGGTTCGACAGCCCTGATTTTAACCTCGGCAATTACAGTTATTTGCAGGCGGCGATTGATACCTTTCAGGGGTCGTTCGCGCGGGACAGCGTGGCGGTGCGGCGCGGATTACACAGTTGGTCGGTATATGACCCGATGTGGGCGGATGCGAACCAATGCAACGTCGGGGAAACGGTTCTGCTGTGTGAAATTCGGCTGAATAACCCGATGATGTTGATCGTCAAACTTGGTTCAAATGATGCCGGTGTGCCCGATCAATTTGAGGCCAATATGCGGCGTTTGGTGGTGGATACAACGATGCAGGGCGTTATCCCGATACTGAGTACCAAGGCCGACCGCCACGAAGGCAGCGACATCAATAACGAGATCATCCGTAAACTGGCAGGCGAATATAATATCCCGCTGTGGGATTTTGATCTGCTGGCAGGGACGCTGCCCGCGCGGGGTTTAGGTGCGGATAATGTTCACCTGACGACATTTTATGCCCATGATTGGCGCTTGCCGGAGGCGCTGACACGCGGCTACGGGTTGATGAACCTGACCGGACTGTTGACGGTGGACGCGGTGTGGCGGGCAGTTAGTCAATAGGCTTTTGTTAATACAAATCGCCAAGTTCGCCAAGATCAATCAGAAGATGCCAAGAATAGAGGACGATGTTTAGTCATCGTCCTCTTTTTTGTCGTCATCACTGCCGCTATTGCGACTGCCGCCGTTGTCGTCACCGATTTCAGCCGTGACGGCAGGTTGGTTGGCGCTAAGGGCTTCCGGCGTGGTGGCAGGTTCATCCGTAACAGCGGGTTTGGCGGTGGGGCGCGGTTTCGGAGTAACACTGGCGGCTGCTTCTGGCGTAGTGGCGGGTTCGTCGGTAACGAGTGCCTCGACAGTGGCGGCAGGTTCGGCAGTAACGGCGGGTATGTCCCCATTATCGGCATAGGTGGGCAGGACATCATAACGGATGAGGTAATTAAATATGCCGAGCAGTGCGGTTATGAACCACAGGATGATGGTGAAGCGCATGACGGGCTTGGCACTTTTGAACCAGTATTTTGACAACTGTTGAATATTTTCACCACGTTTTTTGGCGGCGGCAACCTGACTATCCTCACGCAGCATCCGGTAAATGATGTAAGTTGCCAGTAATTGGGCAGGAATGCCGAGTATGCCGTGAATGGTGGGCATAAGGTAACGGGCATTAGTGGGTTGGCTGGCGATGTTATCCACCACATCGAAGCGATAGGCGGCGAGCATCAGGAAGATGATGAGCGCCCAGTTGAGGACGGTGATGAATACCATGATGTTTTTGTGGTGCGGGCGATGTTTGCCACGGCGGGCAAAGACAAAACCCGCGATCATGCCGGGGACGATTAGCAGGACATAAGCCAAGAGTGTAATGTCTGCCAACAGGCTTGCACCTGTTCCCAAAAATCCCTGTGGTTGCAGATAGGGGTTCATGCCATTCGCTCCGATGAGGTTGAAATAAGGGTGCTTTCATAAGCATAGCAGATTTCGATTTCTACGCTTGGTCTACGGTTGACCGGTAGGTTCTGCATTTACGGATAGGTCGCTTGCATTCGTGGGGTGCAAGCCTAATAATGACTCATAGGATGTTGATGTAATGAAGGAGAATACACGATGAAGATTCGGTTGTTGGCAGCGAGTGTGGCCGTGATGGCTGTGATTGTGTTACCCGTGGCGGCGCAGGAAGATGCCTGCTATACCAAAAATGGTAACTGGATACCGGATACACAAAAATGTGAATTGAGCGCAGGCGTGCATGTAACGGCTGATTATCCGCTGGAGATGGCGCAGTATCCTGAAGCAGCACAGGTGATTGATGCTTATATTGCCGACCAGCAAAAGACGTTTATTGCATCGTACACACCGGATTACAGCTTGCCATCATATGCAAATGATTGGACGATGAATATCAGCAATGAAATGTATCAGTTTTCGGATGATATTCGCAGCGTGTTATTTAGCGTGGGGTATTATACCGGCGGGGCGCATCCGAACAGTGGTTATAACTCATTTACATTTGATGTGGCGCAGGGCAAACAGTTGGCGCTGGAAGATGTGTTTCTGAATGGGCAAATCCCGTGGGACACGCTTTCGAGTCTGGTACAGGCTGATCTCAATACCCGCTTAACCGATATGAGCGATGCAGCCACGATTGAGATGGGAACCGGAACCAACCCCGACAATTATAAGAGTTGGGTGGTGACACCGGACGCGTTGATTTTCTTCTTTGATCCGTATCAGGTGGCAGCGTATGCCGCCGGACCACAGCAGGTTGAAATTCCGTTCGTAGCGCTGCATACCTTGTTGGCGGAACCGTTCGCTTCGTTCGCATCCTAATTGCTAGCGATATGTGCATCTGGAAACGGAATGCATTTGTCCTTCCGTTTTTTGTTTGGAATTTTCACTTATACTATAGTTACGAGTTTTATGAGAGGATAAGTTTCATGCCAATCTCTACCCGCTGGTACGATGTGGAAAAACGGGTCATCACTCAAATATACGAAGGTAGCTGGACATGGGAGGAACTCAATCGCGAGTCGACATTGATGCATCAGATGGCGAAATCGGTTGATTATAACGTGGTGTTGATTAGTGATATGACCAACACGAGTTTTATGCCAAAGGGTAATGTGCTCTCGCAGGGTAAATCCGTAATCAAGAAGCTGCCCGATAATGTGACGCATGTGGTCATTGTTATTCAATCGCGACTGATTGAGGTGTTTACGACGATGGTGCTGGATATGATGCCGGGTTTTCGCAAACGGATCAAGTTTGTGAAGACTATGGAAGAAGGTGAGAAAGCCGTTACAGTAGCCGTCGCTGCAAATCGGGCGGAGAGCGCAAGCTGATAAAGCCTTAGCCTTCACAGAAACGCGGTTTGCGCTGGCGGTTTGTCGCGGGTGTTTCGCCCAATAAAGCCAGCAGTGAGAGATCAAAATTGAGTTCAGGCCAATAGATGCCGCTTAAGCTCAATTGGGCATTGGCTCGCTGTTGTGTTGTGGCCAGTGCCAGTGGTGGATATAGATCCACTGAAACCGAGATTACGCGCCCATTTGCCAATGTGACATGAAGATGTGCTTCGCTAAAGGCTAGGGCGGTGGGGCGGTGACGGTCAGGTATCAATTTAATTCCTCTGGTGGAGTACAGCCGCTTTTTGAAGCATAATTTGGCATTGATTTTTGTATGGGAACAAATCGCTGAAACATATGCTAATGTATAAATATGGAGAACACTACACCCTCTTCACCCACGTCATCACGACTCATCCAGTTCGGTATGTTTGCCGCCTCGTTGGTCGCGATTGCTGCCATTTTTCTTTTGCGGCGTAAGCCTGTACCCCAAACGCTTGAACTTTCGCAAACTACATCAGATTCAGCAAACTTAGCCACCGACAGCGTGAAAAAGCCTGCATCCGCCAAAAAATGGCGCGAGGTAGCCCTCGTGGTGCTGACTTTTGGATACGGCTTGGTGCTGCTTGCCTTACAAAACATAACACCGGAACTCGTGCCGATTTTGATCGCGCTGACGATTGGCATGTTTGCTGGAATTGCCCTATGGAAAAGATACATCAGCCCTATTCATCTGGCACAGAAGTTTTTTACTGTTATTACCCTGCCGATACGATTTTATGCGAGCGGCAGGCTCATCCTCAGCCCTGATGAACCGGCTCAACGGGGATCAGAAATTCTATCAGGGATTGTTCTGGGCGGTGCAATCGTTTCGCTGGTATTGCTGCCGACGATTCCGCTGCTGTCGCTGATTATTCTGATCGTGTTGATCCTGATAGGCATCTATGGCTGGTTGGGTTTACAAGATATATTCATTATCGAGCGCCGTTTCTTGCGGGGTCTAAAAGCGCCGAATCTGCTGGATGCGGTCGCGCTGCCACGGCTGGCATGGTGGCTTTTTCTGGCGGAAGTGTTTGTTATTTTGGTGACGACTTTGGTCACCACCCGCCCCATATATGAAAGTCCATCCAATTGGCAGCTTTCGGGTAGTGAGGTTGAATGGCTGACCAGTACCGCTCATGCGGCATATGATGGGTTGCAAGAATATGGGCGTATTCCGCGCTGGCAGCCGTATATCGCCCACGGTGAACCGCTGATCGAGAATCCCTTTAACTTCATTTTTAACCCATTCGCTGGAATGCCATCTCTGGTTCTTGGGCCGGTCATGGGTCTGCGGCTGAGTGTCATCCTGAGCTATTTTCTAGCCGGATTAGGGGGATGGTTTTTGGGGCGTATTCTGGGGTTCGGTTCGCTGGCGCGTATCCTGCTGGCAATGATCTTGATGGGCAAGGGTAACATCCACACCATGCTCAATTCCAGCTATTATCAGTTGGCGCTGAGTCAGATTTATATGCCTTGGGTGATCGGCGGTGTAATCGCTATTGTGCGCTTTCCAAAGAAACGCTGGCCTGTGATTCTAACGGTGCTGGCGCTTACCTTGCAATTGTTTGATGGTAATTTGTGGTACGTGCTGCCGACGGCAGTGGGCGCGGTATGTACGGCGCTGGTATGCGTGATTGATGCCGATAAAAAGTGGATCAATTGGCAGGCGGTGCGCCGTTATCTATTTATGGGGGCGCTGGCGATTGGTTTGAGCGCGGTGTTCGCAGTGCCGGTGCTGCTGCAATTCAGCCGCATCGGGCGGCACACGGAAGAAGTCGGGGCCGGATGGGTCGCGCCCATATCCGATATACTGCCACTGTTTTTTGACTCCAACCGGCAGCGTAAGGTTACGTATTTTGAGCCTGCGTTTGGTCGAGAGGGATGGCACTATGTCGAGGATGTGGATGAGTTTTATTACAGCTATATCATTCCTGCTTGGTACGTACTGCTAATTCTGGTTGCGCTGCCGTTGTACCGACCGGTCAGCCGCCGTGACCGATTAATTGGCTTGGTTGCGCTGGTGTTATTCGGCTTTGCAACATTATGGGGCGCGGGGGGTAAGCAGCCGATATTGTGGCTTTACCAGAACCTCGCACCGTTGCGGCAGTGGCGGTTTGTTCCACGAGCCTTAGCGGTAGCAAGCTTCTGGTTAGCGGTCTTGGTGGCGATGCGACTGGATCACCTGTGGAAGTACAGCCTGACGGCAGATTGGGTGAGTTTGTTCAAACTCAAGCAACCATCCATTTTTACGCGGTTGATTCCGGTAGTGCTGGCGGGATTATTGATTGTGGCTACGGCAGTGGCAGCCAGTGACGTAAATGACCAGTGGTACCAATATCAAAATGTGATGCGCCCAATTGATCCCGAAAGAGATGCATGTACGACATGGCTGCGGCAGCAGCATCCTGATGAACAGCTCGAAGTGTGGCAGCAAAATTACGCCGATATCACGACCTTTTTGAATAACCGTGTTCGCTCGTCGAATATCACGGCAGACTTTGAAATGCTGCCTGAAATGACGACTGTTGGGCCGGAATGGTTAAATCTGATTCCGATTTATCCGAAGTATGCGCAATTTGTGGGTGGGATTGAACGTTCGTGGGGGCGAGACATCGGATACCGAATGGTGCAAGATAGTCCTAAATCCGGTGATGGCTTACCGTGCCTTTCGCAACGTATCGGTCGGACGCTGCCTTATGCTTTTGCCGTATCAGTTGCAGATTTGGATGCTCTGGAGAGGCCGAACCTTGATGAATATACTGATTTGAGCCATTTTTCTGCCGTTGAACGGGTGGAACGACGCGCTGATCAAGTTGCGCTGATCGTAACCGATGAACGCCCGATACCCTTGGTCGTCGGTATCACAGAAGGTGCCTACCCCGGCTGGCGGGTGGAGGTTGATGGTCAACCAGCCAAAATTGAGTCGGTTGGTGGGCAGGTAGGGGTTGTCATCCGTGGGGGCGAGAAACCGGTGCAGGTTTATTTCGTGTACGAGCCAATTCAACCGGTAATCGGCGGGATTATCACCCTTTTGACAGCGGTGTTTTGTATCCTATATCTGCTGTTACGTCGTAGAAGCCAAGCGGAAGGCTAGACCTTTAGGCAGCACCCCGATTGGACAGCGTGGCTTATAATGGCACTATTCGCAGGATATATATCCATAGCCTGCATAGAAAGGTTTGGTGTATGGAAACCAATATGCAAGGCAAGACGGTGCTCATCAGCGGCGCGACCAACGGCATTGGTAAAGTGTCGGCGCTG
>JBBSBS010000075.1:0-19617 GCA_038251045.1 Aggregatilineales bacterium | reverse complement strand
GGGACGTTTTCTGGGCATCAGCCAATTTCTCTATGATGCCAATGGCGAAGTCAGCGGCTGGCAGGTTGTAGCCAGCGCCAACCGTGAACGGGTCTATAACTGGAGCGACACGCCGGTGATGGGTTGGAAAGTGGTGTCGTCTGCGCTGAGACAGTCGGTTCAAGAAGGCAAACCATTTGTAATGCCGGCAATCCGCGAGGCACAGGGCGAGGAAGAAAGCAGCGAACTGCATCAATTGTTGGCGACGCTGCAAGTCGAAAGCTACGTCAATATTCCGATGCTGGTTGATGACCGACCCATTGCTACGCTGTTGATTATGAGCCGCACAGCGAATACCTTCACCCACGAAGAGATTAATGCGTTTGCCAATCTGGGTGACCAGATGAGCACGCTCATTCATTCACGTACGTTATTAGAAGAAGCGCGTGAAGCGCAGACGATGGCGCTGCAACTGGTGCAAACCAACCGCAACATCACGCTAACGGATAATATGGATGACATCGGTGAGGCGCTGATGGGGGCGATGCCGTCTACAGTGAGTGGTTTGAGCATCGCGTTATTCAACCGACCGATCCAAGCGCACGAGAAACCAGGCAATCTGGAAACGGTGGTGATTGCCGACCACGATGGGATTCACAAGCTGGCTCGAATTGACCGCTTGTCGGGGGATACGGCAGGCTTCGCAGAGACGCTGCGTGTGCTGCAAAACAGCCAAGCGGTAGTGCTTGAAAAGGGCAGCCCACAGGTGGCACTGCCTGCGGATAGTCTGGCTATGTTGTACGCCAAGGGTGCGACCAGCGTCACGGTGCTGGGCTTATTGGCAGGTACGCGCTTGCTGGGTGTGCTGGGATTAGCAGCCAGCGAACGGTTGGATAAGTCGGCACAGCAGGCGGCGAACTTGCGGGCGATGGCTGACCAGATCGGCATTACGCTGGAAAACCGCAGCCTATTGAGCCAGACGACCGACAGTTTGAATCTGGTACAGACACAGTTTGAAACATCCAACATTATTTATCGCAGCACCCATCCATCAGAAATTCTGGAAGCGATTTACCGGTTTGCGGGCTCGACATATGAAAGCGCACAAATCGCGCTGGTCGAGGCCGAAAGTGAACCGCCGATGCTGCGGATTGCCGCCGAAATTCGCGATGGAAAAACATCTATCAGCGAACATTTAGTGCCGATGGAAACGTATCCGGCACACGCAACATTACGGTCATTGGAAACCCTGTATATCCCCGATGTGGGCAGTGACAATTATCTGAGTGATGCCGAACGCGAAAATCTACGGAATCAGCACATCGACTCGATGATGATTGTGCCGATGGTGGTTAATGCGAATCTGGTGGGATTGCTAGTATTTACCAACCGCAACCACGCGATGGGTTCGCCGACGAGTATGCGATCTCTGCGGGGGATGGCTGATTTGGCGGCGGTGGTGGTCGAGAACCGGTCGCTGCTGCATATCACAGGCCAGTCGTTGGAAGAAACCCAAATGTTATATGAAATTAACCGTGCCATTCTGGGGGCACAGGATACGCTGGATGTCCTACGCGTTATCCGTGAACTGTTAAGTCAGGATGCGACGACGATCAGTGAATTGAGCGTCAGTTATGACACGAAAAACCGCTTATATGATTTAGTCGTCAATTACCTGAATACGGCTGATGGCGATCAGGTTATTCAGATGCCACTGCGGGATCAAATTGGCGTAGATGCACTGCAACGATTGGAAGCCTATTGGGATAACAACCGCTCCACGGTGACAATTGTGGAAGATTTAGACGGAGCCGACCGTGATTATCCGATTAGCGATTTTATCCGTAGTTCCGGCGCACGCAGTTTTGTAAACATCATCGTTCGCACTGGTGGACAAGTTCGACAAATGATTACGCTTGGGTTTGCCGAGCCGCGCAAGTTTAACGCGACTGAACGCCGCCTTTATATGTCGTTAAGCGATCAAATTGGTATTGTGATGCAGAATCACCAACTGCTGCGCGAAACCCAGCAGAGCGCGGAACGGATGCGGACGCGAGTGGGGCAGTTACAGGGCATCAATGAAGTTTCCAGCCGCATCTTAAGCGCGGGTGACGAAGCGGCGATGGTCAGTGAAGCGAGTGAGGCGTTGGTCAAGTTGTTGGGAATTGATCACTGCGGCATCACACTGGTTGATCCCGAAGACCCCGATTACCTGATCGTGGTGGGTGAATACCCGCATCAGGGCGCGTTGAACGTGCGCCTGCCGTTGAAAAATAACCCGCTGTGGGATGCATTGCAAAAACAGAACTTCCAACCGCTGTATGTCGCCAACCGTGAAGATGACATCATCGAAACAGCAACGCGCGAAGTACTGACCCAATTAGGAGTTCAGTCGCTCGGTCTTGTGCCGATTGTCGCTAATGGTCGAATCGTAGGCGGTGTGGGACTCGATATTTACTCGGCAGAGAGCACGATAACCCCCGAAATGCTGGAACTGGCACAAATTATGGTGGTGCCGCTGAATATCGGTTTACAAAACCTGCGCTTACTGGGCAATGTTCGCAGCAGCGCTAGCCGGCTGGGTGAACAGGTTGATACCCTGCGCGGCTTGCAGCAGATTGAAGCCCGCATTAGTGCGGCACAGGATGAGCAAACACTGCTCACCCAAAGTGTGGAAGATATGACCCCCTTATTGCAGGCGGATCACTGCACCATTATGCTGCTCGACCCCAGCCAAACAGTAGGTACTGTGGTGAGCGAATATCCCGACAGCGGAATCGTAGGCAGCCAGTTGCTGCTGTCTGGCGATTTACTGTATTCGTTCCTCAAGGATAAGAATTACAATCCGGTAATCGTTAATGATGTGGATACCAGCCCACAGCTTAATGATCTGAATAAGGCGCTTTTGAAGAGCGTAGGCACAAAAGCCATGATGATTTTGCCGCTGGTGGTGCAGGATCGGGCGATTGGCTCGATTGGGGTTGACCTGTATTCATCAGACAAGATGATCACCCCGACGATGATTGATCTGGCACAAACGATTGCATCACAGATTGCGATTGCGTTGCAGAACCGCAGGCTGGTGAGCGAGGCCGAGCGCCGTGCATCGCAGCTTCAGCGTATCGCTGCTTTTAGCCAGCGGGCACAGACCGCGCTGGACATCAGCACGACGCTGCAAACAATGATGGACGAAGCCGGTCAAATGCTGCCACAAAATCAGATGAGTATTTGTCTGCATGACAAGGTAGAGGGGCAGCTTAAAATCGTTGCCCAGCGAATTGATGACGAAGTACAGTTGAATACGACTGATGCCGACACGATCCCGCTGACCGGACATATGGCGACGGTCTGGAAAAAAGCCGAACCCCTTTATATCCCGGATTTACGCAGTGTTACAACCGATATGGATGCCGGAATCACACTGCGATCTTGGCTGCTGGTTCCCGTTCTGGGGCATGGCAGCATCGTCGGCATTGTGAGTGTGGGAAGTGAGCAGTCGTATGCCTACAGCGAAACCGATATTCGTCTGTTCAGCCAATTGGTGAGTCAATTTGGTGTCATTCTGGAAAATGTAGATGCGTACCGCCAGAGCCAGCAACTGGCACGTAATGAATCGCTGGTTAATGATATTTCGGCTCAACTTCAACGGCAGGTGGACATTCAAGGTATGTTGAATGTAACGGCGGCGGAGTTGGGTAAAGCTATCGGGGCGCGTCGTGCGCGAATCCGGTTGGCAATTGATGTTCCTGAAGCCGATCCTCAATCAAGTGCGGAGTGAGAGTTATGCGCCGCTTATTGCAACAAGTTTTTGATACATCGCGTTACACCAGTCTGGTCGAGAAAGATCGGGCGCGGATGGTCTATGGTGTTTCATCGGTGCTGTTCGTTCTGGCTTTGATTTTTATGATAGTCGCGATCGCAATCCCCAAGAATGTCTTCGGTGAAAATGTAGTTGACAGAACTGGATTTATTCTACTGTTTGGTCCATTTTTTGCCGGTATCGCGGCAGCGTTTATCGTCACACGGCGTGGTCGAAACAAGCTGGGCGGATTGTTGATTGTGCTGCTGGCATCAGCTAGCTTCGGCACATTGTCTGTCACCAGCGGCGCGTATACGATGCAAGACGGCATGATCATGCTTAACATTCTGGCGGTGGCAGGGCTGCTGCTGGGGCTGCGCGGTTTAGGGCTGGGTGCGATTATTGTGGTGGGGATGACACTTGCCAGTCTTAGTGTGCGTCCTTATACACCATATACCCCCAGTGACAGTACCTACGAGTTTGTGGTGATGCTGCTGTTGACAGCATCCGCTACCGGTTTGATTTACCTGTTTCTCCGTTTCGCTCGGATCAGCGGTGCGGAAGGTGCAGCCAGTGCCGAAGTTGAACGCATGAAGTTGGCGCAGCTCACCAGCCAGATTACACAGCGTATTTCGCGGCGCTTGGCGTTGAGTGAGGTGATGCGTAATACGGTCGAGGAAATTTGTGAGAGTTATCCGGATATTTACCACGCACAGATTTTCTTGACGGAACCGGGTGGTACGGCGCGTTTGGTTGCCAGCACCGGCGAAGTCGGCAAGATGTTGATCGAACGCCAGCACAGTTTGCCGATTGGCAGCCAGAGTGTTATCGGGCAGGTGACACTCAATAATCAATACATGATTGCCCGTTCAAATTCCAGTAATTCAGTTCACCGCCGTAACGAATTTTTACCAGATACGGTGGTGGAAGCGGCTTTCCCAATGCGTATTGGCGATGCGGTGATTGGTACGCTGGATTTGCAAAGTAAAGTACGCGATTCATTCGGTGAAGAGGATGCGCCGATCTTTCAATCGCTGGCGGATAATGTGGCAATCGCGATTGATAACGCACGGTTGTTTGAAGAAACCGAGCGTCGTTTGAAGGAAAATCAACAATTGGTCGCCCAGATGAGGCAGTCCAGCGATCAAGTTGAACGCTTGAACGAACGCTTGACCGGACGCTTCTGGAAAGATTTCCTGCGCCAGCAAGAGTCACAGTCGCTTGACCTGAATTTGAACGAACAGACATCGGTTGTCGATAACGCATGGACACCCTCGCTGACGCAAGCCATTCAGGGTAACCAGCCCATACAAAGTGATGGGTTGAACGGGCATATCGTGGCAGTACCGCTGCGAGTGCGTGGACAGGTGATTGGCGCGATGGAATTTGAATTGGATGCGATCGGTAATGTTTCATCCGAAGATCTGGCGATGATGGAAGAAGTCAGCGAACAGCTTGGTCTGGCAGCCGAGTCTAACCGATTGTATGAAACCAGCCAGCGCATCGCCCAACGCGAGGCACTGGTCAATGAAATTTCGACACGGCTGCAAAGCGGAACCAGCGTGGAGATGACCCTAGCGAGTGCGGCGCGCAGCCTGAAGGATGTGCTGAAGGCTAACCGGGTCGCTATCCGGCTGGGAACACCTCCGGTTGAAACGACTCCGGTATCAGGAGGTCATCATGAGTAATTCAGGTGTTTATCAATTGCCTTCAACGGCGGTTGGATATTCTGTACTACGTGTCCATTTCGCACGGGTATTGATTGTATTTTCACTTTTCAACGCAATCGTCGGTATTGTCGCAGCACTGGCAACGGTGGGCATCAACTCCAGCGGTATTGTGATTTCAGCGGCTTACATCGGTGCAAGTTTGTTGGCTTTATATTTCGGAATGCGCGGGTGGCAGCGGTTAGTTATGGTCACCCTGTTAATTACGTATCTGGCGGCGATGGTATTGATCCCTGACGCGGTACTCCTGAACGCAACTTTAGCGGTTATCGCGGCAGCTATGTTGAGCGCTGGATCACTTTACTGGGGTGTTTCGCTAGGAGCATCTGCATACTTTATTGTTCTGATGGTCAATCAAGTTAATCATCAACCACCCGGTGCTACTTTTGACTTTGGATACATTACGATGATGCTCAGTATCATTGTGATTTCGGTAACGACGCGGTTTCTGGCAAATCGTTTTGAGGCGGTTGCCGAACGGTCACAGGCCAGTGCAAATCTACTGCAAGCGGCAGCGGCCACCGGCGAGATAATCGGCAAGCTCCTAAAGCTGGATGAACTACTGCCACAGGCCGTGGAATTAATTCGGGAACGATTTGCTTTCTACCATGTTCAAATATTCCTGCTGGATGCGGCAGGAGAAAATGCGGAATTGGCAGCTAGTACCGGTGAGATCGGGCAAAAGTTATTTGAACGGAAGCACAGCTTACCCGTAGGCAGCCGCAGCGTTATTGGGCGGGTGACCAGCAGTGGACAACCGGTAACGGCCAATGATACCGATCCGTTTTATCACCGCAACGAACTGCTGCCCAACACACGATCTGAATTGGCACTGCCTATTTTGGATGGAAATACGATCATTGGCGCGTTAGATGTGCAAAGCCGCCGCTACGAGGTATTTAACACAGAGGTTATTCAAGCGTTACAGGTTTTGGCGAACCAACTGGGTATCACCGTCCGTAATGCGCGGTTGTTCGAGGCGCAGGAAAAAACAACACAGGAAGCCCGACATTTATTCCTTGAATCCGAAACCAACCTGCGTGAAATCCAACGCCTGAACCAACAGCTTACGCGCGAAGGTTGGCAGGATTATCTGCAAAACCGCAAGCAGGTCAATGGTGTGACGCTCGATAAAAATGAATTGACCACAACGGCAGATTGGACTACCAGTTTAGTAGCCGCCAGCAAAGTGCGTGAGGCGGTGACGACCGAGCGCGACGGACAGCAGATTATTTCGGTGCCGATGATGCTGGGTAACGAGATTATTGGTGCGATTGAAGTGGAATCAGATGAAGGGATGCAAGAATCCGAAATCACTGAAATGGTGAACGCGGTTGCCCAACGTCTGGCTTTGAGTTTGGATAAAGCGCGGTTGTTTGAAGAGTCTCAGGAAGCCACCGCACGTGAGCAGCGCATCAATGAAATCGTCACCCGTTACCAGACGGTGAACAATGTTGATGAATTGCTGCGCATCACGTTACAAGAATTGAGTCAATCATTGGGGGCAACGCAGAGCAGCATCCGTTTGGGTGCGGTGCCTGTCGCCAGCCCGAATGGAGAAGCCAGCGCATGATGACCCGTATTCGTCAACGATTCTTCAGCTTACGACACACCTACGGTAATCCGCTTGATCGTCAGCGGGCGCAGGTGCTGTTGTTCTTGGACATTGTCATTGTTATCGTAACAGTGCTTACAATACTCCTTTTACAATTACCTGACCTACTGACTTCCGGTTATGTTGATGTTGCCGGGTTTATTAGTTCGATTGTGGTTGTGATCGCCGCTGTGTTTTCGTACCGATTTATTCAGCAGGGACGACTCAGCGTCGCCATCTGGATTGTCATGATCGCGATTACACTGGGAACGGTCAGTGCTGTTATTTTTAGTAATGACGGTACACCGAACATCAGCAGCACTGTTATTATTTTTCTGCCTGTGCCAATAATCGCGGCAGCGATGTTGTTAAACCGCAGTGGTTTAGTGGCAATCACCTTATTCACGCTGTTAGGGACAGGCGCTGCTGCGATTTTTCAGACGGCGGTTCGAAAGCCAGTCATCACCATTCCGGCAGACGTGGCGGTGACCGATTTCGTCTTGATTGCTATTTCAGTCCTCATCATCTTATCCCTCCTAATTGCCTTTTTGGGCACGTTGCAGCGGGTTGCAAGCGAGTCGATTGAGATTGGCAAACAGCGCCAATTGATCAATAAACTGGGGTTAGAACTGGGATCTGCGACCACAGAAAATGAGATTCTTGGTATAGCGGTCAACCAGTCGCGCCAGATATTCAACCAGCCTTTTGTCGATATTTATTTGAGTGATGATGACGGAAACTTGAAAAATGCGGCGGCAAGCGGGCAACGCCGGACCGTAATTCGTTCGATTGAGTCGAATATTATCGCGGAAGCGGCTCGCAGCCGTGCTTTGATGACGACCTCGCTGAAAGATGATCCGGCGCGGCGTACGCATATGGCAGCTTCAACCAGTTTTGCGGCAGCCGTACCCCTGATAGTGGGTGTAGATTTGATAGGGGTGATGGATTTTCAGGGTGTGGCGGCATTTACAGCCAACGAACTGGATTCGTTTCAACAATTGGCGGATCAAATCGCGCTAGGGCTTCATCGGGTGCGCCATACCAGTGAATTGGAATCGCGGGTAGTCGATCATGAAAAGACGATCAACCGTTTGCAATCGCAGGTTCAGGATGTAACCCGCCGCCAGCGCCAAAAATGTGGCAGAGGTTTGGGGCAGTTATGTCGAAGGACGCGGCAGGCAGGCCATCGGTTATAACCTCGAAGGTGATGCGGCTTCACCCATACAGGCTACGGATTTACCCAGCGGGTTGGCGGCGACCTTGAAGAGTGGTCAACTGGAAGTGGCGACAGAGGGCAACAATCAGATCATCAACGTGCCCATCCGTTTCCGTGACACCAATCTGGGGGCGATGTCTTTTTCGGTACCGGTTGACCAACAAGTCAGCGATTACCAAATTGAAGTGGCGACCATCGTTGCCGAACGTCTGGCTTTAGCATTAGAAAACACGCGTTTGTTCGAGCAAAGCCAATCTCAGGCGCTGCGCGAACGTAAGGCGAGCGAAGTGGCGACAGCGCTGATCGGCGCAACCGATGTACGGGTGGTGTTGAATATGGCGGCAGAGCAATTCAAAGATGCGTTAGGTGCTGTGAATACCCGGATTTATATTCAGCCGGAAACGCTGACAGAACCGCTGGCACAGACGCAGCAGGAGAACCAATAATGATTAATTTCTCGCGGGCATTTAGCCCTGCCGACTGGCCGTTGTGGCTCAAGATCACGGTGGGGTTATTCGTCGCCATGCTGGTTCCATTGGTAATCGGCGCATTCATTATTCAGAGCGGATTCGGGGCGTTTAGCCTTGATGCAGCCAAGGCAAATCTTGCACAGATAGGCGAAAATCAGCTTGCCAGCGTGACTGAAAATGTGACGCAGGCCAATAGTTTGCTTTCTCGGTTGGTGGTTGATAGTGAATTGACGGAGACGTTTACAACGTTGGTCGAAGCACAAGGCACGACGTTTCAGGATGCGCGGCGGGCTTCGCTGGCTATGCAGCGTGAGATCGCCCAGCTAGGTTATTTCAGTGCGCTGCGGCTGGTCAATACACAAGGGTCGATTGTGGCTCAGGCCACGGCTGACCAGATTTTGACCCGGCGCGGCTTCGACACCGACTCGCCAAGTTTCATTGCCGCCCAGAACGCCGCCCAGAGCAACCGCGATCAAACGGTGAGCATTAGCAGCGGTAAAGATGGGCTGCTGGTTGAATTCAGCCACAGTGTACGCAATGAAAACAATGAAATTTTGGGCTTTGTCATCGGCACGGTCGATGTGCAGTCAGCGATTCTGTCGTACCTCGATGTCGGCACAACGACAAATAGTTATCTGGTGGCACCGGGGCAAACCGCAATTCTTATTAACAGCAAGGGTGTTGGCCCAAGCAGTTCACAAGGGCAATCAGTTGCGGTGACCCGTGCCCTCGCCGGACAAACTGCGACGACGACCTACCTTACAGGCGCACGTCAGAATAACGAGATGCTGGGTTTTTACGGTGCGGTTCCGAACCCGATCACTGTGGGTCAAACGATGTTCGCGCTGGTGACTGAACGTCCGGTCGCAGGCATTGGCAACCCAACGTTGGAATATCTGGGCGGGGCGCGCTTATTTGTAGGCGCGGTCGGTCTGGTGGTGGTCATCACCCTGCTGATTTTGTTGGCGAATCAATTGCTTATCCCACCGCTGGTCAGTCTTCGAGAGGCCATGCAGTCGGTCGTGGATGGCGACTTTACGTACCACATCGAAGATGTCAAGCGGCAGGACGAAATCGGGCAGTTAGGGGCAGCGTTTGTCGATATGCGTACCCATGTGCGCGGGCTGCTAGATGATCTGGAAAGCCGGATTGCTTCCCGCACGCGTGACATTAGCGCGACGCAGGAAGTCGGTCGTTTCGCCGCATCCCAGCGTGATCTGCAAACGCTGTTGGATCAAGTTGTGGATTTGATCGTCGAGAAGTTCCCCGATATTTACCACGCCCAAATTTTCTTGGTGGACAACGACCGTGAAAATGCGCTGCTGCGTGCCAGCACCGGCGAACCGGGGAAAATCATGTTGGCGCGTGGTCACCGCTTGGCAGTCGGCGGCTTGAGCGTCATCGGGCAGGTCACCGGACAGGGTGAAGTGGTGGTAGCGCGTGATACCGGAACCAGTCAGGTTCACCAGCGCAATGAGCTGCTGCCGCTGACCCGCGCCGAACTCGCCATTCCGTTGAAGGTCGGTGATGTGACGATTGGTGCATTGGACGTACAAAGCCGTATTCGAGACAGCTTCGGCACAGACGAATCGGCAATTTTGCAGACGATGGCGGATCAGGTTGCGGTGGCAATTGAAAACGCCCGCCTGTACCAAGAATCGGTTCGCCGTTTGGAAGAAATCGAGCGCGTGAATCGTGGGGCGACGCTGAGCACATGGCAGGAATATCTGTGGTCGCAGCGTGAACGCCAACTTTCGAGTGAGTCGGGTATCCAGAGCGGAAATGATTTGTCCGTAATCCGGCAGCAGGCCATTAAAGAGAACCGGATTATCGTCGGCGGCATCACACCCAACCTGACGATTCCGATTGCCGTACCGGTACAACTGCGCGGGCAAATATTGGGTGCGGTCGAGTGGGAAATTCCGGCGAATGACTTGAACGAGAATAAGCTGCAACTGGCGCAAGAACTGGCTAACCGGCTGGCGATCAGTCTGGATAATGCCCGCTTGTTCCAGGAAAGCCAACGCGCTGCTGAACGTGAACGTGTCGTCAATAACATCGCGGCACGGTTGACCCCCCAGACTGAAATCGGTGATATTTTACAAACGGCTGTCCGTGAAGTCGGTCAGGCGCTGCGTGCGCCGCAGGTGAGCATTCGGCTGCATCGGGCCAACGGTCACGAGCAGCACCATGAGAATTAAGGTTCTGGCAGCACGATTTGTCGTATGCTAGTAGTAAATCAATGGCGCGAGTCGAGTCCGCTTTCCGGCACATGCGGAGAGCGGATTGAAAACACCTCCCATCTGGCGTGAATATTGATTTCGAGCAGATTGTAATCCGTCACATGGACAATTCGCACCCAAGGTTAGTTAGAAATAACGTGAGAACGATATATGACTAAAACTAGATCGCGTAGAACAGACCCGATCAACAAACCCCATTCCCTGCAACAGCAAATGCTGCGGCATATCGCACCGATTGTGATTATTGCTTTTGTAATCATGACCGGTATCGGGGCGTATTTGCATCGCGCGAATGCCGAGCATGATATTCTGAATCAATTGGAAGCGGATGTACTGGATCGCAGTACGGTTGTTGATAAGTTCTTTGGTAAATTGAACAGCGATTTGACTTATCTCAGCCGGGTTGATGCCAACCGCCAGCTGGGTGTTTTTTCTTCTGATAAATCCGCGTCGCGAAATGACGCGATCAGCCTTCAGACGGAAGTTGCAGATCAACTGTTGGATATTGCCAACGAGAACCCATCATTTTATGTGCAGATGCAGTTCATTACGCTGCAAGGCTCGGTATGGGTGGAGATTGATAACACGAAAGGGCTGCTAACACGCGCCTTCCCCGCTACCGCTTTGCAATATGCGAACGATCCTTTTTTCAAAAATCTAAATTCGTTTGAAATGGCTTTCACGCCGCTGACTTACGGCGATGCAGCTACCGATGCTGCGCCCACATTGATTACAGCCTTCGCGCCGGTGCTTGGTAAAAATCAACAGGATCAGCTGGTTGGTTTCATTGCGTTGACGGCGAATGCATCAACCCAATTGTTGAATGCCGTCAAAGCTCCGATGAATGTGAGTGGGCAGGAATGGTACTTAATCAACCGGAATGGTGTCGTGCTAGACAGCGGCACCCCGCTGGTTCAGGTCAACCCTGAACTCAGCAAACTTCTGGCGGGAAAATCCGAGCCGGATTTTGGTCTGATCAACAACGGAGCGGTCGTCAGTTCCCGTGTGATTGAGTCCTATGGTGTTCCGGATATGCCGTGGTCGTTGGTTCTGGTGAATAGCAACAGTGCCAGTATCGCCTCGCAGTTGAACGGCTTCCTCGTAGTAATCGTGCTAGGGGTCATCGGCTGTTTGCTGGCGCTATTCCTGATTAACCGTGTCATGAAGCATTGGCTGGAGCCATTGAGCGCGACCCGTTCATTGGCCTACAATCTGGCTGCCGGTGAAATGAATGACACGCTGCCACCGATGGCACATAATGACGAATTAGGACAGCTCACCGATTCGTTCCAGCACATTTCGCGCCGTATGAATGATCTTTCGGCAGAACTACAAGAAAATGCCCACATCAGCCAGCAGCATTTACAGTTGGCATCCCAAATTACCCGTGAAATCAATTCGCTTAATCAACCTGAAGCCATATTCGAACGGGTCATAGATCTCCTGTGCAGCGAATTCCAGCTTTATTACGGGCAGGCTTTCCTGCTGGATGATATTGGCTTGAATGCTTATCTGGCATATGGTCGGGGGGTGATTGGTGCGCTTCTGTTGGAACAGGGCTATCCGGTGCAGGTCGGTTCGGAGTCGCCTGTTGGTAAAGCAACCGCCATAGGTAAGCCCGTAATCGTCAGCGACACCCTCAACCCCGGTGACATTCCTTATGTGGCGAATCCGCTTCTGCCGGAAACCCGCGCCGAGATAGTCGTTGCCTTGATGGCGGGTGGTCAAATTGTGGGTGCGCTGGATCTGCATAGTAACAATCCCCGCTTATTCACCGCCGAAGAAGTGAGTGTCTTGCAACTGATCGCTGACCAACTGGGTCAAGCGCTGCAAAAAATGCGGCAGATCAGTGAATATCAGAGCAGGATTGAGCAGGAAGATAATCTGAACCGCAGGCTGACGCGTTCGGCTTGGACGGAAACCGAAGAACGTTACGAATTATCGGACGCATATCAATATAACCTGATCAATGTTGAACCGGGCAGCAATCTGGATGATGACATCGCTGCTCTGAGTGCGCCGATCATGATCCGTGGTGAGGTGATTGGTACGCTGGCAGCGGCGGCTCCGGAAGGAATGCCCTTCACTACCGGCGATCATGCCGTACTGCGGGCAGTTGCCGACCGTGTTGGGCTGGCAATTGAAGGTGCGCGGCTGTTCCAAGAAACACAATCCAGCTTGAACATTACGTCGGTTCTGTATCAACTGAGCCGGATGTTGAACGAAGCCACGGAATTGACCGACGTGGTTAAGGCCGTTATCGAGTCCGTGACCTCGGATGCAGCCAGCGGGCAAATCTGGATTTTTGAAGAAGGTACAACCAACGCCGAAAGTTCGTGGCTGCAATTAACTGCGGATTGGTACGCAGAAGATCAGATCACACGAACCGGCGGCGAATTCCAACTGAATATTGAAGACTCGGCGTTTCTGGCGAGCTTGCGTGATATGCAGGTTAAGGTCGTCACCGATACCGCGCGTGATACCCGGCTGGACAGTGAACTAAAAGGTACACTGCGGTTACTGGATGCACGGGCGGCTATTTTCATCCCGTTCAGTGTGCGTGGTCAGTGGCGCGGTATTCTGACGCTGCTCTTCACCGATGCCCGCCAGTTCAGCGAAAGCGACGGGCGCATTTACACAGCGCTAGTTGACCAAGCCGGTGTGGCGATTGATAACCGTTTGCTGATCCGCCAGACCGAAATGACACTGAACCAGATCGAACGCTTGTATGCAGCCAGCCGTCATATCAATACATCCCAGACTTCGGTCGAGTTGATCCGCGCGGTGCAGGCCGCCAACCCCGAAATCAATATGCGTTATGAGTTGGGCTTACTGGAAGGTCAGCTTGACCGGGGCGGTTGGCCCACATTGGTACGCATCGTGGCACGCGCCGAGGATGGTCAGGCACAGGCAGTGGATGTCGTTCAGGCCTTAGCCGTGCCCGAAGACTCACCCCTGCGCAAGCGCGACACACAATCCATTGATGTGTTGGGTGGACATACACACCTTTTCCCATTGTTCAGCGCTAATCAGCCAATCGCTATGCTGTATGTAAACAGCCCGCACAATTACGTCGTTTCTGCTGAAGATTATGAAATCTATAAGGCACTGGCAGGGCAGATTAGTACCGTGCTGGAAAATCAGCGCTTGCTGCAACAAACATCACTGGCGTTGGATGAAACCCGCCGTCTGTATACCGCCAGCCGTGCCATCACTGGCGCACAGGATATTGCGGCTGTTTATAAAGTGGCGAGTGATCATCTGGCACATTCTGGCCTGCAATTGGGCGCGATGTCTTTCTTGCTGGCAGGACCGAAGCCGGAAATAAACGCGCCGTACTTTGAAATGGCGTTCGCATGGGAACGTAATCCACACGACGACACCACCATGCGAGTGGGGATGCGGCTGGAATCGGAAGTGATGCCCATCGGTCAATTGATGGCGGAAGCCAAAGACAGCCTGTACTTCGATGACATCAACAATAATCTTGCCCAAGATAATCTGCTGCGGTTGGTGCTCGAAAGTTGGGGCGCGACCAGCGCGATTTTCATCCCCATGCAAACCCAACGTAACTGGTTGGGTACGTTGATTTGTATATCGGATAAAGCCCGCGCCTTTGATGAACAGTACGTGCGTTTCACCCGCGCCGTCACCGATCAGGTGGCTATCGCGGTTGAAAACAGAATGTTGTTCGAAGAAGCCCGTGTGGAAGCTCAACGTGCGCTGGCACTGGCGGAAGTCGGTCAGCTTGCGAATCAGGTCGGCTCGGACTTCGAGCAAAATATTACCCGCGTGTTTGAACGGGTGGCAGAATCAGCCGGATATGATCGCTGGTTGCTGGTTTTGAAAAATGCCGATAACCCGAACCAACTGGATACAGTTAGCGGTTTTAATCCGCTGGATGAAGCAGCTTTCAGTCAAGTGGCGTTCAATCTGGAATCCAGTGAACATTCCATCGTGGATACCCTGCGTACCGGCAAGATGATGCTCGTCAATGAACCGGCTAGTTATCCGGCCTTCATGGGCGGCACGACGCATGCATTGGCAGCGGTAGGCAAGCATATTGTTACACCGGTTTATGTCGGTCAAAGCGCCGGTGGTGCGCTGCTGGTCGGGCGTGGTTTAGACAAAGTAGATATGGACGAGCGTGATGAACAGCTTGTCCGCACGTTGGCTGCACAGGTATCAGTAGCGATCGAGAACCGGCGTTTGTTCAACGCGGCGCAACAAGAACGTGAATACCTGCGCTTGATTTTGGAAACCATGCCGACGGGTATTGTTGTGCTTGATCCGCATACGTTGATACCCATTCAGGCCAACGCTCAGGCCGAAAAACTGCTCGGTAAACCGATTAATTTCGGTGCTGCATTTGATGTCAAGGACTATAACCTCATTCGTACCGGTACGAATGTTCATTATCCTGAAGCTGAACTGCCGATTAATGTTGCCGCCGTCACAGGCGAACCAGCCTTTGGTGACGATATCGCGGTTGTCACGGACGAATTCCAGAACGATCTGCTGTTGAACGCCGCGCCAATTCTGGACTCGCGCGGTAACGTGACCTCGATCGTGGCTGCCTTTCAAGACATCAGTAACCTGCGTGGTCTTGAAAATACGCTCCAGAACAGTCTGCGCGAACAAATCGCTTTGTACGAAGCCACCCGTTCGTTGTCTGAAGCACCCACGTTGGAAGATGCGCTGGATGCGACCATCACCCAGCTTTACATGATTGACCCGATGGATGGGTATATCGTGCTGCTTGACGAAACAACGGGTGTATTGAACCCGGTACGCGGCATCCTCTCGGCAGAAGAATTTAACCTGCCGACAGAATTGTTCCAGTCGGATGCATTGATGATTTCTGATCTGAATGTGGACGACACACTGGTCAGTGAACAACGGGAAGCATTTCTAGCAGCGGGCGTTGAAGCGTTGGCGGTCATCCCGATGCGTACCCGCGAAATTTTGCAGGGTTGGATTGCTGTTCTGTACAACCGGACGCTGGATTACAGCAACGACAACGAACGCTTCCTGACGACACTGGCGGATAACGCGGCGGTCGCACTGGATAACCGTAATCTCCAATTGCGTACTGAAGCAGCCTTCGATGAAGCGACCATTCTATATGAAAGCAGTCGTGCGCTGGCGAATGCCTCGTCACCGCAGCAAATTGTTGATATCGTAGTCAGTAAGCTGGGACGGTCTAACCCCAATCAGGTGTTCATGGCTGTGCCGGCAACCGAAAGCAACAGTGATGATCTGGTCGTCGTCGCGAATTGGCAGGCTGATGGTCAAATGGGTATCAACTTGCTGGGCGTGACGCTGAACCATGACCAGTTCCCGGCATGGCGGCAGGTTTCGACGCGAACATTACTGACCATTGATGATGTGTTACAAGAAGCCGACCTCAGTGAACTGGAAAGTATGGGGTTGGAAAGCACCGATGCCCGTTCCTTAGCCGTTATTCCTCTGAAAACCGGTAACCGCTATCTGGGTGTCCTTTGGATCGCATCGTCGCAGCGGTACGCTTATACGGATCGTGACCGTCGAATTTACCAATCGTTCGCTGAACAGGCTTCACTGTCGATGGAAGCGACACGTCTGCTGGAACAAACAGATCGCCGTGCGCGTCAGTTGTCGATTTCGGCACAGGTTAGCCAGATTGCGAACTCCATTCTTGATCTGAACGTACTGCTGCCCCGTCTGGTTGACCTCATTCGTGATGCCTTCCATTACGATCATGTTCAGATTTTCTTGATGGATAACAAAGATCAATTTGCCGAACTGCGTGCCAGTACCGGCGAACCGGGACGGCAGCTGCTGGCAATTAACCACAAGTTGGCGAAAGGGTCGAAGTCGGTTATCGGTCAGGTAACGACGACCAGCCAACCGGTTATCGCGCTCGATACGGCAGATGCAACCGTCGTCCACCGTCCAAATCCGTATCTGCCTTTAACCCGTTCAGAAATGGCGCTGCCGATTGTGGTCAAGGGTCGTATCGCCGGTGCGCTGGATGTGCAGTCGAATACACCGAATGCCTTCGGTGAAGACGATGTAACGGTGCTGTCCACACTCGCGAACCAGATTTCGGTTGCGCTGGATAACGCCCGGCTGTTCGAGCAAGCGGAAAACCGTGCGCGCGAAATGGGCTTCTTGTTCAACGTAACGACGACCGCTTCGTCATCGGGCGACAAGACACTCAATGAGTCACTGCAAGATGTGGCGACGCTGGTGCGTGAATCGTTGAACGCGCTGAATGCCAGCCTGTACCTATCAGAAAGTTACACCGACCAATACGGCGAAACCTATACACTGCTGCGGGCTGCCGCCCTTTCCGGTTCGGATCAACCGCTGTCGGAGCTTTCAGAAATTCTGATCGGCAATTCGGACAATGCCTTGAGTCAGGTCGCGGTATCCGGCGAACCCCGTATTTTCCCCAACCTTGAGGAAGAACCCAATTACCTGCCGATCTCGACCGAGGCCAAAACGGCGATTGCCGTGCCGATGATTTTTGGCTATAAGACCATCGGTATCATCGCGCTGGAAGACAGCCATGCCTACAGTTATACGCCTGAAACACTGAACCTGATGGGTGCGTTGACCAACAGTCTTTCCAGCGTTATCCAGAACACGCGCTTGCTGGAACAAGTGCAGCGCTCCAATGACCAGCTTCGTGAACTGGATCGCTTGAAGAGTGACTTCTTGGCGAACATGAGCCATGAATTGCGTACACCGCTCAATTCGATCATTGGTTTCAGCCGCGTCATCTTGAAGGGGATTGATGGCCCGCTGACCGAAATGCAGGAACAAGACCTGAACACCATTTACAACAGTGGTACCCATTTACTCGGCCTCATTAACGACGTGTTGGATCAAGCCAAGATTAATTCCGGTAAGATGGATTTGCATTCGGACTACTTCGATATGAAAGCCGTCGTTGAAGGCGTGCGATCAATCGGCATCGGTTTGATTAAGGATAAACAGGTTGATATGCGGCTGGAGGTCGCGTCGGGATTACCCAAAGCCTATGGTGACGAATTCCGTACCCGACAGGTACTCCTTAACCTGATTTCGAATGCCTCCAAGTTCACCCAGCAGGGCACGATTAACCTCCGCGTGTATACCGAGGTTCAAGATGATACCGGTATAAACATGATGCGGGTGGATGTACAAGACAGCGGTATTGGTATTGCCGAGGCTGATTTGCCGCTGCTGTTTGAAGCCTTCCGTCAGGTTGACTCGTCGCTGACGCGTACAGCAGGCGGTACTGGTCTGGGACTGCCGATTGCCAAAAACCTGATCGAAATGCAGGGTGGTCAGATGATAGTGGCCTCGATAGTCAATAAGGGTTCTACCTTCAGCATTAGGCTGCCACTTGAACCTCTGGTCTCTGATGAAGCTGACGATGACGCAGAAACAGCGGCACGGGCAGATAAAGATAAGCGTGCTACATCGCTCATGAACGCCATTGCTACACCGCCCTCGAATGGAAACGGTAAGAACCTGAATACCCATCAGTTGAATCCGGCGGTTGTGGACAACTACGAGAAGATGAATCGTGCCGACAAAAATTCGACGCTGACGATGGCAGCTATGCCACCCGCACGTCAAATTCTGCTGATCGAAGACAATCCTGATATGGTCGATCAATTCCGGCGCGCGCTCCAACGTGAATCGTTTGACATCTTTACGGCATCCATTCCGCTGGAAGCCGAGGCGATGGCAAGTGGTTTGCGTCCGATGTTGATCGTCATGGATGCCGACTTCGCCAAGGGCGCAAGCTGGGATATTCTGACGCGGTTGCAAGCCCGTGACGACACCAGAGATATTCCGGTCATCATGGTCGCGCTAGATGACGTGAGCGAACGTGCCCGTGAAACAGGTGCATTCAGCTTCTTACAGCGCCCATTCCTGCCTGAACAATTGGTGGAAGGCGTGCGCAACGCCTTGGTTGTCAGCCAGACAGAGCGGATTTTGATTATTGACGACCAGCCGGATAGCCACCGTATGCTGCAAAAGGTGTTGGATGAAGCCGGTCAATACCGCGTTATTACCGCCAATAATGCCCATGATGGTATGTCACTGATCGCCCGCCGCCGCCCGAATCTGGTTATTCTGGATTTGCGGATGCCCGAAAAAGACGGATTTGCTGTTCTGGAAGAACTTCGCAGTAATCCTGAAACAGCCAACATTCCGGTGATGATTGTTACTGCCGACACGTTGAATGATGAAGAACAGGACAAACTCTTTGGGCTGCAAATCATCTACAAGACGGATCTCAGCCAAGACAATTACCAGCAGTTCATTGATGGCCTGCATGAGCATTTGCAATAATGGTCTTAATGTCGGGAATCGAGGCAAAAAATGGTTGCCCGGTTCACATAAACGGACATGCATATCACAGAATCATAACCAAGCCTTACGGTAGGGTATTTGATTAATTGTGGTAGCATGAATCATAACGTAATTATCAAAACGACACAGTGCATATTCTATTTGTGCCTGTGTCGTATTGCTTTTTTATTGTAATGGAGAATCGCATTGGACTTCGCAACCCTCAACCAGATCGAACTTGAATGTATCAATTGT
>JBBSBS010000074.1:0-19805 GCA_038251045.1 Aggregatilineales bacterium | reverse complement strand
GTAATCCGGTTGTTTTTGGATCAATCTAAAGACGAGTTCGTTCCGAACCTGACCGCTGCACTGGGTGAAAAGGGTGCAAAGCATGGGAGCGGCGTAAAATGCTACAAAGCCTGCAAGGACGAATATGTTGCTGCACTTATTGAAATGGGCTTGGCGGATAAGATGATAGAAGAGGTGAATCGACGGCTTCGCTGGTTCGACACCATTACCGAACGGCTGAAAGGTGGTCGAGGCAGTGCTACCAAGGGCCAGGCACGGGGACGAGAGATGGAGAATTTTGTCGAAGGAATAGTTCGTTCCGTCTTCAGTCCCGAGCAGGTTGCGATTCGCTGCCGTTTCACCGGTGCTTCCGGCTTGAGCACGGAGAAGGCTGACTTCGCCGTCCCTTCGGCGGGAGATCCCGCGATTCTCATTGAGGTAAAAGCTTATGGCGCAACCGGCAGCAAACAAACGGATGTCTTGGGGGACATCGCGCGGATTGTGGAACAAAAACGTCATGACACGGTCTTCATCCTCGTGACTGATGGCGAGAATAATCAATCTCCTGATCCACTTGAAGCTGCTCAAACGGCGGCAGATCTTGGCGTGCGTATTTATACAGTGGGTATTGGGAGTCCCGCCGGTACGAATGTACACATCAACGGTTTTACTGTCCACACACAACTGGAAGAAGGCACTCTCCAGCAAATTTCAGAACTTACCGAGGGTGCTTATTACAACGCTGAGAGCGAAGAAGATTTGCGCGAAATTTACGATAACCTAAGCCCTCAATTGGTGATTAAGCCAGAGGAGATGGAAGTTACTCCTCTATTTGCAGGAGTGGGTATCCTGACTATGTTGATCGGCGCTATGCTGTCGCTCCTATGGTTCGGCCGTGTGCCATGACAGGAGAAGATTTGAAGATTTATTGGAGGTGATAGATGGATTTACTCTGGCCCGGATTTCTACTCCTTTTGCTGTTAATCCCTCTATTGGTGGCGGTATACATCTGGATTTTGCGCCGGCGACGACGCTTTACAGTACGCTTCTCCAGCCTGTCTCTGATTCGTGCCGCGCTTCCCCGCTACTCCCGATTGCGACGGCATTTGCCATTTGTGTTGTTCCTGGCTGCCGTTGCAAGTTTGATTTTCGCGCTGGTTCGCCCTGTAACTGTCGTGGCTGTACCCACTAACCAGACAACTATCATACTGGCGATTGATGTTTCAAGAAGCATGTGTTCAACCGATATTGAACCCAACCGCCTCCGTGCAGCAGAGGCTGCCGCCATATCATTTATCGAGAGCCAAAAATATAGTACGCATATCGGTATCATCGCCTTTTCTGGTTTTGCCGAGTTAATTCAATCCCCTACAACCGATGCGAATGCGCTGCAAACGGCTATTGAAAGCCTGATGACAGGCCGCCGTACCGGAATCGGCAGCGGCATACTAAAATCTATTGACGCGATTTCTGAAATTGATCCCAGCGTTGCCCCCAGCGTAAGTGATATATCATCTGGATTAGAACCAACACCTGTGCCGAAAGGCGCTTATGCACCCAGTATCATTGTTTTGCTGACCGATGGTGCGAGCAATGTTGGGCCTTTACCTGTGGACGCGGCGCAGCAGGCAGTAGACCGGGGCGTTCGTGTTTATACGATTGGATTTGGCACTGCCCAAGGGTCAGAATTCCCGAATTGTGGTGATCAGTTTATAGGGCGCGAACCCTTTGGTGGCGGGCAGCAGTTCGGTGGCGGCGGCGGCTCAGGAGGTCGTTTTCGTAGAGGCATCGATGAGGATACCTTAAAGCAAATTGCCGATATGACCGGCGGAATCTATTACTCTGCTGAAAGCGGGAGCGAACTTCAGAACGTGTTTGAAAACCTACCAACATACCTCATCGTCAAGCACGAAGTAACGGAAATTAGCGTGGCCTTTACAGCCTTAGGGGCACTTCTAGTCGTGTTTGCGATTACACTCTCAATGATCTGGCATCCGATGAGCTAAATTGAGATGAGTTCATGAAAGGGGAAGTCTGAAGTGCGGCGGGAATTATGAAGCACCAAAATCCAAAAATGATTACCGCTTTTCTCCTGTTCGATGAGTTTTAATCGACACTGATCTTTGCTTGGCAGTTATAGATTTCAACAGAATCCATGCTAACCAATCGCTTTGGAAAGCGTTGCGCGATACGATATATTCAAGTCCGGTGGATTGTGCAACGATTTTCCGGTTATGAAGCTGCGTAAATCGCCATCCAATTTGGTCACGATAATGATGTAAGTCAAGGGAGCAATGATGGGCGTTATACCAAACCAAGACAATGACAGTAAGCTAAGTGTTCTCTTTATCGGCGCTCATCCGGATGATGCAGACATACAATTTGGCGGCACTGCTATAAAGTATCTGCAATTAGGTCACACTGTGAATTATTTGTCGTTTACGAACGGTGATGCCGGTCACCATGTGCAAAGCGGTGGCGGTTTAGCGCAGCGCCGACATAAAGAAAGTCAGGCTGTCGCCAAATTCTTGGGTATTAATTATATTGTTTTGGACAATCATGATGGCGAGTTGCAAGCATCAATAGAGAATAGAAAGAAGGTCATTCAAATCATTCGCGAAGTGAAGGCGGATTTGATCATCACGCACCGCCCAAACGACTATCATGCTGACCACAGAAACACATCGTTGTTGGTTCAAGACGCGGCCTATCTGATTTGTGTGCCCAATGTTGTACCGTTTACACCTCGACTTGAATCAAATCCGGTGATTGTCTACCACCAAGATCGCTTCAATAAGCCGTATCCTTTTGTGTCGGAAGTGGTTGTGGATATTTCGGATGTCATTGATCGGAAAATGGAAGCCTTATCCTTCCACGAGTCTCAAATATATGAATGGCTTCCATTCATAGAAGGTTATCTGCAAGAGGTTCCTCAACAACCGGCTGAACGGTTGGCGTGGTTGAAGGCAAAATGGTCAAATTCGGTAAACATCATGGAATTTCTACCGGAGTTGCAGCATAAAGTGCCAGTAGAAGTCCTTAGCAAAATTCAGTATATAGAGTCATTTGAACGCTGCGAGTATGGCGGCAAGCTTACCCACGAGAATGTTAATCACTTGTTTCCATTCGGCATCGTAAATTTCTGAAACGGCAGGGCAAGATTAACGACTCATGCGTCTGCAACGAATAATGATAATGACCCGTTGACTATGTAGTTCCTTTTGTCTTTTCCGAAGTCACGAACGATGGCACTTTTGCCATTTGATAACGCGCCATGTCCGGACGATAGCGATCTAGTAGGGCAGCGTTATGTATACTGCCATTTTGGACGTTGCCGCTGAGCCAGATGGGTGGTTCGATGCCCTGTTCAGCCAGCAATCCCGCTGCCTGAACACTGATAGCTTGGACAATAGCAGAACCTGCAATAGTCGAAGTCGCGCCTATTTTGTGCGGGCTTCCGGGAAGTTCGATTGAGGCATCTCCGACTATACCGTGGGTATCAATTACGATGTCAGCAATATCAAGCAGTCTTTTGCCGCTAGAGTGACGCGAAGGTACTGCCTGACTGTGCGTTAATGACGTGATGGCAATCACCTTGTATCCGCCTGACTTGGCAATCATAGCCATTTCAATGGGAACCGGATTAATACCGGAATTAGAAATGACTGCCAACACAGAGTTTGGGCGAAGCTCGTAACGCGCGAAAATATAGGCCGCTAAACCCTCGATGCGTTCTGCATCTCCGTCGGCAATATCATCTATCACCATAACGGGTGCAAGTCCTCCGGCTCTATAAGCCGCATCTTTAGCAATTAATGCTGAATGACCGCTGCCAAATAATACGAACAGTCCTCCGTTCTGGATGGCATTGGCGACAGATTCGGCTGCTTGATGAATGGATTGTTGTGAGTTTTGCTCAATCTTGCGCAGCATATCTATCACATTTTCAAGGTAATTTTCGACAAAGTTTGACATCAATTTCCCTCTGTTTTGCAGTGATTTGGCGATAATATCCAACATTCTAACGCTAATTCTGGTAAAGTGGTTGGCTTTACAATATCACGGAAATTTGTTAAACATTAAGGAGTTAGTCGTTAACGAATGGCTAACAGGAATACACTGCGAACTCGGAAAATATCTTAAGGAGACTCGACCGTGAAAAAAGTGGTTTTAATGTGAACTGTTCTGGTCATGGTACTGTCGATGGTGGCAGTTCATGCCCAGGACAAAGTAGAAATTGTAATGGGAAGTTGGCGCACAGAAGATGTTGAAGCTTGGGACAATATCCTCGCTGTTTTTGAAGCAGCCAACCCTACTATTGATGTCAAGTTCGAGCCGACACTCAACACGGAATACGACGGCGTAATGACCAATGCTGTCGCTGCCGGAACCGGCCCTGACCTGATTACCTGTCGTCCATTTGATCGGGCACTCCTCCTTTATCAAGCTGGTGGTCTAGCCGACATCAAAGATATTGAAGGGTTGAGCCATTTTAGTGATGTTGCTAAGGGCGCGTGGTCAACCGATGACAAGAGCGCGACCTACTGCGTACCGATGGCCTCGGTCATTCACGGTTTCATTTACAACAAGGATATCTTTGCTGAAGTTGGCGTGGAAGTACCGAAGACTGAAACCGAGTTCTTCGCAGTACTTGATAAGATTAAAGCCGCCGGCATCACCCCACTGGACATCACCACCAAGGATGCATGGACTACCCAGACGATGGGCTTCAATAATATGTGGCCGAACTTTGCGGGTGGCGAAGCAGCACGGTTGGGTCTTATTGATGGCAGCATGAAGGTGACTGACCCGGGCTTTGTATCGGCTCTGGCAACAGTTGCCCGCTGGAAGGACTATCTGCCAGAAGGTAATGAGTCCATTGGTTATGCTGATGCGCAGCAGTTGTTCCCATTGGGGCTGGCAGCAATTTACCCGTCCGGTTCATGGGAAATTCCGCTGTTTGAATCGATGGCCGACTTCGAAATGGGCGCGTTCAGGCCTTATACGCCAGATGGCGCAACCGACTGCTCCATCAGTGACCACGTGGATATTGCGGTGGGAATGAACTCAAAGAGTGCTCACCCCGCAGAAGCCAAAGCGTTCCTTGAATGGCTGACCACCGCTGAGTTTGCACAAGCTTATTCGGACAACCAACCGGGCTTCTTCTCCTTGTCGGATCATCCGATTGAAGTCAAAGATCCGCTGGCTGCCGAATTTGTGTCATGGCGCAGTGAATGCAGCTCGACCATTCGCCTTTTTGACCAATTCCTGTCACGTGGTGAACCCGCAGGCAACACAACTTCAGCCGATAACATTTACCTGATGGTTCAAGGTAATGAGACACCGGAAGAAGTTGCAAAAATCATTCAGGATGGTCTGGATGAGTGGTATACCCCAATGACTAATTAGTGAGCGACGTACGGTACTTTATCGTGCGGCACTAGTTGTGATGGTGATGGCAAGACTAAACACTTGCCATCACTCCTTTGTTCACTAAGTTTATCAATATTGGAAATAATTCTATGGGTTCGACACGCCGCGCTCGATGGCATCACTTACTTGTTTTTTTAGGTCCTGCTGTCATTATTTATACCCTTTTTTTAACATGGCCTCTTCTTGATTCGTTGCGCGCCAGTTTTTATGATCAAAAAGTCTCGACCGTAGATGGAATAACGACCACAACGCAAACGTTTGTTGGACTTGATAATTTTGATCGGTTGCTTAACGATCCAAATACAACCGATTACGATGCGCGCTTCAGGAATGCAATCAGTAATAATATTCGCTTCTTTGTCATATTTATGCTGGTGCAAAATCCAGTGGCGCTGCTGCTTGCGACTCTGCTCTCAGGTCGAAATCTACGGGGAGCAGCGATCTACCGCACAATACTTTTTACCCCCACGACACTGTCTATTGTTATTATCGGCTGGATTTGGACGTTAATGCTGAGTCCGCTTTGGGGGGTCATTAATAACATTCTCAAAACGGTAGGTCTGGGGGGTATCATCCCCAAGGAAGGTTGGCTCGGCTCACCTGATCTTGCGCTTACGGTTGTAGCCTTGGTAGGCGTTTGGCAATATGTGGGGCTGCCGATGATATTGTTCCTGTCGGCACTGCTCGGAATTGATGGTGAGCTAATTGATGCTGCCCGGGTTGACGGTGCGAGCCCTTGGAGAGTTTTTTGGAATATCAAATTTCCACTCATACTACCGACGGCGGGCATTGTTACGATACTTACATTCGTTGGGAATTTCAGTGCATTTGATAACGTGTATGTGATGCAAGGTAGTCAAGCAGGACCCGATTTTAGAACCGACTTGTTAGGCACATTTTTTTATCGGGTGACATTTGGCGCAGGAGGCCAACTCCCCAACCAAGCAATGGGGACGACCATTGCGACTATGATGTTCCTCATTATCTTGACAGGGGTCATTTTATATCTATTTGTCATTCAACGCCGCTTGGTTCGAGATTAACTGGAGTATAAAGTGACACAAATGACTTCTACCGCCCAACAGTTGCCAGCGCCGCAAACCAGAAATGCTGTTATTGATTGGGGCTATCGACTTGCGCAGTTATTTCCGCACGTCATATTGATCGGATATTCCGTACTGGCGCTATTTCCGACAGTGCTGATCCTCATGAATTCGTTTAAAGATCGGAAAGATCTGTTTCGGGTTCCGTATACACCTCCGATTTGGTTTTCGTTTGACGATGGTTTTCAGATCATAAATCTCTTTTCGACCAAAGGATATGAGCAGGTCTTATCACGGGCTTCAATATTTAGTTATTTTGGAAACAGTATTTTTGTGACTGGCCTCTCACTCTTCTTAATTCTTATGCTCGGTTCAATGGCATCTTTCGCATTATCCGAATATGAGTTTAGAGGTAATAAGTTGTTGGGGTTATACATGGCTATCGGGATCATGATTCCGATCCGTCTGGGCACCGTAAGCCTCATTCGATTGATGAATACGCTCGGCATTTATAATACCCAATGGGCATTGATTCTCGTTTACACCGCGTCCGGGCTACCGATTGCAGTCTTCATCTTGACTGAGTTCATGCGGCAGGTACCTACAGAACTCAAAGATGCGGCACGGGTCGATGGTGCGAGTGAGTATCGTATTCTCTTTTCGTTCATTATGCCGCTGGTTCGTCCGGCATTGGCGACAGTACTTGTCTTTAACATGCTGCCGATTTGGAATGATTTATGGTTCCCGCTGACGCTTGCCCCCGGCGGAAATGTCCGAACAGTTACTCTTGGATTGTCAGAGTTTGCAGGGCAATACAAAACGGATTGGACGGCGCTTCTGGCAGCGCTTGTATTGGCGATGATTCCAGTGCTTGTGTTTTATATCATTTTTTCTCGCCAGTTTATTCAGGGTTTAACTCGCGGCGCATTAAAGTAACACTTAAGCGGCAGAGGTTTCCTCGCGAATTAATTGCATTCTGGTTACCTCTGCTGTAAGTTGTCGCCGCACTACCACCACCAGAATGGCCGCTACTACTCCCATGAAAGCGGCTATTTGGAATAGAACTTCTGGGCCGGCGTTATCATATAGCCAACCGCTCACAAATACGGTCAGCAAGATAGCGATACCGGGAATGGTCACTTGGGCGAGGGCTTGATTCGTAGCAACATTAGATGGATGGCTAATGCGCGAAACGAGCAGGGTGGCGGAAACGTTATAAAACGTATAAAACGTGCCGCGTATAATCATTAGCGGAATAAGAAGTGATGGCCCGGTTAGCATCGTATAGGCTAACCATAATATTGCTTGCCCCATCGCCCCGATTGCTAATGTGGTGCGGATATTTGTACGGCGCAGAAGACGATCAATTAGGATCATTGATGGTATTTCAGCGAGCGCGGATACAGATGAGATAATCCCGATTACCTCATTACTTGCCCCAAGATTCTCTTTAAAATAAATGAAACCAAATGCGCCAATTGCATTTGCCCCCACGTAAAACAAGAACACGCTTAACAGATAAACATAAAAGATATTTGAACGTGGTGGTGCAGTTGATTGCGTTTCTTGAGCCACAGATGTGCGTGCAGGTAAGATCCTCACAAGAGGCAGTAATATGATATTGAAGAGGGCAGCGAGAATAAATAGCAATGGATAGCCGCCTGCTGCGAAGATGCGTCCACTAACTAAAGTTGCAACTGCCCAACCGAATGAACCCCATGCCCGCAGCCGACCATAAATTGCCAGCTTTTTTTCATCGAGCCAAGTGATGGTGAGTTGGGACAACAATGATGCACTTGGCGAATCCGATGAGTCGCGTACGATGATGGCTGTACCCAACATGAATTGGCTAATCTGTGTGACAACGCCGACCAAGGCTAAGGCATTGGAAATCAAGAATCCATAATAGAGGCGGCGATGTTGGTGAGTGCGATCTGCCCATGTATGCAATATGGGCGTTATGAGGAGTTGAACCAATGCGCTGAAACTGATGAGCAAGCCGATTTGCGTAGCGCTGAGGCCAGTTGACTTTAAATAGATATTTACAAAGGGCAGTACAAGTCCTCTAGCTGCAAATGTGAAAAATGTGATCACTGCAATCTGAGGGAGTGCTCGGCGTGGGTTCATTGAGAAATTTGTCGCTTTCGGAGTAGACTATCGTTTAATTATGCCGTTACAGGCTAAACCACTTAAGTCCAGAAGCGTTCGTTGCTCGGCTTAATATCCTATCCTGTTGTCGGAACAGTGAATGCAAACACTATGGTACATTAATATCTACAGGTGCTGAGATATTCTGAACAATGAAGATAAACGGGGAAGGGGTATCGATTGTGTGACTAAAGCCATTCCGATCAGGGTAAATAGTAAATTGTGGGTTTAATCTTTGGATTGGCTCCAAATTGTTCAAAAATTAAATCGTTGGCTTTCGCTATTTCCGTCCTCTTGATTACCCACTGTGATTGGCAGCTTGACAATGAATGTGGTTCCCTTTCCCTCCGCACTCGTTAATTCGATTGTGCCCCTGTGTGCTTCCACCGCGCGTTTTACTATCGTGAGTCCAATACCAGTCCCCTGAATCTGACCGACGTTGGTGGCTCGTCTAAATGCCTCAAAAAGATTTCTCTGATATTGTTCGGGTATACCGATGCCTTGGTCTTCTACTCGTAAGATCAATTCCGTGTCAGAACAATTCAAGAGAATACGTACGGTACTGCCTGTCTTGGAATATTTTATGGCATTCGAAGCGAGGTTTTGTAGAATGTGACCAAACAGAAATTCGTCAATAAAAACCAAACTATGCTGACTTTCCAATACAAAGTCGATATGTATACCCTCTTGGTATCCCACCTTAACATCGTCAATGATTTCCCTGCACAGCGCGGCAATCTCTAGAGTTCTCGGTCGAAACTCAAAGCCGACACTTTCTGCCCGTGTAATGGTCAATACATCATCCATCAGTCGCACCAGTCGTTGAACCTGCCGGCTGATATTTTGAAGTTTTTCAAGCCGACGGGGTTCATCTATGCGTTCATAGTAGCGAAGTAGAAAGTCGGATGATGTTAGAATTACAGACAGGGGAGTGCGAAACTCATGTGAAACGATGGAAGTAAAACTGGTTTTTAATTCGTTTAGCTCTTTTTCTTTTTCGAGCGCTCTGCGGAGTTCTACTTCCACTTGTTTCATGTGCGAAATATCACGAAGGCTGTAAACGACCATTCTGTCGTTTCCTTCCGTAAATGCCGAGATTGATGTATCAGCCGGGAAAGTCGTTTGATCTTTTCGTTGAGCAATGACCTCAATTCGTTTTGGCTCCACACTTTGTTCAGTCATTTGGAGAAATTCATAAAACTGGTCAACCGATTCTTTGGCAACCACAGATGCTAAGGGGTGATCAAACAAAGCATCTTGCTCATAGCCAAACTGATGGTTAAACCTAGGGTTTGTTTGTTGAATTAATCCGCGTGAGTTTGCCAATATCACCGAGTCGCCGGTGTTGTTCAAAATCGCGATAACACGGTCGCCTGCTCGCTGAAGTTCCTCTGTTCGTTCTAAAACGCGTTGTTCCAAGTTCTGGGCGTGGCTTCGCACTTGCTGGTAAAGTTGGGCATTGTGGATGGCAATCGCGGCCTGATCAGCCAACAATTCCAAAAGACGGATTTCATGTTCGTCAAAATGGTGAGGTTCGACAAATGCTACTGACATCACACCGTTGACTTCATCCGCAACACGCAAGGGTAAGCCGATGATGGCACCACCCCACTTCCAATCTTGATAGGAGGGATGTTGGTTTACGTCAGGTATGATCAATAATTTTCCACTGCGTGCGACTGTATAAGTTATGCCATCTGAGCGTGGCTGCGCAAGAGGTTTATCGTGGTTTTTTCCGTCCCATTGTGCGGCCCCAAATGTTAGCGTTTCGCCGTTATATAAAAAGATGTGGGCATCATTGGCATGAATCAATGAGATGGCATAATCAATAACCGTGCCAAGTATTTTTTCGACATCCAAACTATTCGTAAGTTGTAGACTTGCTTGGTGGAGCGCTGCTAATTCACTGTTTCTGCGCTGTTCGACTTCGAGCAATCGCGCATTTTCAATGACAATCGCCAATTGAGAACTAAGCTCTTTGGCGATGTCGAGTTCCTGAACTAGAAATGCATGGGGTCTTTTTGCATATAGCGAGAATGATCCCAATAATTTGCCGCTGGAAATCAGCGGGATTCGTACATAAGATCGGATGCCGGCCTTGATTAGAATCGTGTCACTGGAAGATTGAGCTCCGTCTATTAGCTCATCGACATAATAGATTTCGTTTCGGTGCAAAACATCGATGATTGAAGCATCTGAGTAGGGATCATATTCAGGGATTGGATCAATAGCAGCGAGAAGTTTAAATTGATTCCGCTCCAGATCAAAAGCTGTGATAGTTGCGCTATCTAAACCCATTGAGGTTTGTAGACGTGTGAGGACAGATTGTGCAATCGTTTGTGGTTGATCAGCTCTCAGAATGGCAAGATCAACATCATGAAGGAATTCGAGCCGTTCTGCATATCGTTTTAGCGATTGTTCGGCTTCCTTACGCGCTGAAATATCACGAGAAGCGCCTTGGATTTCGTGATCTTCATTTGTTTCCGAATCGCGAATAGTGCGACTGATAGTTTCGAACCATGTGTAGCGACCATCTTTGCGCCGGATGCGGTAGGAAATAGTGTAGGTTCCGTCATTTTCTAAAATTGCCTGATGCGAGGTGGAAATGGACACAATGTCATCGGGGTGAAAGAATTCATAAGCAGAATGGCCTATCAGATCTTCCGGTTCATAACCCAGCAATGTTCGACATGCAGGGGACACATAAAGATAATGACCATCTGCCGTGTGTCTCGAGATCATGTCAGTCGAGTGTTCTGCCAGAAATCGAAATTTTTCCTCACTAGCGCGTAAAGCTGTTTCTGCTAATTTTCGATCTGTGATGTCGTGTATCATGCTTAGTACACAAGGTTCGTTATCCAGTTCAATGATCTCCGCCGACATCAATGCGAATCCTTGCTTGCCGGATTCACGCTGATACTCCACTTCAACATTACTAATCGAACCTGTAGTATCTAGCAGTCGTGCGATTTGTTGACGTTGTTCTGTTTTTACCCGTATATCAAGTTGGGAACCGCTCTTACCAATGATTGCATCACGCGATAAGTCGTAATTTTTTAAGAATCGTTTATTAACATCAAGTATTTGACCATCAGATAGGCGGGTGATGACAGTGCCTATCGGGCTGGCATGAAACGCAGTTGTAAAACGCGCCTCTGCCTCATTTCGCTTCCGCCGCCCTGCCGCTTCGCGTAATTCTCGTTCAACCGCAGGTACGAGTCTCGTGAGTTTATCTTTTGCAAAAAAATCACTGGCTCCAGCTTTCATCGCCGCGACTGCTACATCTTCACCAATTGTTCCCGAGATAATAATAAACGGAATATCGATACCGGTCTCTTTAACGATATGTAATGCCGCCAACGCGTCGAAGCCACCCATGGAATAATCCGATAGGATAATATCCCAATTGCTATCCCGCAGTGCTGTTCTCATGTCATCCGGAGTACTGACGACACTGTAGTCAAGATCAAAGCCACCACGTCGCAATTCACGTAATAGCAAGACAATGTCATTTGGTGAGTCTTCGAGGATCAGAGCCTTGATTGGGTTAGCCATAAGTGCTTTCCAAAAATTACTTTAGAAGGCTTTCGTTAAGTACCAGCCAATACAACCCTAATTGTTGAACGGCTTCGACAAATTGATTGAAATCGACCGGTTTGCGAACATAACTATTCACACCCAGCTTATAACTCCGTACAAGATCATCCTGTTCTTTTGATGAGGTCAGGATAACGACTGGTAGGAGCTGGGTTCGCTCATCTGCTCGTATACGTTGCAATACCTCTAGGCCATCGACCTTGGGTAATTTTAAATCCAACAATATAAGAACTGGAAGCGGTTGGGGTTCAACGTCGTTGGTGCCGAATAAATATGTTAGTGCTTCTTCACCGTCATTAACCATGATGAGTTCATTACCCAAGTTGCTTTTTTTGAAGGCTCGCTGAGTCAAAAGCCGGTCATTTGGATTGTCTTCAACAAGTAATATGTGTTTCATCAATAGCTCCTTATGTACAGTGTTTTTCGCCCAAAGTAAAATAAAATGAAGCGCCTTCGTTTAACTTTCCCTCTGCGCGGATGGAACCACCGTGACGATGAATTATACGCTGTACAGTGGCTAATCCGATGCCCGTACCCGAAAATTCCGTCATAGCATGCAAACGTTGGAATGCACCAAATAGCTTGTTCACATAAGCCATGTCAAAACCCGCGCCATTATCCCGCACATAGTATTCTATTGTTTCGCCCCCGTTGAAACAGCCAAATTCAATCCGTACGTTTGGTGTTTTAGAGGTGAATTTCCAAGCATTTTCAATTAAATTCTGTAATGCCGCATGGATTAAGCGCTCATCCCCACAGGTAGTGACATCAGTTTGTATAGTAAATTCAACATCGCGATGCGGTTCTTTGGCTTTCAGCTCACCTGCAATTTCGCGTACCATTTGGCTTAGATCAACATCAGCCAGCTTCATTTCAGTTCGAGAGTAACGCGAAAGTCCAATTAAATCGTCAATGAGTTGCCCCATTCGTTGGCTCTCGCTACGAATACGATTTAAGAAATCGCTTCCTATGTCATCAAGCTTGTCATTGTAGTCTTCCAGCAATGCTTGACTAAATCCGTCAACTGCACGTAGCGGGGCACGGAGGTCATGGGAGACAGAGTAACTAAATGCCTCTAGTTCTTTGTTTACTGCCGTTAGATGTGCCGTGCGTTCTTGCACACGTTGTTCTAACTCAGTATTGAGTTGTTGAGTCTCTGTAAAGAGTTTTGCGTTGTCGATCAAAAGCGCAGCTCTACGCGCAAGGTCTTCCGCTAGAGCAAGATCTCTCTCGTCATAATGCCTTCCCGACTCAGCCATGACGAACGTTATAGTCCCCAGCGTATGTCCATGTGCAAGTAGGGGAACTGTCATGGATGATCTGATTCCGAGTTCCTTTATGATAGCGAGTTGATCAGGATCTGAAGTGCTAGCCAACAAAAGTGCTTCCGGTATATCGGGATAAAATTCTGACTGTCCTGTTCGCAACACATTGTAGGTTCCCCTCAGCGCGTTCGGATCAGGAGGAAATCGACGTTGTAGTTCAAAGGCCAAGGCTATCTTTTGGGGATCGGTGTGAACAACTGCCAACCGCTGTAATATACCGTCACTGTCGAGGATGTCTACGCTGCACCAATCTGCAATTTGTGGAACCGAAAGTTCTGCTACCTTTTTGAGTCGATCTGAATAGTCGAATGACTCGGAAAGCGTCCTGCTCGCGGTTGCCAGAAAAGATAGCTGGGATGTTCGTTCGTTGACCCGTTCCTCAAGATCTTTAGTGTAGTTTTGTAAAAGTTTTTCTTTCTCGACTATAGCATCGGCCATCATATTAAATTCGTGCCCAAGAGCACCAATTTCATCTTTTGATTTTTCTGGAAATCGTATCTGCAATTCTCCTTGACCAAACTTTGTGACACCATCCTTCAAAGTGAGCACAGGATGCGTAATCGTCCGTGCTATGGTCACAGCCAAGATCGAAGCGCCTAGTAATGCTATAGCTGCCGTGATTAATAGGGTTGATCCAAATGCATCAACGGGCTTGAGTGCTTCCGCTTGATCAACTTTCACAATAAGGCAGAGATTGCGATTTGCTAACCAACGATACGCAGCCATTGCCGGTATGTCTACATAATCACGATCCTGAATCGAACCACTTTTGCCGGTGAGACACAGTTGCACTGCATCTGTATAAATCCCACGTTGTAGTACTGCTGAATCAGGAATGAGGCGCGGTTGCGTTACAAATAGATGTGACGTATTTACGAGGTAGGCATCGGCAGTTTGATATTGCCCCGAACTTCGGTTGATGATGACACCCATGCCGTCTAAATTTAGTTTTCCTGCCACTACGGCGAGTAATTCACCATTGTTTGATTTTATTGGGGCAGCCGCAGTCATTGAAGGACATTGGCACCCGATCGAGAAATACACGTTCTGTACAAATGGTTCGTTTTGACCGTTGATGAAGTAAGGGCGATCTTCTTTGAAAGTGCCTTCTTCGGCAGGGCTGGTTGATACAAGCACCATACCTGTGATTGGTTCCAATATAGCCAGCTCTACAAATCTATCTTGTACCCCAATCATCGGCATTAATTCTGCAACAATTGCGCTGCGTATGGTTTCTGTACTCGTTATTTGTTCTTTAGTTCTTAAGGCAGCGACTCTTTCTCTCATCAACGGGGATTCATCAATGATCGTAATTTGGCTTTGGGCTTGTGAAACCCACCTTTCGAGTGCTGCCTCCTTTTCAACGGCGGTAGATACCAACCCTGAGAATGTCGCCTCTTCCAAACTACTGCGTCCACTCCGATATGCCAAGACTCCTACACTGGTCAGCAGTACTATTGCGAAAGCCACAAAGATGAATGTTAATTTCGGTGTTAAGGCAAGTGAACGCCTCATGGCTGGGTTTCTCCATAGATTTTTTGGATGAATTCCATGGTGTAAACATCTTTAATATCTAACGAGGTCGTAACTTCCCCTTCGGCTCGCATCGTTTGCAGCATATTTGCCCAATCATCAGGTTTCATCCATCCAATATGATCTATACCCGTATTAACATAGGGAATTGCCGCAGACATGCTGGCAGTTTCGAAAGTCGCGTCAGCCTTTGGATTGTAAATCGTTACTAGTGATCCAATAGATTGTGGATTTTCCACTGCAAACGTCCAGCCTTTGAGGGTGGCTCGAAGAAATTTGGTAACGAGTTCAGGGCTTGAAGCAATATAATCATCGGTTGCATAAATAGTGGTTGAGTAGAAATGAACGCCATAGTTATCCGGGAAAATAATATTAACTGGATGTCCCGCTTTCTGGGCAGCCAGAACTGTGCTTGTTATTAACCCGCTCGCCACATCAATCTCACCAGTGTAAAGTTGCGTAAAATCACCGGTGCTGACCAGTGTGATTTCACTTGGACTGATTCCAGTTTTTGCAAGCATTGCATTAAGGCGAGGGCGTAGACGTGAACTAACCAAGACTTTTTTGCCGACGAAATCTTGGAGGCGCACAATATCGGAAGATGCTAGGCTAAAGAAGACCACGGGGTCACGCCGAAGGATGGTTGCGAGGGCACGAATGGGTCGTCCGTTGGCGCGTTCTGCGATTAACGTACTGGCTCCCATAATACCGAATTGAGCCGCGCCATCGATCAAAGGAGATACGAGGTCAACATTGGCTCCACCCTCAATATAACTGACGGTCAGCCCTTCAAGGGCGTAATCTCCACGCTGATCTGCCGCATAGAATCCGCCATATATGGCTTGATGGGTTGTACCTAGTTGTATGACAACGGGAATTAAGTCAGCCGATTGCATGCCAGGTGTACATGCTGATGTTAAAAGTGTCAAAATCGCAAACATTTTCCCAAGAAAAGTTCTTTTCATAACTCTCCAGTAAATTCAATACAAACAATGAGTATATCAAATGTAAGATAAAAAACTAATATCAATAATTTTATTCATACCGAATGATTATTATATCACTGTAAGAAACGCTATGTAAACCAATACCAGCGGATTTATTAATATACTTGTATATAATTTATTTTAAGAACGTGAAATTTTTAGTTAAATTTATCATAAGTATAGGTGCTAAACGAAAGTAGAGTCAATTAATTATTGGCTAATTGGTATCCTCGTGGTATCACATTCACAGATTATTAAGCTCCATCGTTCGAAATGCTAAAATCGGCTGCAAACGACATGACATCCGCATAGCGATGGTGAGGCTCTTTATCAGTTGCCTTTTGGATTACATCATCTACCGATCGTGACAAATCCGGTCGGTGAATAAGTAAGGAAGGTAGATCTTCGAGTACTTGTTGGTTAATGACTTCTCCGATTGTTCCATGAAATGGTTGTTGCCCGGTAAGTGTTTCGTAGAGTGTAATACCAAGACTATAAATATCGCTTTGTAAAGATAAAGGTTCGGATTGAATTTGCTCAGGCGATAGATATGCCGGAGTTCCAGCAATTTGCTCAGAGTCGGTAATATAAAGTGTACTACTGGGTTCTTGCTTAAAAAAATCATCCTGTGCTTTTAACATGGCCTCCAAGCTTTGCCGCGGGAAAGCATCGTTTGTGCCTGAAAAAAGGTTCTTTGCCATCCCAAAATCTGTTAGATAAGCATTGCCTCGTTCATCCAGAAGGATATTACCGGGTTTAATATCGCGATGAATTATGCCTACGTTATGGGCAACTGATAAAGCTCCCGCGACTTGATTCAGTAGTTGAACCGTCTGCGGAAAATCCCACGGCCCCTTTTGACTGAGCACACTACGTAAGCTTCCACCCCGTAGCCAGCGCATTACAATGTAAACCCCTTGCGCATCGTACCAATAATCATAAAGCGGGATAATATGTGGATGCTCTAAACGGGCAACTAATTCCGCTTCAGTTTGGAACCGGCGGATAAATTCCATATTGTCTACATATTTTTGTCGCAATACCTTTATGGCAACATCGCGACCGATGGATGGCTGATATGCTTGATAGACTGTACCTGTGCCTCCTTCACCAATGACATTACCAATTTGATAGCCGTTGATTGTTACCCCCACTAGCGATTGCAAACGAGGAGTGTCTTTCGTTGAAGCAATTCTGTTTTCGCCAGTGGTCGTGTGTAAATTATTATATTGGCGCAGCGCCGTAGCATGTTTGGTCAGGCGAGTATTTATCGTGCTCAGCAATTCATCTGGCGTAAACGGTTTTGTGAGGTAATCGTCTGCGCCCAATTGCATCCCATGACGGACATATTGTCTGTCAGCCAGTGCGGTCAAAAAGATAAACGGAATTGTGGCTGCCGTTGGTTCGCTTTGAAGTTGCTGCAAGACCTCGAATCCGTCCAACTCGGGCATCATTACATCGCAAATAATCAAGTCGGGGATATTCTCGAGTGTCAATTGCACTCCTATAGTGCCATTTTCAGCCTCGATTGCCTCATAACCTTCATAGGTTAGGGCATCAACAATATTCCGCCGAATATGTTGTTCATCTTCAATGACTAGTACTGTCGTCATTTGTTTACCTTCTGCCGACAATCTGACCTATATAGGAATTCGAATGGTGAAAGTTGTGCCGGTTTCCACCGAACTTTCAACATCAACAGACCCACCATGAGCTTCCGCTGCCCGTTTGACAATTGGCAATCCTAGCCCTGTTCCTGAGATATTCCCCACATTCTTGGCGCGATGAAAAACTTCAAATAAGTGCAATTGGTCAGTTTCAGGGATACCAATACCTTGATCTATAACCCGGATGACAAGCCCCTGAACTTCAAAATTCAGTTCTAGTGTCACGGTGCCGCCTGCCGGGGAATATTTCACTGCATTACTCAAAAGGTTGGAAATCATCTGATGCATCAGTTTCGCATCCAAATACACCTGTCTCATATCGCCAAAGACAGAGAACACAATCACATGTTTTTGAGTCGTCTGTTGTATTTCAGTCACAAGTTCGGCGCAGAAGGCATGCAGATCGAGCATCTCTGCCCTTACTTCGAGGGAAACGCTTTCGGCTCGGCTAAGGGTTAATACGTCATCCAGCAGGGCAGTCAAACGCTCAATTTGGATTTGGATTTGATTAAGGTGTTCATCCTTCTTTTCTAACGACATACGATCCGTATAACGTTGCAGAAGCCATGTTGAGGAGCGTATTACCGTTAAAGGCGTGCGGAACTCGTGTGAAACCATCGAAGTGAATCTAGACTTGAGTTCATTGAGTTCTATTTCTTTGTTGAGAGCAGTACGGAGATTTTGCTCCAAGGTGATTCGCTCAGTGATGTCCCTGATGCCGCATACAACGCCATGCACTGTAGATTCGCGAACAATAACGGCTAATGCCACTTCGGTATTTAGTGGAGTCCCATCTTTTCGGGAGCTTAGAATTTCAATCCGTGTCGATTTGCGACTTTTGATGACCTCGGCAAGCGTATCCAGTAAAGTAACCATGTCATCGACACCAGCCACCATTAAAAGTGAAGTGCCAATGATCTCATAGCCTGCATACCCGAAGAGTTCATTAAATGCTGGATTTGCCTGTTGAATTACTCCATCGAAGCTTGTCAACAAAATGGCATCACTACTATTATTGAGAATTGCCTCAACGCGATCTGTTGTACGTTGGAGTTCGGCTGTACGTCTTACAACATGATTTTCTAATTCAGCCGTATGTTGCCGTATTTGTTCTGAATAGCGAAATTGCTGGATCGCTATAGCCAATTGATCGGCTATTTCATAAGTCATCTCAATGTTTTCTGCCGTAAATGCATTGATAACATCACTTCCCAAGTTCAACGATCCAATTAGCTTGTTTTGGGCAATGAGGGGGATAGCAATATAGGAGCGTAGACCATTCATGCGCATTCCCCGTAAACCCCGGGGGGGGCGCTTATGGCTGAATAAGTCTTCAATATTTAGGATATTGCCAGCTTTCAGCGTAGCAATATCTTGTGGCAAGAAATCTTCTAGTGAGAATTGTTTGCCTGTGGATAATTTATCCTGATGGTTGCCATAAGCAGCAAATACAGTTCCTGTGTTGTTTTCTAGATCAAGAACAGTAATGCTTGCGCCCCAAATCTGAATTTGAGAGACGATAAACTCTAAAGCGAAATTGCAAATCGCCTCTGGCAACTGTGCCATGAGAATACTTCGATCAATATCGTGCAGGATCTTCAAACGCTGGTTATAACGATATAATCTTTCTTCAGCTAGTTTCCGTTGGGTAATGTCGTTTGACAAAACAAGACGTGCAGGACGTGACTCGAACTCTAAATCATGGACTGTTATCTCTACAAATATCAGGCTTCCATCTTTTTTCAGATGTCGCCAAACGTTTACTTCGTTCACTTCAGCATTGTTTAATCTTTTAACTCTATCGTGGAATATGGGGATGTCTTCGACCGCATGGATCTGCTCCACTGACATCGCCAAGAACTCATTTCGTGTGTATCCGTAGTGGTGGATTGCGGCATCATTAACTGCGAGGAAGGCCAACGTTTGCACATCATATACCCAGAGAGGCACGGGATTACTGTCAAACAATAATCGATAGCGCAACTCTGAATTCCGTAATGCTAAATCGGCCTCTCTTTTCGCTCGACGTACTTCAGCTTCGCGCAATTCACGTTCGATAGCCGGAATCAAACGAGCAAAGTTGTTTTTTGTAAT
>JBBSBS010000073.1:0-20141 GCA_038251045.1 Aggregatilineales bacterium | reverse complement strand
TTGAAACGCAGCGTCTGCGCCTGACTGTAGCCGCCCCACCCGGCACTCAATCCGTTACATATCGAATGGATGACCAAATGATTGCCCGGTCGACTGCCGCCCCTTGGGTCGCGTGGTGGCAATTAGAGCTTGGTGAGCATCAACTGATTGCGACGGCTACATTGAATGATGGTACTCAGCAAACAAGCCTGCCGATTCCCTTTGAAGTGACCAATTACACAGCCCCTTAGCACTTGTTAATATGATTCGTGTACCATAATCCCCCACTGGTCTATGTCTTGACACCACTTCACCAGTTCGCTATTTTTGAGTTGATTGCTGTTTTACAGGAATAAATGTATGCAAATCAAACGTGATTATTCACAACCATTCTTTGGCAATCGCCGTCGAAACCGCGTAACAGGTCGTTTCTTGTTCTTTTACGGGTTGCTGATTGGCGGGTTTATGGTTTTTGTGAGTGCGCAGTTCGGGAAGTTACAAATGGTGGCGCTGGACGTAGTAGGGCTTGCGCCTACCCCGACTGCTTTTGCCAGTACATGGGCATCAAAGGGTTATGACCTTTTTCTTCAAGGCAAAATGGAAGAATCGGCAGTGGCCTATGCGCAGGCTGTAAGCCAGGAACCAGATAGCATCGACTACATCTATGAATATGGTCGAACGCTTATTGAGCTGGATCGAGATGCTAATCCTACGCAAAATCGGCTCAAGTCCGATGCACAATTGGCTTCCGACTTGGGCGATCATGCGATTGACGTTGCACCGCAGGATGTTCGTTCCTATACCCTGAAAGCCAAAGCATTGGTTTGGTTGGACGATTCGCAATCCGCGATTCCGCTGGCACTCAAGGGGGTTGAACTGAATAATAATTTTGCATCCCTTCTCGCAGTTCTTGCGCGCGCCTATACTGACATTGGGCGTTACCAGCAGGGGTTAGATTATGGCCTTGCTGCTGTTGATGCTGATCCGAAAAGCGTGGACGCGCACCGTGGTTATGCCATTGCACTGATTCTAGTAGGCAGGCGTGATGAGGCCATTCGGGAGCTGGAAGATGCCATCAACATCAACCCAAATTTGGCTGCACCTTATTTTGAGCTAGCAGGGCAGTATAAGGGCGCAAATCGAATTGAAGATGCCATTGCTGCCTATGAGAAAGTGCTTACAATCCAACCCCGTAATGCCAAAGGTTTGCTCCGCTTGTGCGAAACCTATACACAGGTCGGGCAAAACGAACAGGCTGAAGGTTACTGCGACGATGCAATCCAGATTGATCTCAATTATGCAGATGCATACAAGGCTCGTGGTGGTGTTCGCTTTCGTCGCCGGAATTATGAAGATGCTATTTTGGATTTTAAGGCATGTCAGGCTAATAACTCACAGGCGATTGAGTGTTATTATCAGCAAGGGCTAGCCTATTATTATATTGGTGGCCCTGCGAACTGCGACTCGGCATGGACTTTACTCAATGAATCACTTAAGTTGCAGCCTGAACCGACCATTATCGACATCATACAAACCGGTTTAACGCTCGTTACCGAAAATTGTGTGAAGTATACAAATCAAGCGTTGCCAACAATCGCAGCACCTACGATTGTTCCAACGTTGATTGGAAGTTAGCACCTAATGTATCTGAAAACACCTAAACGTTATTCAAAAGCACAGCAGCGGCGCAGCCCGATCTCTTTGCGCTGGATCTGGTTATGGATTCTAACCCCGGTTGTGGTCATTGTTGGTATTCAGATTTATCAGCGACGGGCAGAGTTTGCGCCTCCTGTGCAGCAGGTAATTAACAACGTCATTGACAGTGTACAAAGCGGTGTGTCTACTGCGGTTGCACCGACCGCTACCGCCACTGAAAATCCAACGGCTAAGTTGAATTTAGCCGAGAATGACTGGCGCGAAGGGCGGATTGAATCGGCTGTGAACAGTTACTTAGCGATTGCAAATGCGTTGCCAAATGATGTCACGGTTCATAATCGGTTGGCTTTCGGACTACTGATGCAAGGTCGTGATGATGAGGCTTTGCCCGCCGCTGAATCAGCAGTGACTTCGGATCCGTTTTCGTCGGATGCATGGGCGATTCGGGCGCTGGCGCTTGACCGTAATAACCGTGCAGGTGAAGCCATTGCTAGTGCTTTACGTGCGCTAGAATTAGATGCAAACAGCGCCCGCGCGTTGGCTTTTCTGGCATTAGCCTATTACAACGATGGTGAGTTTGAACTGGCAAAGAGTACAAGTGATCGTGCTCTGGAGGCGGACTCTGGCAGCTATGAGGCACTCAACGTGCGTGGCGTAATTGCCCAGAGTATCGATTTTGACCGCGAAACAGCCAGAAATTACTACCAGCAAGCCTATGATATTGCTCCGAAAGTGCCCTATGTTGCCGTTGATCTGGCAAACATTTTATACACACTCGGCATCAACAGCGGGGATGACGCAACCCTCAACAAGAATATGGATGATGCCATCTCGATTTTGAGTGATGTCATTGAAGTTAATCCCAAGAATGGTCTCGCACTTTTCGCGTTGGGAACGCTTTACTTCCGCGGGCAAGGAAACTTCTCGCAGGCAGCGGATACTCTCAACCGTTGTGTGGATGCAAACCCGAATAGCATCGATTGTAATGCCTATCTGGGTCGTGTTCAAAGCAGCATGGACGATAATGAGGGGGCCATCCAACACTTGCAGAAAGCCATCGATTTAGGATCAAAGTTTCCGTATTATTTTTTCTGGTTGGGGCGTTCTCAAAAATCACTTGGGTTATGTTCACAAGCGCTGTCCAACTTGCGACAGGGACGTGAATTAGCCATTACTGCCGACATCGGTGATGTCGTTGCGGCAGCAGATGATTTAATTCGCGAGTGCGAGGCTTCACTGGGTATTTTTAGCGCTACACCTATTCCGGAAGCCACCCTAGAAGCTACCCCGGGGTAGCAGTTATATATGTAGGTGACAAATATCAGCAGCTTTTCGGATTAGGGGCTAGGGTCAAAGCAGTCCGGTAATTCGCCAGCGCTGCGCGGCCAGTTGCGCCCGTAAAAGGCAAGATATTCCGACACATGTGCTGACCAGTAATCGTCATCATGATCGCCTACTGGGTTAATGACGTAAGTATGTGGGATGCCGCGTTCCGTTAAATAAGTTGAGAACAATTCTAGTTCCACACCGGAAGGGTCTTGTGCGCCATTATCGATATACATCCGGAGTTTTGCCTCTGGCAGTAAAGCCGAGTCGCTGGCAAGTTGCAGCGGGTTAAAAGCTGGCGGCACTTCGTTCAAGTCCTGAGTGAAATAGGCACTGTGTCCGCCAATGATTCCAAAAACATCGGGATGGCGTATACCAATGCTGTAAGCCCAGAAGCCGCCGCGAGAAACTCCACCGATTGCGCGGTGATCCCGGTTACTCCATGTGCAAAAGTCGCGTTCGACAGCCGGAATCAGTTCATCCAGTACCACTGTTTCGTAGGACGGGTCTGGCGGGAAGAAGCTGTTATTGCCTATCGTGCCCACATAGGGCATGACCATAATCATCGGCGGCAATATGCCCAACGAGAATCCCTGATCTTCGCTGATAATCGCCCCTAATTTTTCCCACTCATCTTCTTTTTGTCCAGCGCCATGCAATAGGATGACGTAGGGGTAACGTTTGGCTGACTTCTGGTAGCATGGTGGGACATAAACACGGTAGCGAAGGTTCTCATCTGCGACCTGACTTTGGAACTGATCGATACGGATAACCTGTCCCGATGGTTCGTCACATGGAGGCGACGTTGGAGAAGGCAAAACAATAGGTGTCAGCGACGGAACAGGCGTAAGCGTCGCCGGATTGGTTGCAGTCGCAGCAGGTGTAGCACTCGGCACGGCGGTAATGATCATCACCGCGGGAGTAGGCTGGCTCCCCAGCGGATCACAGGCCGCCAGTAATAAGGATAAGAGCAGAATAACGGTTGGGATTAGTAGTTTGTTTTGCAGCATAGTCTGCTATTATATCCATATTCGACCAAAGAAAAACCTCGTAATAGCCATGAATATAAACATTCGAGCCCTTATTTTCGATCTGGATGGTGTCTTAGCAGATACTCCCTTGCTGCACTATGAATCGTGGTTGCGGCTTGCCAAGGATGAAGGTATTCCATTTACGTGGGAACAGCATGAGCAAATGCAGGGTTTAGTACGCCGCCATAGTTTGGAAGTATTTTTGGGAGGCAAACCAGTCAGTGATGCCGAAGCGCAAGCTATGATGGATCGTAAGAACGCTTATTTTGTCGAAAGTTTGGAGAATCTCGGTCCAGCGGATCGTTTCCCCGGCACGGCTGAAATTATGCAAGAAGCTCATGACGCTGGTGTAAAAATCGGCTTAGGATCATCCAGCCAGAACGCGCGCGGTGTAGCCCAAAAATTAGGGTTGCTCCCCTTTTTTGACGTAATTGCAGATGGATATACGGTTAGCCGCAACAAACCGGCTCCTGATATTTTCTTATGGGTAGCGGAACATCTAAATGTTTCTCCATCCGAGGCGGTGGTTTTTGAAGACTCTGTTGCCGGGATGCAAGCCGCCTTAGCCGGTGGATTCTGGCGCGTCGGTTTAGGCGGTAAACACGGTGCCGGTGCCCACGTCGCGTTGGCTTCTCTTGATGAAGTCAATCTCATTAGTCTGATAGAGCGCTTAAATGGGGCGGCTAAACAGCAGGATGCGGTGAGTAAACAGACGTAAAACTGAGTCTTGCAAAGTATGTTTGACCGACTATAATGTAATGCATAGTGCGGGCGTAATTCAGCGGTAGAATGCTTCCTTGCCAAGGAAGATGTCACGAGTTCGAATCTCGTCGCCCGCTTCAAAGCTCCGAGTTTTCGGGGCTTTTTTGTTCCCTCTTTCCAGCTTCATGAGGGTATCCTCCATGACCTTCGCCAGTCTAACCTACGACCAGCAGGTTGCTCATTTGACCGCAGCAGCCCGATCTGTTTTACCGCACTATGGCTTGGGTACAGCAGACATCGTCTTACTTTCATATGCTAACAACATTGTTTTCAAAATCAGCGCATCCAACACGGAACATTATGTCTTGCGTATTCACCGTCCCGGACACAAACGGATAGAGTGGATACGTTCAGAGTTAATATGGCTTATCACGGTCGGTCAACAGACAACATCACAAGTGCCACAGCCAATTTCCACACAAGATGGTGAATGGTTAGCCGGGGTCAATGTGGAGACTTTGGACACCCCATTACCGTGCGTCCTTTTCCAGTGGATTGAAGGACATTTTTACACGTCGGTTGATATTCCTACCGGTGTTGTTCATCGCGCCGCAGCTTTCATTGCAGGATTGCACAACTTTGCAGATACGTTTGTTCCAAATGTGGAATTCAATCGCCCTCGTCTGGATTGGGAAGGCCTATTTGGTGAACAATCGCCCTACAATCCCGGTGAGGGGGCGCGCATCTTTACGGCTGACCAGAAGGTAATATTTGCTGAAGTGGAAGCACAAGTACATACCGTATTCAAAGAATTGGACGTGCTGCCCCATGCTTTTGGTGTAATTCATGCCGATTTCCTGCCAAAGAATTTTCTGTTTACGGAAACAGGCGTTGCAGCCATAGATTTTGATGATCTAAGTTGGGGATATTATCTTTATGATCTCGCACCGAGTTTGTTACAATTCAAATCCGAAAGTCGGTTTGAGGTGCTGCGCGATGCATGGTTGGTCGGGTATCTGTCTGTGAGAACCCTTCCAGAGAAGCACCTTGAATATCTTGAAGCATTTATGGCGGCTCGCTTGTTGGCTTCCTGTCGCTGGCAGGCAGGTAATTTGCATAATCCCCGTATTCGTGAACATGCCGCTGAGGTTATCGCTGGTCGCACCAATGAATTGCGTCATTTCCTTGAGACAGGCGCTTTGTAGGAGAGAAAATGGCTATGATTTTGCATATCACACACCGCCATGATTGGCAAACTGCGCTTGATTCCGGAGATTACCGTGCGGAAAGCCTGACGAACGAGGGCTTTATCCATTGTTCAACTGCAATTCAAGTGCTGCGGGTGGCAAATAGTTTTTATCGGGGACAGTCTGATTTGGTACTTTTGGTAATTGAACCCGCTAAATTACTATCCCCACTGAAATATGAAGCACCAATCAATCCGCAAACGGGGCAGTCCGAAATTGATAATCCCGATTTGTTTCCACATATATATGGGGTAATCAATTTGGAGGCGGTCGTAAAAGTGGTTCCGTTTCCGCCAAATGCCGACGGGACATTTATGCTATCAGAGCTTTAGACAATTTTTTGCAAGAAGTCGCCGTATACACGTCGGAAATCTACCCATGCCTGCTCATGTACAGGATGACCGCATGAGAACACTTCCAAGTGCCCGTTGGGAGCGTGTTCGATGAACTTAAGGGCGTATTCGGCGGGGTTGAGTGTATCCTTGTCACCGAGCATAATTAACACAGGGCAGGTGATGTTTGGTGCTAAGCTCAGGCTGATGTCACCACCCGTATCAATGATGTGTTTCAACGCGTTAACCCACTGCAGAATGAAAGCATCGGCGTTGGGGATACGGTGAAGTTGTTTTTCCTCTTCAGTGATCCACGTAGCGGGAAATAAGCTTTGTACCCGTGGGCGAATCGCCGGTGAAAAATTGCCTACTGCGCCGATAACCGCCACCGACTTAAACCGCTCTGGTTTTAGTCCTGCCGCTACCAATGCGGTTTCACCACCATCGGAATAACCCAAGATGTGCGCTGATTGAATATCCAGCGCGTCCATAAATGCAAGTATGTCTTTTGCGTCGCGATGGTAAAAGTCTAATGGAAAACTACGCGGTTTGGGCGTTGATTCGCCATAACCGCGCAGGGAAGGACCATAAACATGGTAGCTACTACTTAACCATTCCATGATGGTGGAGAGGTCACGTTTGGCAGTACCCAATAACCCGTGCAGTAGAATTAGAGGCTCTCCCTGTCCAACATCTTCGTAGTACAGCCGCGCCCCCGTTACAACATCACAAAAAGGCATTGTCGTCAGATTCTTTCTAGTGATTCATCTTTGCGTTCGTTATTCATCACATCACCTAACGAAACACCGAGCGCGAGCAGCCCCACTATACCCCAGACCGCATATCCAACGATATTGATGCCATGAAAGAGGAAACCCAGTGAAACAGCACTTTCTTTGGGGATACCCATAGTCTGTCCTGCTATAATAATCGTTGCCTCAAATGGTCCGAATCCTGCCACACTTAATGGGATAGCATTACCCAACGACGCAAAGGCTAAACTTAAAAGGGTGAGCAAAATGCGCGCGTTTTCATCGAGGGGCGAAGCATCACCATTGGGGATATTCAGCGCACGTACCAGAGCGTAAAGGGTAACAAATGAAGCAGTCCATGAAATGATGGTCCAGATGATGGCATGAAGCGCACTCTTGACATGAGTAAGTGGTTTTAGCCCGATAAGTAACTGCTCAAACAGTCTGTCCAACCCCAAGCGCTTAAGAAACGGGAAAATGCGTTCGACAAAGGCTAGAACACTATGACCAATATTGGGGAAACGGGCGAAGAACACCATTACAGTGAAACCCACCACAACCACCACACCAAAAACAGTCGTCGACTGAATAATTTCGGGTGGTGTATTCGGGATGCGTGTAATCGAAAACACCAACATAATGACAACTATTAGGGTGTCAATAAGCCGTTCCAGTACCACACTGGTTGCTGCTGTAACGACTGCCACGCCTTCACGGGCAATCATCAGGCTGCGGGCAACCTCGCCAACACGAAAGGGTAATAAATTGAGCATGAATCCAAGATTGAGAATGTGACTCGTTCTTATCAGAGAGGGTTTAAAATCGAGTAAGCCTTGCCAGCGAACGCCACGGAGCCATAAGCCGAAAGAGATGCCAACCAACGAAATCACGATCCAACCAAATTCCGCCTGTTGGATGCTTTTGAGAACTTCTTGAAAGTCTACCCCTCGCAAAGCGATCCAAAGAAAAAAGGCACTGACCGCCACACTAGCAATCAGGAAAATGGTTCGACGCATGAAACCCCCTTGTTAGGTTGAATGTTTCCAGCAGACACATTGTAATGGAAAGCGGGTGAATCGCCTAGATTGCCTCAATAGGAACGATTAAGCTATTGACGTTCTTTTCTAGCCTGTCTGTTGGGCTTTTCACTCTTGCCCAGTGCAACGGAACCCGTTTGTCCATTCACCAAAGCCATCCGGCGATCTTTATCTTCTTCGATCAAATGAGAGATCCAAACCGGAGCCAACACTAACCGAAAACTCATTTGCTGAATATTGGTAAAAACGTTAATAGTCACGTTTTCAGGTTCGCTCAATTCCCGGCGGTTAAATTTGTAACGCATAGCTGCTGAAATCTGGCTGCGAGCTTCCAATGCTGCCTCATCAAAATCCTGAGCGTAAAGCTGCGCTGGATACTTAGCCAATAGGTTCACTGAATAATCGAGCATGTCAACTGTATGGTAGTCGCCTAGCTGGCGCGTGAGTTCTTTGGATGGCGAAAGTGACCCACATACTTCAACATCCGAGAATATTTCGTTGTACTTAGTTTGCACATACGTTTGTGCGGGTATCATGCTGCGGGTGTAGCCATAACTCCTGTTAGATGCTTCCGTGAGGATACGTGTTCGTGTTACTTCAACGGTTGAGTCAAACATCCAGAAGGGCAGATAGTATCCATTCAACGTGGCAGAGGCGACTTTGTTGTTATCAAACCAGCCTTTGATTCGTTCACTCACACTTTTGAGCTTTTCCTTGATTAGCCCGCTAGCCTCTTCTCGCGAAACTTTGAACGGAATAATGCCGTCCGGTTGCTCAAAAGAGCCGAGGGCATCCTGCTCGATAACCTGATTTGAGCCACAGAAAGGACAGCGAGAAGAGAGTTCTGTTGCAGGGATGGCACGTTCTGCCCCACATAGCTTACAGTGCAGCAGTCGTTCGCCGATAATCCACTTAACCGGTTCCGCCCTGCGCTCGAGCAGTGCTGCGAACAAGGAATCGCCGTTGACGTTAGCACGTTCACTCTGCGGCAAAATGTAACCACAAAAGCTGCATTCTGTCTGCCCCGTATGATCATTAGTGGTTAAGTTGCCGTTGCATTTTGGGCAGCGTGTGCCTGCAATCGTGGTATTGACAGCCGCGTTAACCTGTTTGCGTAGCGGGCCGTCGCTTTTCAGACCTTGTTGCGCCTGTTCAGCGGTCAACCTGCCATTGAGGACAAGCATCATCTGGGTAGCTTCTCCATGCGTTGGATTTACTGCTAGAATGCTGCTCAGGTGGTCGCGTTTGACCCCTTCATCATCACTCAGCTTCGCCATCCAGATATGTGCATCTGCAAAATCTGCTTGGATGTCAATTGCATCTTGCAGGCTGTCCATAGCGCCAGTTTTGTTACCGTCGAATAAATAGTCATGCGCGCTGTAAAACAGAGCAGCCGCACGCGGCTGTATTTCGGACGCATTTGCAATGACAACTTGCTGGCGCTTGCCCTTAGCGCGGATTTCGGCAGCGCGTTCATCTATACCTGTGCTGGGGGTGTAACCGCAGTGTGAGCAGAGGACGCTGGTGCTTGCTAAATCGAAGGTCATCCGTTTTCCGCATGTTGGGCAGTCGAGCTTTATTGCCATCCGAAAATCCTTTTTGCTTCTAGAGGCCTTCTTTTAGTATAGGGGTGAATACCCGTCTCAAAGCGCCCGAAGAACAAGGATTTCAGACAATTTTAGGTTTTTTTACCTTCGTTCAGCCATAAAAGCTTCCACGACCTCGCGTGAAGGCAGCGCCGGGATTGCCCCTAATTGGGTAGTGGTCAACGCACCAACTGCATTGGCAAAGCGTAGGATAGACTCAAGATGCTGGCTGTAATTCTGTTTATGCTCCAGTATGCCCACCAGCAGTCCTGCGACGAAGCCATCGCCTGCGCCAGTTGTATCAACGGCCTGCACATTGTACGCGGGAACAAATTGTTCAGTGGTTCGGGTATAAACAGTTGCTCCTTGCGCTCCATTTGTAACTGCAATCAGTTGGATGCTCTCACGCCACAGCATGGAAATATCTTGGCTTCCAGTTAGAAAGTCAACTTCTTCTTGGCTGACCTTGAGAAATGTCGCGTAATCCAGACCAACAAGCATACCCTGCCGTGCGGCATCTGCATCCGGCCAGAGTGCCAATCGCAAATTGGGATCATAAGAAATCAATTTTCCGCTGGCGCGGGCTAAATCGGCGGCCTTTAAGGTAGCGGATTTGCTGGGTTCGTTTATCATCGTAACGGATCCGAAGTGAAATATGTCTTTGCTATTCAGCACATCAACGTCTACATCCTCGGGGCGCATGAGCATGTCGGCACTGGGATGGCGATAAAACATAAAGCTGCGTTCGCCATCCGCTCGCAGCGAAACAAATGCCAGCGCGGTACGTGCTTCCGTCGAAAATCGTAATCCACTCACATCAACATTGTCTGCTGCCAAAACACCTGCAAGATGATGCCCGAACGGATCATCCCCAACTTGGCCTAAAAATGAGCTGGGATGGCCCAATCGTGCGACAGCAACCGCCACATTTGCCGGAGCACCTCCGGGGGCTTTTTTGAAGCCAGATGCTTCGCCCACGCTCACTCCATGTTCTTGTGCCACAAAGTCAATTAGTAGCTCGCCGAAACTCACTACACTCATTACAGGTTCCCTTCAGTCAAAAATATCAACATTTATACCAATAATTGGGTTAACATTTCACCCGCTGCCAAACCGGATAGGAACGATCCCTCCATCCGTGCTTCACCAAAGGCATCGCCTGCGAAAATCAACGGTGGAAGTCCTTCAGCTAGCAAGAAGCGTTCTGGATGTAATACCGTAGGTTGCGAGTATCGCCAGCGTTTTAGCGCTGCTTCGACAATATTCGTCCCCTTGCCCAGAAAAGCCGCTAACTCACTGCGAAGGAAATCCAGTGCTTCCGCGTCGGGTTTCTCCCACAGAGATTGGCTCACGCTAGCGCCTGAGTGAACGGTGATTATCGTCGCTGCGGGCGAAATTCCTTTGCGTTGATTATCAGCTATCCAGCTTATTGTGGCATCTGGTCGTTGTAATGCACCGGGTTCAGGTAAGTTTACTGCACCGTCCACCCGAAATAATCCCGCCATGCACGGCACATAAGCAATACGTTCTAGTGCTGTGCGGTCAGAATCAGCGAGTTTATTTTGTAGTTCGCCGAGTAGGGAGAGAGATTGTGGTACCGGCGGGGTCATCACCATGGTCTTTGCTGTGTACACTTTCCCGTTTTCATCACTTACCTCCCAACCGTCTCTTAATTGGGTTACGCTTGTGATTTCGACATGGGTATGAAATTTAGCCTTCTGTTCAAGTTGTTGAGCCAGATATTTTGCCAGCGCATTCATGCCACCATACGTCGCATAACGCGGATGCCCATCAAATTGATCCGACATACGAATACCGTCATTGAACCCATTTGACCATATGTATACCAGTTCGTTTGCCAGCCACTTGTCCACGTAAGCCTGAAAGACGGGTGATCGTACAGTAAAGAACTGCGCCCCGTGATCCGCCAGTCCGCCACCGAATCGTCGTGTTGCCAACCGCCCGCCGACACTATGTCCTTTGTCCACCAGTCTTATGCGTAGACCATGTTCACTAAGTTTGTGGGCAGCCATCAAGCCGCTCAAACCCGCACCGATAATGATTGTGTCCGAAGAATTGTCAGCCATATTGATTTCTATTTGCGCGTTCTGATAAAGGTAAAATGGCGGTTACGATGTCGCAATGAGGACTTTGTATAAGTCAAATCTCTTGTAATTTGATCGCAAAATGATAGGGATTGCGAACGATTATTGCTGGATATTCACCGATTGCATCATCAGCACATCACCCCAACCGATAGTGCTGTCGCCTCCAATATCCAGCACCGGTAAGCGTTCTACAGTTGACCAATTGTATACCGTCAGTTCAAGGTGATAGTCGCCGGGAGGGGTATCTGTTGGAATATCAAGGCAGAGCAGTAGGCTCACTCTTTCGTTTGCGGCTCGTGCGCCCAGACCGTTATCCCATTGGGCAGCATTGATATTACCGGTGATGTCAACGAGATGCAGCCCGACTGAATATGAATTATCGATGCCTTTTAGAGTCTGCAAGTCAAGTTTGACGCAAAGTTGTTTCCCTGCTTGTAACATAATTTGTTGATCGGCGGCAAATGCGCTTTCTAATGCTACAAGATCACCAAATTGGAATCGCAAATCCTCTCTTTTGCCCTGTCGAAATTGGTAGAACAGCATATTGCCAAGGCTGGAGCGATAACCAACATGCCGAGTTTCTGCCAACTGAGCTACAACTCGCCAGCTTTTGGCGGTGTTTACAGGCAGCGCTATCCACACCACGGGTACACTGTCTAATTTTGAAACAAGCTTGCTTACTTCATCCGGTGTGTGCAACCGCCATGAAAGATCGAGTCCGATACCGTGCTTTAATCCCAATTGTCGGTCGTAATATGCTGCCGGGCTGTATGCTGCCAGATCAGTGATGGTTGCGTCCAGCGGATTACGGGCAGTAATCATACGTTGTATAGTTGCTTCCCACGGTGGTTTAAGAGGCCAAAGTTCATTGAGCATCGTGAGTTGGGTATAGGCAAGCCACACGATCAGCGTAATGGCGATTACTGCCGACAGCGCACGCGCCGATAATTTGCCAATCGTTATCTTATTAGGTAACTCAATGTGGCGCAGCCCATAAGCGAGCAATAATGCGCCAGCGGGAAGCATCCCGATGGCGTAACGTACCTGATAAACAGGCGCGAACCACATATTCAATGCGAGCAAGCATATCGGCGTAATCAACAACCAGAGTGCAAGCAGCAGAATGGTGCTAGCGTACTGCCATATGCGTGAGATAGCATTGCCCAGTACAAATGGAGCAACCATCAGCCCCCAACTGCCACTTGTTAATATCAAAACTAATCCTGCGACCGTTGCCCAATTCGTCGGGACGGGAATGGCCAGCGGACCGTTTGGATTACTTCGCATCTGACTTAAGAATGTGGGCACCCATGGCGCAAATAGAATTGTGGCGAGGATGTAAGGGAATAGCAACCAGTACCACTTTGCGCGTAGCCGGGTACGCTGATTGAATTGGGTAATCATTACATGAAGTAGATGAGTTACGATGATAAACACGCCCGCATAGTGGGTGTAGAGTAGGGCTGCCATCGAAAGCCCATAGAGGATTGTTCGCCACAATGAGGGGCGTGCTCGCCATCGCACATAAAATAGGGTCGCTAAAACACCTAGCGCCATGAGCAAGCTGTACATCCGTGCTTCGCGAGCATAGTACACGAAGAAGCTTGCTGTTCCCAACAATATCAACGCAATCAAACCCGTCTGCTTATCAAAGAGATGTTTGCCGACGGCATAAGTTGTAGCTAGTCCGATAAGGTTGAACAAAGCCGACGGCCAGCGCAGCGCTAACTCGGAGTCTCCTGTGAATCGCCCAAATGCAGACAGTGCCAAAAAGTAAAGAGGAGGATGAACATCCGCTTGCACGCGTTCCAATGTGTCTCGCAGATAAGGTGATCGAATCGCCCACGCTGTCCATGCCTCATCATTCCATAGGCTCTCGCGGTGCAGATCAACGGTTGCAATGACAAATGCAGCCAGAAGCAGACCTGTAACTAGCAGGACAAAAACGCGGTTTGTAGTGGCTGTGGATGCAGTACTCAGCACACGCTTCTACTTATTCTTCGGGCTGTGGTGGCCGACCATATAACCACCAAAATGAGTCGTGAGGATAAGCCGGTTGAAGCACATCCGCCCAGATAAATGAAGTTTCACGAACGTTCCGGCGTAGGCCGCCATCAACGCTTCTAAGGGTAGATGTTACGGCTGTGCTGTCTGCATCTGGCGGCAGTGCGGACATGAGTTCAGCGATAATGGTGCGTCGCAATGCTTCAGGATTATAAGCATTCGCGCACAATTTCGGGTCTTCTTTGCACTCTTGAATATAAGTTTGTAGGTCACGCAACCGTGACTCGACTTCTCGCAGCATCTTTTTGCTGTATGCGACTGCCCATTCTGTGCGTATGGCCTCGTTTTGAGCGGCGGATTTATCGAGTTGTTCACGCTGCGCAGTATTCATCTGGTCGCGCAGTAATTCCAAACGCCGCAGTCGTAGCAAAATTGAGCCGGGGGTCAGTCGTGCCGAATCCATATTGATCTTCGCATATAGCTCATCTTCATAGATATAGGGTACGAGGTTCTCGACCATTGCTTTGACTTCTTTGAGATCAAGGTCGATTGAGTAATTGAGTTCAGCCATGATTATCCTTCTTTCGATACAACTTGAGTGTAACTCAATCTCATAAAACAGAACACCCCTTGAGGGTAAGGGTGTCTGAAAGAATGAACATTTGGGCGCTTACGTTCCTGCAACCGGTTCACTGTGTGATTCGACGAAGAAGGTCGGGTTGGTCAGGACGCGCCGTACCGGGCATTTAGTAGAAATTTCCAACAGCCGTGTCCGTTGTTCATCGGTTAATTTTTCACCATAAAGGGTGATATGTTCGCGAATTTCATGAACAAACAGCGATTCGCCATTGTAAGCCGGGTATTCAGAGCCGTCGAATCGCTCCAGATTGAGTTGAACCTCCATTTTTTCCAATGGCCAATTTTTACGATTCGCGTAAAGTTGAACGGTCATAATCATGCAGCTAGCAATCGCTCCAAGCAGTTGTTCCACAGGGTCAGCGGCTGTACCCGTCCCACCATCTTCAATAGTCTCGTCGGCATACCAAGTCTGATGTTCAGACTGAATGATGGTTCGTAATCCTTGATCGCTCGTAACGGTGACAGCAGCCATTTCATCTCCAATGGGTAACGTTTATAACTTAATATTAGACAGTTTTGGTGAACAATCTCTTACAGACCACTGCCGATATCCATACTAATGCCGTTGATTGCGCGGCTCTCATCGGATGCTAAAAATAGGATGGCATCGGCAATTTCTTCCGGCTGTACCCATTTGCTGTAGTCTGCGTTCGGTGATCCTGCACGATTTTGCGGTGTATCAATGGTACTGGGTACTATGCCGTTGACTGTGATTCCGTGTTTGCCTAATTCTGCTGCCATACTTTCTAGTATGCGTTGCGCAGCCGCTTTTGAGGCCGAATATGCACCGTGATTGTTTGTACCCTTGTAGGCGTTTTTCGCCAAAATGGCCACAATGCGCCCGTGAATGCCGTGGTCAACCATATGCTTTGCCGCCCGACCACAGGTGACATACACTGAACGTGCATTCAGGTTCATCATCTTATCCCATAAATCAATGCCAGATTCGTGAACGGGTGTGCCCGCGCTATAACCGCCCACCGTATGCGCCAACACGTCAATCTTGCCATAAGCGCTTTCGATTTGTTTCACCAGCGCATCGAGGCTGTCAGGGTTTGTGACATCCGCCACACCCACCATACCGCCTAATTCTTTTTCCAGTGCTGCCAATTCACTTTCGCTGCGTCCTACCAGTACCACTTTCGCACCGGCAGCAGAGAAACCTCGTGCCACTGCTTGTCCGATATTTCCGCCTGCACCTGTCACCACCACCACTTTATTTGAAAAATTGGCCGCCATAGTTTAGACCTCGTCTTAATTGCCAGTTACATTTCGAGTAGTCTCTTAAACCTACCACTTATTACGTTCATTTGAAGCTACAAAATTTATTCCGGACAAAGTTCGACGATTAAACCATCACTCCAATTGTATTTTTTCTGCATCAACTCTGCGACGACGCGTGCCAGTTCTGGTTCGGTAGCCTTGTTAATCGCGCGCCCTACGCCAGTATAATTTTGCCCCAATATCCGGAAAGTAATGCGGGGATTATGCTGTATATTTCTCACCCAATGGGCTTCATCTCCGCCACCCGATACGAGATATTGGCATTTTCTGTGATTAACATACCAGATTTCGATTTCGTGTGGTTTGCCACTTTTCCAGCCTGTTGTTGTTAGGTATAGAAATTCCATTTTGTATTCGCGTTGTTCGGACATACAGTCATACCCCTTAATCCACTTCTCAATTATGGTATTACGGTTGCAAGCTCATGGCGTGGATCTTAACGAATGTTGATGTGCCGCACAGTGTTCTTTGGTGCAGTTTAGATGCTCGTTCGAGCAAATGGAATCAAAAGGCATCCCCACTTTGAAGATGCCTCATACCTGCTGGAAGATCGACGTGTCTAGCCGCGACCGGTATAAGACCCATCGCGTGTATCAACCGTAATTGGATCGCCCACGTTGACGAATAACGGAACCTGAAGTTCCAATCCGGTTTCGGTAGTAGCTTTTTTCATGACCTTGCCACTGGTATCACCGGCAATCTGTACGTCGGATTCACCAATCTTCAACGTAACCGTGGTTGGCAGCTTGTAATCGATGGCAAGACCTTCATAAAGCCGCAGTTCTAATTCCAGATTTTCGGTCAGATAGCGCACATCCTCACCGAAAAGTTCGATACCCGCTTCGTACTGTTCATAGCTTTCCGGGTTCATGAAGTGCAGATGCATACCATCGCCGTATAAAAACTGTACTTTTTCGGCTTCAACAAAAATATTGTCCAGCCGCTCATCAACCCCGAATACGCGCTGAACAGTGTGACCTGTGCGAATATCCATGAGGGTGGTATTCATCGATGCCTTGCCACGCCCCGGCTTGTTGTAAAGGCTCTTAGTAACGCGATATAGATTCTCATCCAGCTTGAGCGTCACGCCCGTTTTCAAATCTCCTGCAACAATCATTGCCAAACTCCTCAAACTCTACTGCCAAATTCGTAGTTAGTATATTCATTTTACCAGACGAATTTTTCAGATTAAATCCTCTGATTTACTCAATCTGTGCGCCCATACCTCAACAACCGGATCACCGACCCGCACCACATGGCGATAATGCCCCCAATCGACCCATGATGCCCCAAATGTTTTTAGTCGTACAGCAATTTCGGCGGCACACTCTGCAATCAAGTTTTCCGCTTCATGGTTATATCGTCTGAAGCGTGGGCTAACGATCTGTCGTACTTGCCCTAATATATCCAGTGACATATTTAGATTGCTGCCGCCCACCTTTTCATCCGGTATATGCAGTGAGTAATGCAGGGTGCGTTCGATGACCTTTCGCACACCATCACGGTCAAATACGGGGGGCGCTTGCCGATATACTGCCGGGTCACTGACCCACATACAGCGCACGACGTAACCCTGTGTGCGAATGATGCGGTCAATATCGAGATCATCTTCCCAAAGCGTCTTTTCGGTTTCGCTGCGGATAACACCACACATCCCGAAGGGGGTCATATTCATTTTGCCCCAAAACGCTTGCACTGTATCACGGTAAATTTTCCATCGGAATAGTGTGTCGCGGCTTAGTGCCGTATTCAGCAAATGAATAATGTCAGCGGGTATTTCAGCGGCTGGTACAGGCGAATGTTGATAGTAAGTGTATGGGCTGACGGCAGCTGGCAAATTCTTTTTGGCGTAACGCTGACTGAATTGTTTGAGTCGGGGGAGCAGGTCATGTCCCCAAACCGCATCATGAGCGGGCATTATTAAATAGCCTGAGCCATCCAGCAGACTGCCGATATGCAGCGCCGTATCAATCCGTGCCCAGCGATCTGTCGATTGCATCCGTTGCCAATCGTCAGGTGAATTCCATTGCAGTTGTTCCGGTGTATAGGCGTGTTTCCCACGAAAGGGCTGTGGATTGGTGATGATGGCAACCATCAATACATCCGGGAATTCGGACGCAAAGCTGTTTAGGCTGTCAATGGTTGGTGGGCTATCACAAATGAATATGACTGCGTCATTTTTGCCGAGTGCCGCTAACCTTGAGCGTAAGGTATAGTCGAACACGATTTGGTCTTTGGCTGTGGTGGGGCGTGGGCGATACATGAATTCTGCGCTGACAAAGTGCCGCTTTCCAATGAGCGCGGTGATTTCAGCTGCTGTTGAAACTTGTTGCAAGATTATGTTGGCGTGGGCTTACGGAATGCGAAGCCAATGTAGGCTTTGCTGGAGTTTGGCAGCCGGCCCTGTGCGAGGATGATAACATCCGCCAGTTCAGTCAGCTTGTCGAGGTGATCCTCAAAGCTGATAGCCTGTAACGGAGGCAAGATGGCGCTAAAGCTGTGGTCACTATGAATATGCAGCTCGTTCGTTTTTAGACCTGCTCGTATCAACAATGCCAATGCCGCTTCCCGGCTGACCTGCTTAAATTCGATAGGTTCATTCACCTCATTGACAGTTTCACTGCCCGGATGCTCTAAGAGTATTTTTAGGTCAGTCACCGCTACTCGTAGCCCTTCGGCAATCCCGCGTTGGTAAAACGCCTGCTGGATATTACCCACACTTAATTGCCGCCCCTGCTGCTCGGCTTTTTGTGCCTGCGCCAGCCAACCTGCCGAGAGCTTGTCAAGTGCTGCCGAAATATTTTGTTCACTCATAGATTGTTGCTCAACTGCTCAATCGCGCCCCGTCCCACAATTTCCAATGCTGTATCACCGGATGGTGGTTGCATCAGTCCGGCACGCGTATCACGGAAAAAGCGTTCAAGCGGCAAATCCCGCGTCAAGCTGGTTCCGCCTGCGATTTGCAATGCTTTGTCTGTCACCATGTTAGCGGTTTCTGTCGCCAGATGTTTAGCTGCTGCGATGCTAGGAAACAATCCTTTACTGCGCTCGTCACCCGTCCACTGGCTTGCTACATCCAGCATCAACGCCCGTGCTGCCATCAGCGCCAGATCAATTTCACCGATTTGCCGCTGGATTTTTGGCAGGGTAGTGATGGGTTTACCAAGCGCTGTCGGTATGCGTTGCAACCCGAAGCGGATGACCGCATCCCGCGCCGCTATCGCTGTGCCGAGGTAAACCGCCGCCATAATCATCGGGAACCAAGCGTTTGGCGTTTTGTCATCCCGTTTGCCCCGTTCAAGAACATTTTCGTCGGGCACAAGTACATCTTTGAAATACACATCGTGGCTGTCGCTGGCACGCAGACTCAAACCATCGCCCCATGTTTCCACCCACTCAACGCCCGCCGTATCGGCTGGAATGACGATTACCCCCGGCTCATCTTCTATGCTCAAGCGCACCACGATATGCGTCAGGTGCTTGCCGCCAGTCGTCCACGTTTTATGCCCGTTGACAACCCAACCTTGCTCACTGCGGACGGCATGGGTCGCAAATAACGCACCGCGAGATGGGCTTCCAAGCGTGGGTTCACTGGCAGCGGTATTAAATACACCACCGTTGACTGCCTGTCGGCTCAGGCGTTCAAATGCGGCTTCTGGCCACGGTCGATTTTCGCTGACGTTGCCGAACATATGGATTTGCATTCCAGCGACCATCGCGCTTGATGTGCTGCCCTGAGCCAACTCAAGCTGTGCCTCGACACATTCTTTGAGCGTAAGCCCCATGCCGCCGTATTCACGCGGCACACTCATCCGCAGATAACCCGACTCCTTAAGTGCCTGCACATCTTCAGGCGGCAGTTTGGCTTGTTTATCGGCCTCTTCCGCCCGCGAGGCAAAGTCCGCTGCAAGCTCACGGGCAAGGGTAGTAATCGAGTCTTGTTGCGACACCTTTTCAATCGAAGTCATTTCTTCACAACCACCTGTACAATACCCGGCCCATGTACGCCATAGATGAGTTCCATCTCGATGTCAGCCGTTTTGCTTGGCCCGCTGATAAAACATACATTGGCGCTGTTCCACAATCTATCCGATCCATTCGCCCGTTGATATGCCAGCCAATCTTCCATACGCCCAACGATCTGATCCACCGTTAGCACGGCGATATGCACCGGAGGCAGCACAGTCGGTAAACGACCTTTGCCCTGCGCGGTGCTCACCACTAGCGATCCCGTCGCCGCAATTGCCATATCTACGCCTGTCAGACCCACCTGTGCCTCACGGATGCTTTCAATAGTCTCGCTCCGGAACTCATCACGCATCTGTGGCGAATGGATAGTAATGCCGCTTTCCTTAATGGCCGCTTCCAGAAATTGAACTGGAATATGCTTAAAATCCCATGCTAAGAGGTTAGTCGTATTGTGCGACTTTAGCAGTTCCATGACTTTGTCACAGGCGG